>JAPLNJ010000210.1 GCA_026692885.1 Planctomycetota bacterium | reverse complement strand
CGGCTAGCGTCTGCCGACGTAGTGGTCGAAACCCAATTCCACCGGGGCAAGCCCGGATGGGGACCAGACATGCCAAGCTGGAACAAAAGCCGGACCAGATCTCACCATTGCAAGGACTCTCTGGGATACAACTTTGCGCGGTCGCCCCCGGCCCGAAAGCGACGTGGATCTGTTGGTCGTCATGCGCACCGATCGCCCTGGCGAACAGTCCCTGCTCATCCGGCAGGCGATCGACTGCCCCTTCGGCCTCGACCTCGTCGTGCATACGCCGGAAACACTCCAGCGGCGATTGAAGCTGGGGGATTTCTTCCTTCGCCAAATCCTGGAAGAGGATAAAGTCCTGTATGAAACGGCTCACTGCTGAATGGGTCTCCAAGGCGGAAGCCGACTACCAAGGCGCCGTGGCGTTGCAGCGGCGCCGCAAGCATCCGTTGCCGGACTTGGGGTGCTTCCACTGGAGGCAACACCGTCTTCGCTGAAATCACTACAACCGGCAAGGACGACTCATGGGTGCTTCTTTACAGGCCGATAGAATACTTCGTCCCTAAACATGGCGCAGCGAATTGCCGTGCCGTTTCTTCTCATTACCGGCAGTGCTAGCCGCATCCAGAGGACGCCCCCAGTAAGTGCAGTAACGTTATGAGACGCCGGTCGCTTCTTTACGTCGGAGGCCAGGTCTTGGCCAGCTGGTTGTGGCTGTGCTGCCGCCGGTCTTGGTGACGCATGCACATGCAAACGGCAGGGAAGCTCACCGGCACGCCAAGGCAACACACAGCCACATCCACCCGCATCCGGCCGCAGACGAGCGAACGCCGGGAACCTCCGACCGCGACCATTTCCGTGGCATGTCACTTGATGCTGCCGACGTGCACGGACACATTTTCCTGGGAAGGTTCGGATCGATAGCCTGTTCACCGGTGACGAATCCGGGGGACAGTAACCAACAGCCCGCATCGGATGACGACGGTCTGGCACTGGTGGCAGCCCCAATGGGCTGTCCGACGACCGTGGGTGCATTGGCTTGGGGCCCGGAACAGAACCGAATTCAGAGGTAGCCTTCGTTCGACCTGCGCATAGCGACGGCGGACGTGCGCCGTGGGCAACCTCATCGCCTCCCCTGTGCGATCGTGCTCGGCACGAGCGTTCCGGCGTGCAGCTGGCATGAAGGTTCGTGGAGGAATTACGCCTCGGTTCTCGTGCACGAATCATCGTCAGCAGTTGGGGGCAAATCATGAACGCTAGGCTTCACACCGTCACTCGCGCGTGGCTACTATCCGCAGTCGCGATCGTCTTCCTCGTTGCAGGACCCGCCCGAGCCGAGGAACCGGTTGACGGTACGAGGTCGGTCGTCAAACTGGTGCGGCCGGTATCTGCGCGGCAGCAGCCGGGCCCTAGCGAGTCGGCGAACACCACCGATGCCCCATCCACCATCGCGATCCCCGTCGAGTCCGACGGACCGGGACGACCGCGGACGTTGGTCGACTTGGAGGCACTGGCCCTGGGCAACAATCCCACACTTGCACAGAGTCGCGCGCAGGTCAGTGCGGCCCAAGGCCGGTACGTCCAGGGTGGACTCTACCCGAATCCCAGCATTGGATACATGGGTTCCGAGATCGGCAACACCGGCTACGGCGGCCAGCAAGGAGCTTACGTCGGGCAGCGCATCATCACGGCGAAGAAACTGCAGCTCAACCGGGCGACGATCGACCAGGAGATCGTGCAAGCCGAATGGGCTGCACAGGCACAGGAACAGCGCGTGTTAAACGACGTCCGGACAGCGTACTACGAGTTGCTCGTAGCTCGCCGAGCCGTGGAACTGCAGGAACAGTTGCTGAACATTGGTCAGGAACGCCGGGCTTGCTCCAAGTGCGGCTGGGCGCTCTTGGCCCGGCGCTCGGCGGCTCGCTGGGCCGCTTTCTGAAACTGCTGTTCGCAGTCGCTCAATTGCTGCTTGGCCGTGGCGCAGACCTGCTCGCCGGCGCGAATCTGGTCCATCACAAACCGCTCGAACTTGACGCTTACCGAGTCGATCAGCCCCTCGGGGCCGACCGGCAGGTCGAGCGAGGCGGTGATGGCCGGCAGGATTTGTGGCGCGAGAACGGCGGGAACCCTGGGCGGCGAAGCGGAACAGTGGCCCTGTTCGGGTAACGCCCGACGACCAAATCCAACGACCGCATCCTTCTCTTCCGGGCATGGTTGAGTAGTGGGCGCCAGTTTGTTACCATGCTTGTAGCCATGACGTTGGAGGTGGGTATGACTGAAACCGGACGCTCAGATCAGCAACCAGTGCGGCCCGCGTGGGTATCGGATCCGAAAGGACGCCAACCGGTCGCCCCAACGGTCCCGGTGCCGGGTCCATCCGAGTGGTTTTACTGGGAGGGTGGCCCACCCCTCAAAGGACCGCTGACATTCGCCGATTTGAAACGTAGGGTGATGGAGGGCGAGGTGCGTCTCATCACCCACGTTCGCCGACGCGAACAGGGCGATTGGCGCGAGGCGAGAATGGTTCCCGATCTGTTTCCGTACACGGCAGAAATCTGCCGGGACAGGCCCTCGTGCCTTCTGTTCCTGGTTGACCAATCCGAGTCCATGGACGAACCCTTCGGTGGGCAGTCGGGGCAGAAGAAGTCTGACGCCCTGGCCATCGCGATCAACCGCCAACTTTACAACTTGGTCATCGTGTGCAACGGATCCGAGGGCATTCTCGATTATTTTCACGTTGGCGTGATCGGTTACGGCAGCCGCGTTGACAGTGCATGGGGTGGCAAGTTAGTGGGGCGGACACTGGTGCGTGTTAGCGAGATTGCTGCCGCGCCGATCGGGATGGAAAAACGCCCAATGGAAATCGCTATCGGGGGTGGCAAGTCAGTAACAAAGAACGTAGATAGCCCCATTTGGATCAAACCTGAAGCTGCCGGTACGACACCGATGTGCGAAGCACTTGCTCTCGCGAAACGAACGGTCCAGGACTTTATCGAAAACCAGCCGGCATGCTATCCCCCGATCGTTATCAATCTGACCGACGGCGGACAAACCGACGGGGCTCCCGAGCCCCATGCGGAGGCACTCAGGGCACTCACTTCGACAAACGGCAACGTTGTGTTGTTCAACGCTCATATCTCGTCCCACACCAGTCCACCGATTGAATTCCCTATGAGTGAGGAGGAATTGCCCACGGAGAACGCCCAGTTGTTGTTCCGCATGTCGAGCAGGCTGCCGCCGCCCATGCAGCAGTTTGCGCGTCTTGAAGGCTATAACGTAACCGACGACACGCGCGGTTTGGTCTTTAACGCGGACTTGGTAGTCGTGTACAAGTTCCTGGACTTGGGGACGCGCCGCCACCGAAACCTGCGGTAGGGGGTACTGTGCAAGCCCCGGTGTGCCCCGCCGTGCAATTCACGAGATTTCTGACAGAGGTTGGCGGCGAGTATATCGAATACGCGCCGTCTGAATGGACACGGGCCATTTGGGATTGGGCGCAGCATGTTGGACGGCACAGGGAAGCGAACACGATGTTTTCGGGTAGCGAAGCGAGGCAATACCGACGACGAATTCGAAGACGCCTGCGCAGTTGACATCAAACGTAGCCGGTTTGCGATAGCCGATGGTGCATCTCAGAGTTCGTTTGCCGCCGCATGGGCGCAACTGTTGGTGCACGAGTTCATACGAATCCCGGTCCCGTGGGCATCAAGGTGGACGAAATGGCTACCGCCACTCCAAGGCCAGTGGTTGAGTGATATTGGGAGTAGGCATCTTGAGTACTATGCCATACCAAAATTCGAGGAAGGCGCTTTCGCCACCTTCCTAGGACTCGTGATCGCGCATCGCCGCTGGCACGCTGTCGCGGTCGGCGACTGCTGCGTATTCCAACTTCGTCAGGGCCAGTTGCGAGAGAAATTCCCGGTGAAGCATTCCGCCGACTTCACCGTTTGTCCGGGGCTCCTGGGCTCACGTTTTTGTGAGATCGACGTCATGCGGACGAAGAAGAATTGCATCGCAGGAGATTGGCAAGAGGGCGATTGGTTCTTGTTAATGACCGACGCATTGGCGCAGTGGTTCTTGCGAGGGTTTGAAGCGGGGACGAATCCGTGGGGGACGCTCTACGGCCTGCTAACTGCATCCGTAGCGGATGATCAGTTCCAGGCTTGGATACGAGAAATTCGCATTCAGGGGGCGATTCGAAATGATGATGTTACCCTGCTCGCGGTCGAGGTTTGAGGCTATGACGCTCTCGGGCGTTCAATCGCATAGTAAGCAACACAAGACCGTCCACATTCGAAGACAACTCCCGATGTTTTCGACGCCGCATGTTGCATCCGGCCTCCATGTGCTCAGAGTAGCGCTGTTTGGGATTAAAGATTACGCTAATGTCTTGGCCCGCACCGGCTGAATACTGCGATGCAGTGCAGTTTCCCGACATTTCCTTTCTGGACCCCGATCTGACCGCAGGGCAAGTGGTAAAGAATGCGCTCGGAGTACCTCTCCTTCCCGTGTCGGGCGGATTTGGCGCAGTATTCGAGTTTGAATGTCCCAACGCACAGAAGTGGGCGGTGAAGTGTTTCACACGGGACGTCCCTCGACGTGAGGAGCGGTATCACAGCATCTGCAAGCGCCTGGTCATGGCAAGGATACGCAACACCGTCGACTGTTCTTATCATGCCGAAGGAGTCAAAACGCTACGGGGGGAATGGTTTCCGATCCTCAAGATGCGTTGGATCAAGGGGAAACCTCTCAACCAATTTGTCAGGGAACACCTTGGTCGGCCGGAGACCCTGGAAGCCCTTTTAGAGCATTGGGTCGAGCTGGCCCGCACAGTCCGTGCTGCCAAGGTGGCACACGGTGACCTGTACCACGGGAACGTGTTACTTGTGCAGTCCGGTAATACGCCGGACGTAGTAGAGTTGAAGCTGGTCGACTACGACGGCATGTGGGTTCCAGAATTGGCGGAAGTACCGTCGGGAGAGAACGGGCACGAACACTATCAACATCCCGATCGACTGAAACGCGGCATTTACAACATCGAGGTCGATCGGTTCCCTAATCTTCTGATCTGTACCGCGTTGAAGTGTCTCGTCATTGGCGGCAGGGAGCTGTGGGGGCGGCACGATAACGGGGAGAATTTATTGTTCTCCAAGGAGGATTTTGAGGATCCTGGCAATTCGCAACTTCTACGGGAGCTTTGGAACGCCAATGACGTGTCCGTTCACTCGCTTGTGGGGCAACTGGTTCTGGCAAGCCAGGGTCCCCTTGGACGAGAGCCGCAGGTCTGGGATCTCTTGGGCGACGGACGCTCGCCCCGCCTTGAACGGGGCCAGGAGCGAGAAGTCGATGCGCTGCTACACGGTAGAGCGCGACCACGTAGCACCTTCGACGTGTCTGCCCGTGCTCCTACCGATTCAAGCTCATTGGTAACATCGCCTGGAAGGACAGTGCCCAGTCAGTTGGAGTCAGCGGAGGAGATCGTCGGGCAGCCGATCGCCCCTGCGAGGGTGCCCAAAAAGCCTTGGCTCCCAGTGATGGTCGGTGGCGTCTCGCTAGGGATTCTCATAGGAGTGCTTTCTTGGACGCTCACGCCCAGAGACGCTGCAAAGGCTTCCTACAATCGCGGCGAGGCCTATCGACTGAAAGTAGACTACGACCGAGCTATCGTGGAGTACAGCGAAGCCATCCGGCTGAAGCCAGACGACGTCACGGCGTATCGCAGCCGCGACGAGGCAATCCAGCGAAAGGAGGAGTACGAACGTCCTATCGAACCCTTGACGAAAGCTATCCCGTTAGCGCCACGCTTCGCCTCGCCGTCGCCACCAGACTCAGCCGGCCGGTCGAGGCCAGATTCAGCCGGTCCGTCGGCACCCGACTCAGTTGGGCGAGCGACACCCGACTCAGTCAAGCCGTCGATGCAAGATTCGGCCGGGCCATCGAGACGGGACACGGCCGGACGGTCGACCCGGGACCCAGTTCGGTCATCGGCACCAGACTTAGCCGGGCCATCTATACTGGATTCGGCCGAGCCATCGAGACGGGACACGGCCGGGACGTCGACCCGGGACCCAGTCTCGTCATCGACATCAGACGCGGCCGAGACGTACAAGAACCGCGGCGACATGCATCGCCACAGTGGTGATTTCGATCGTGCGATCGCGGACTACACGGAAGCCATCCGACTGAAGCCATACTACGCGGAGGTGTTTAGGTCAGAGATCGCTGAGGCGTACAAGAATCGCGGCGACGTGCATCTCCGCAAGCAAGACTTTCACCAGGCGATAACGGACTATACCGAAGCTGTCCGATTTAAGCCGTACTTCGGTGAGGCGTACAACAACCGCGGGCTAGCCTACACTCACATCGGTGAGCGTTATCGCGCGGTTGCGGACTTCAAGAAAGCCGAGCGTCACATGCCGAGAGCCGACTGGGACAAAGACAACTGAAGTTTTCCTCACATCCGTGGCCGGGCCAAGTCGAAAACGCGATGACGTGCTGGGGATTGACCGCGTAGCGGCAGTTTTCGTCACGCGGATCGGTCACCAACTGCCGGGCCTAGATCAAGAGCCAACGGTACGGGTCACCGAGTGAATCGTGTGGGCCGATTCGGCTTCGCCTCTGAACGGTTTTGGTGATCGGATTCACCAGCCAAGTGCCGATATGGAAAGGATGGTGACTGCAACCACTTGGCGAGTCCTCCCACCCGGTCGTGCTCGTGAGCACAAGGCACCAGCGTTTTTTGGCACGGGGTCTTGAAAAATAAGTACAAGAATGTTTTACTTGTGCTTTATGGCTACGGACTACTCTGCAGCAGCGGCCAGGAAGATCGTCGGCGTATCTCAGCGGTGTCTTGCCCACTGGGATGCTTGCGGAATCGTCTCGCCAAGCGTAAGACCTGCCGCTGGCAAGGGATCGGAACGCAGGTACTCATACGAGGACTTGCTGCGACTGTCAGTCGTAAAACGCCTTCGCGACAACGGTCTGAGCCTGCAAAAGATCCGGAAGGGATTGAGCAAGCTTCGGGACGCAAACGGCGCTGATCCTCTTCTTGGGGGTGTTCTTGTTACCGATGGCAGATCCCTTCATCGGCATACAGGGGATCCGGCGGTACTTGAGGATTTGTTGGCGAACGGTCAACTCGTATTCAGCGTGGCGGCGGCTGGGGACGTAGATCGGGAAGTGCGCGAACAGATCGTCCGTATGGACGGACGGGTAAGACCAAGGGGACGGCCCGCCAGGAAGTCGCAGAGAATTGCGTAGTGCGCGGAACCGAAGCGTTCTTGGTGGACGGCGAGTTTCAGAGAAAATTGGCTAGTTGGGAAATGTGGTGAGTTTTTGGTTTGGTGCAGTGTATTTTGGGAAATAGGTTCAACTCTCTGCGACAGGATGACGCATGAATCGAGATGACTTATTCAGGGGGCTTCTGGCTGCCCTGCGCCTGCAGGGAATCAAGTTCATCGACACCCGGAACGACCTTCACCATGATCGTTTCCGGCAGGTGGTTGAGCTCCTCGGCGAATGCGCCGCGGAGTTCCCATGCGTACCGAGCACGTTCATTCCCAGTCCGTTCACGGGAAGATATCGGGAGTTGGACGACGCCTTGTTGCGTCTCCAGCGGGGGCTCCTCGGTGCGCAGAATCCCTTCTATCCAGGGGTTAATCTGGACATCTCGGAGTCGCGCGCGGAGCGGATTTTGGCGACTTTTTCGCCAGAGCAACGCGAGCTTTTCGTCCGGCTGGCCAATGCCTATCTCGGACACGGGATTCCCGCCTTGAAAACCGCTTGGTAGGCGCGCTGCCCCATGACAATGGACGCGGTTGAGGTCGTCGAAAATCTTCAACGGCAAGCCATCTTCGGTGACCTCGTTGGTCGCATCGAGGGACTTATCGGCAGGTCGATCACTGAATATCTGGCTGCGCGGGAAGCCCAGCAAGTGAAACCATCGGCCAAGGCGGTCAAGGATGCCGTGTGGGGCATGATCGATCTCACGGCGCCGGAGATGTTGGTTCTGGACAGCCCGCCGCTGCAACGGCTGCGGTTCGTGCGACAGCTGGGTGTGACTTACTTGACATTCCCTACGGCCGGCTATTGCCGCTACGAACATACGCTAGGAGCGATGCACCAAGCTGAGCGGATGCTTGTCGCCATCGCTGCCCGCTCCGAGTCACAAGCGGAACTGCTCGCCAACCGAACCACCGTGCGGTTAGCAGCGCTGCTGCACGATGTGGGACACATGCCGTTTTCCCACGTGGCCGAACGGTACTACACGGAACGCGAGTGCACCGACGGGCAGCTAGTACGCGACATCAACCGACTCAAAGAAGAGGTCGCCAACACTCTCCCCGCAAGGATGCCGAGATTGTCCGAATGCCTGTCGTTGGCCCTTGCATTGACACCCGGTTTCCAGACACTCCTTGGACCGTCCGGCGCCGGCTTCTCGAAGGACCAGATCGCGGAAGCTGTGCTCTCAATTGTGGGTAGACCACCCTCGCTGGCACGCGCATTTCTGGCACAGTTGATCACGAACATCATCGATGCCGACAAGCTGGACTACATGTTTCGCGATGCCTTCTGCACGGGTGTACCGCTCGCCGTGGACCTTGAACGGCTGCTGTTCAAGCTGCGCTGCTTGTCCATCGATCCCAAGCGGTGCCCTGATCCGTTGCGGAGGATTTTCTCCGAGCCAGGGATTGCTCGTGTCCTCGGTACCGATTTGGCGGGACTCCGTCACGCCCATGATTTGGCGTTGTCGCGTGGGATGTTGTTCGAACGTGTTTATCACCATCACAAGACGCTGGCGGCGGAGCGTCTCGTAATGCGAATGCTGGCCAACATGAAGCGACATCCCGCCGAATTGCTGGCGGAGGATGATCGTCTTTTTTCGCCGTACGCCGTCAGCCAGCATCCGCAAGAAAACCACGCGTACCTTGCGATGCTGAACTTGCGGCAGTTGCCCAGACGAGCGTTCGCGCTGTCTTATGGTTTCCTTCTGGATACGGCGCCGGCCGGAGAGGACGGGCGTCCCGATGTACCGGAGGAAACCCGCGAGGAGTGGGCGAACCTGGAACGCGCGATTGCAGATCCGCGCCGGCGCTCAGAACTTGAACACGACCTTCACCAAAGAGCGTCCCAACTAGCTGGCTTGACTCGCAGCACGCTGGCCCCCTGTGACATCTGGGTGGATACTCCGCCGGATCCGTTTGAGCTGCCGGAAGTGGATCTGTTGATCGAGCGCCCGGATGGCAGCATCCTGCGACGCGAATCGTTCCCAGCCGACGCCGCGGCTTTCGCTCATAATCCGCGCGCCATTTCCTACATCTATGTCGGTGGGACGGATCAAAGAGGGCGTGAGTTGGTCTTTCTCGCCACGGAGATGCTGATCGCAACGGCGTTCGGTCTCGGGCTCGGGCGCCTTGCCGCAGATCACGCAAAAATCGACTGGCAACGAGTGGAAAGGCTCAAACGGCTGGCTGAGGCGGCGACAGCGGATCTGTTCAACGATTGCCGGTTCATTCGGCCTAGATCGTACCTTCCACAAACGCCGGAGGGCGTATTGCGTATCGAGCAACTCACCAACCGCTTCGCCCACTACAACATTGGGACCGCGATCCTCGTCAATGCTGAGCGCATCCGGGCATTTCTGGATCAATTCCCGGAAAAACTGGTGGAGCCGATGCTCCGGGTGCTGGAGAAGTTGGTCTTCCTTGATCGTACGGAACTTGGAAAGCAGTTCGCTGCTGCCATTTACGAGGCGATGCCGGGCGGCGGCGTATGCGTCCCATTGTCGAAAGAGCTTCACAAGAGCGCGGCCCATCTGAGTTACTTTTTGGCCGATCATGTTGGCCAGCCTAGACCCGTGACTCTCGATCAGGCGCTAACGCAAGGTGGCCCGATCACTTTTTTCGACGACTGCCTGCTCTCGGGGAAGCAGGGCCGAACGATCATCCAGACTTGGTTTGGTCAGCCCAAAGATCTCGATGAAGACCTGGCCGACGAACTGAACGAGCAACAGCGGGAAACGCTCAGGAATCGGAAGCCGCGATTTCGGTTTCTCCGCGCCACCACTGTCGGCCTGCAAAGCCTCCGGCAATTGACCCAGGAAGTTGGGCTGGGCTCGGACGTTTCCGCGGTGACTACCGTCTCGCCCGCCCCTAAGCCGCTAGACGAAATCCTGGACCATGTGGTGGCCAACGAATTGCGAGAATTCCTTGCCGCGATTGGAACACATCTGCTGCGCACAACACGAGGGGAAGAACAGCCCGACAAGTGGACGCCGGAGCGGTGCGCCGAGTACGCGCTCGGCTACGGAGGCCTGGAACAACTCCTCGTACTAGCCTACAACACGCCCACGGGAACCCTTACCCCGCTTTGGAAAGGCGGCCGAGTCGGCGGCATGCCCTGGTTTCCTCTCTTCCCTCGCCGAAATGAACCTTCGCCAGACCTGCCCCGCTGTGACATGTAGCAACGAGTCTTGGTGCCAGCATGTGCTGTTGCGCGAGACAACGCTCGAAGATTCGCGACAAGTCTTCCATCTCGATCTGTTCGTTGCCGCGCTGGACCGCTTCGGTCGCCGCACCGCGAACGAGCGTCATCAAGTAGTCCGGCACGCCGCGGCTGGCCAGATAGAACCGGCCAGCCAAGTCGGCGTTCGCCAGGCTGGATGTTTCGGCCAGCGGAAGCGTCTCGTCGAGCTTCTTCAGCATGCCACAAAACTCCCGCTGACCTTGTGGCGTGCGCCACGTGAAGCAGCGCAATGTCAGCCGCTGCTTGAAGCGGCGTTCGGTGTGCTCGACGCTCAGCACGTGCTCGGCCTCCGGCATGCCGCACACGACAACCGGGAGGCCAGTGGTGAGAAAGCCAGCCACAATCTAATCCCTGAACGGTACGTTGGACCGGTGGTGTTGAGCAGGGTGACGGATGTGCCGAGGTGGTGAGCGCAGCCTTGCCGCAGGCTGACCAGGGGCGTGCTGGGTATACTGATACCAACGGTCCCGGTGAAAGGGACCGCGGGACCACCGCAGGAAGCGAGTTGGACAACAGAAAAATGCCCGAGGGACTAAAGGCCAGTCCCTCGGGCGGCCCCAATGAGAGTACCAGCTCCCACGGGACAAGAATAGCTTATCGCTCCCACTACGCCCTCGCCTAGTACCCGTCGATTTCCGCCGCGGACTTGTCACCGGAAAGGCTGTGGTCGCGTGTTTCGACCACGGGCGTGGAACCAACTCTACTGCCAGAAGCCAGAATGCCTCCGGTTGCTACGCCGCTGGCAGGCAGCTAAACGCCAATCTCGGGCGCGACGCCTAGCGGAGAAGCGAAAGCAACATGCCGAGGCCGAACGCCGAAGTCGTTGTCGGCGGCGTGAAGCGGGCAGGATTGGCAACCCCACGGCCTTGATCGTAAGATTGCCAACTGCTAGCAGCAGGGGGAACTGGGGCTTCGCTTAGGCTCAGCCGCCAGCCACCCGGACCGTTGCCAGCACTGACAGCAGTTCGCAACCCTGCAATCAAGGCCCCGGCCGTGATTTCCCGCCTCGCCCATGCCACCCAAAGCCCTCGCCGAAACTTACAAAAGCTGAAATGCACCCAGGACTACGCGGTCAAGTTCCGTTATCCAGGGATGGCCGCCACCGCCGTTTAGGCTCGTTCGGCCATGCAAACCCTCCGAATCGTCCGGCGAAATTTGCGGAAACGATTGGGCCTATGAGCATCAAGAATCGGCTGGGGCAGACCCGACCGATATCAGGCACGCCTCCGGCAGGATCGCGCCGAGTGATGATCTGCCCGGCGTCGTGTTATCGCCGTCGACGCCAGGAGCCGACTTCGCTACTTGGCTGGGCTGAGCCCTTTCAGGTCGCGCCGCGGCAAGGCCCAGGCTTTCTTGGCGGCGGATTCGATGACCTGCAGCAGGGCTTGGTAGTCCGGATCCTGCTGATCCTGGTAGACCGGCGGCAAACATTGGCCCGTCCCCGAGGCGGTCTTGGACAACGGTGCCGTCAGGAAGCGACTCTGCCCCGGATTGCGCAGGTCGATCCAATCCAGACGCGAAACGTCACCGGGTGAGTGACAGCCGGCGCAGCGTTTGGCGTGCACGGCGGCAATCTGCTGGGCAAGTTCGCCGTCGGTCGGCAGGTCGTAGGGCAATGCCGACAGCCGTTTATTGATGAAGCCGTCGTGGTACGGACCGTTGGCGTCGATCCAGGTCACCAGCCGCAGCCAATCCTCCGGCGAAAGTCGGGCACGCTGACTGCACGCCCCGTCGCGCAGGATCTGGACCAGCTTGCTCTTGTGCGAGCCAAACACCAGCGGCAGCGTGATCCGGGCGTCCTCGCCGACATTCGATTGCGAAATCAACTTGTTCGCCAGGATTGTGTCGTAGGCGCGGTTATGACGCGTGGTCAGGCCGCCGGAGAAATCCAGCTTGGCGGCGGGTTTCAGGCCGCTGTGGCAGCTGACGCAATGTTGGTCGAACACCGGCTGCACGTCGCGCAAGAAGCTGATCGCCCGATCGCCCCACGGCGGCGGCAGCGGTACGGACGGCTCGCGCGCCATGGCCAGCCCGAAGGCCGGCGCGGCGGCGACTTCCTCACGCGTCTCGTGGCACCCGACGCAGCCACGCCGCTCGCCCGGCTGGAA
>JAPLNJ010000209.1 GCA_026692885.1 Planctomycetota bacterium | reverse complement strand
ATGGATTCGGATATGCAGCCTGGGTAGTTGGGGGAAACTGTGGCATCGCAAAATGCAATGCCAGCGGACTCAGTCATTGCAAAGTGCAAGTCCATGCCGAATCCCGAGGCAACGGCTCGACCTTTCAGTGGATGTCCAAATCGATGACCTGCTGGCCAGGTTTGAGATCCTGCCGCAAGGGCGTTTCCGTGAGGGACACAAACTTTCCGGGCACGCGGGAACGTTGCACGGGCGGCGGGGGCTGCGCCGGGTTTGCCTCCGCGTCCACCGGGCCGTTGTCTCGGCGGTGCACGCCTGTGGAAACCGACATGTCCTGGACCGTCACCCGGTGCCAGCCAAGCGCGGCTCCTTCTTGCTGATTGCTATCGCGCAGACGGAAGGTTCCCTGCTGGTTAGTCAGCCCCGTCGAATACTTGGTCCCTTGGCTGGCTTCAGGAACGAAAGTAACCAGACAATTGTCCAGGGGTTTGCCGTTGAGTCGCAGGGTCCCTTCGACCGTAGCGGGCGGAGCATTTCGAACACATCCCAACAGTAGTGTCAGGGCCAACGCGAGCCATTTGTTCTGTCGGCGATGACCCGTGACGCCAACGCTACGGCACGCGGTTGGTCCAGTGAGTCCAAGTGTCCGTGATGTGTTCATGGGACACCCTCTGCTTCACCGCCCTGCCGCGTGCTCAAGGCGCGCAAGGTGATCAGAGAAATCGACTCTGAGAAGAAACGGACAGAACCGTCGCACAACGCCAAATTGGCTCCGCCCGGATGGTTGCTCCCATACGCACAGACCCGGAGGTCGATGTAATACTTGAAATCAGCGGAGCTGTTGGCCGGCGGACTGGCGCTGGCCCGGTTTGCGTAGTCGAACGGCAGCCGGTAGTTGAGGGGAGGGTAGCTGCTGAGCGTCACGTGCGACAGTGCCTGCCCACTCGTGCCGCACCAATTCCCATAGTTGCGGAACGCCCAGTCCCAGCCTTGCACGGCAAAGGTGTTATAGTTGGGGTCCCAGCGGCTCCGCTCGCCAAAGAAGAGCGTGTGGCTGGTGCCATCCGTGATGTCGGCCAGGCGCACGGATGGCTGGTTTGGCTGGGGCTTCGAGTTGAGCCCCACATGGAAGAAGATCCCGTCTGCCATCAGAAAACCTGAGTTGGGATGATAGGACCTGGTCCCGCCGTTTCCCGCGTAGCTCGTCACTTTGATCCAGCGATCTGTCGCCATCCCCCAGATATGCGAGTCGTAATACAGTGGGTTCTCACTCTCCGGTTCCGAGGGGCAAAGCAGGTTCGGTCCCTGGGCCGACAGTGAGTCCCTTCCCCCGTTGAAAACGCCTTCTGGGTCGCTGACGTCCCACTGCCCGCGAAGATGATCCATCTCGATATAGGGCAAGAGGTGGACGAACAAGCTCACGCCAGCATAACGGGGCGTTGGAGTCGGATAGAACCGCGTGAACACGATCCCCGGTGGAAAAGTGCGCACCACGTCATGGTAATGCTGGGCAGCCAACGCCAGTTGCTTGAGCGTGTTGGTGCATTGGGTCCGGCGACTGGCCTCGCGGGCCGCTTGCACCGCCGGCAACAACAGGGCGACCAAGATGCCGATGATCGCGATCACCACTAGAAGCTCCACGAGCGTGAAACCTGGCAAAACATCTATCTGAGCCAGCCGGCGGTCGCACCCTTTCATGTCCGGTTCCTTTCGCTTGTTCGCAGGGCAGGTTTCCAAGTTCCGAGTTTCGTTCCAGGACGTTGCGACAGGTTGGAAACCCGCCCCACGGGAGCTTCCTCTGACCCGGACTCAGCCGTCCCGCGGACCACTGGACGTGAGTTGCACCAGGGGCACGCTCGTCGAGCGGAGCGCAGGCGCAAAGGCTCGCGTCAGTTCCTCGGCCGTGGTCTTCCAACCGATGACCGCGATCCCAAACCGGGGCTGTTTTCCTTGGAACGGGCTTTCCGTGAGTGCGTCGAAGACACTTTCGACCAGCACGGGTCCCTCGCCGAAGTCGACGATGCCTTTCAGTCGCAGCACTCGGTCTTGGATCCGTTGGAAGGCGGCGTGGAACTCGGTCCGGTCCGCGCAGCGCCCAAGAATGGAGCAAGTCGCCAGCTCTGCGGGTGGCGATACGGTGGGCGGGGCCTGGCAGGGCACATGCTGCAGGCCTTGGACGAATTCCCAGGAGATGCGACCGTGAGTGACTCGGGCTTGTGCAGATCGAGGATTCAGGTCGCTTAACAGCGCCGCCAACCGCTCCGTGCCGGCGGTGCCGAGCAGATCCGTCTTGTTGATCACCAAGCCATCCGCCCACGTAACCTGGGCGCGCGACGCTTTCAGATAGGGCAGCACCTTCGTGAAGTTCAGGTCGACCACACATAAGTTCGCCTGCATGTGGAATTGGTTCCGTGTTTGCGGCAGGTCGAAGAAGCTCCCCAGATCGCTGGTCTGAGCCACCCCGCTGGCTTCGGCGAGCACCACATCCGGCCGGACGTCGCGGGCGATCGTCTCCAAGGTTTGGACGAAATCCGCCTGGATACACGCACAAAACAGACTGCCACGGCTGATTTCGAAAACATGGTCCGCTGCCCGCTCCAGCAATTGCCCATCGATTCCCAGCGAGCCGAACTCATTGACAATCAGGGTCACGCGCTGCGACCGCAACTGCGGTGTCGCCAACAGGTGTTTCACCAGGGTCGTTTTTCCAGCGCCAAGGTAGCCGGTGATCAGGTACACGGGGATGGGCATAGGTTCAGGTCCGAGTCACGTATTAGACGTTGTCCACTAGTTGACAATGACGAGTATTCCCGGCTAGGCTTTCGCTGTCAAGACAGGGCGCAGGCGGGAACCAGGAACCGTGACAGCAACCTGTCGCAGGCGATGCAACTTGTCAGTAGCATCCATCGCGTCTTGGCTGTGAAGACAAGCTCGTCGGCCACTGAATTTCGGCCAGCCACCGCACTGGATCGCTTAACAGCGGAAAGAACCGTCCGGATGAGGGATACCACCAAGCGGCTGATAGCGGAGACGATCGGTACGTTTTGTCTGGTGTTTGCGGGGACCGGAGCCATCGTCATCAACGATGTTTCGGGCGGCCAAGTGACGCACGTCGGCGTTGCGCTCACGTTTGGCCTAGTCGTAATGTCGATGATCTACGCCATCGGCGACGTGTCCGGCGCCCATCTGAACCCGGCGGTGACGTTTGGCTTTTGGGGTGCCAGGCGTTTTTCGGGAAAGTACGTCCTGCCGTATGTAGTGAGCCAGGTTGTCGGAGCTTTGCTGGCCAGTCTCCTGCTTCGGGCGATGTTCCCTCTGCATGACCACCTGGGGGCGACTCAACCAGCCGGTGCGCCCTTCGTGTCCTTCCTCTTGGAGGTGGTTCTGACGGCCATGTTGATGTTCGTCATCCTTGCCGTTTCGAGCGGCGCCAAGGAAAAGGGACTCATGGCGGGAATCGCGGTCGGAGGCGTGGTTGCGTTCGAGGCGTTGTTTGCTGGTCCGATCTGTGGCGCGTCCATGAATCCTGCCCGCTCTCTTGCGCCGGCGGCGGTGTCCGGCTGTCTTGCCCACCTGTGGATTTACCTCGTCGCTCCGCTGCTGGGATCCATCCTCGGAGTCCTCTCGTGCCGAGCAGTACACCCGCCAGGATGCTGCCAGCGGTCTGCCGAGCCGCAGGATCAAGATCCCGGCTGAGGCGACTAGCAGCCCCGGCGGATTCACGCCTGTGAATTGGCGACTTCCGACACGACGGCGCCCCGCGTGTCGACATCGCGACGCCGAGGTCAACTTGCAGCAGCGACGCGGACGGCGCCCGTGGCCGGAACACAGGAAAGCCTGACGCAGGTTGGGCTTGGATGGGGCCTCGCCCGGCTGATCGCGGGCGGGAGTCAGCGATCACGCCATCAGTTGCCGGTGCCTCTTGGCGTTGCACGCCATCACCGACTCGATGCAGTCGAAGAAGCTCAGGATGCACTGCATTTGTAGCCGGTAAAACACCATCTGCCCGCGTTTCTCGTCCTCGACCAACCCGGCGCCTTTGAGCAGGGCCAAGTGACGCGAAACCGTGGACATGTCCGAACCGATCATCTCGGTCAGCTCACAGACGCAGCGTTCGCCGTGCTTCGACAACTCGTCGACGATCAGCAGGCGAGCAGGGTGGGCCAGCGCCTTGACGATGCATGCGCGAGCTTCGTAGTGGGCGAGCGTTCGTGGGTTCATGGTAACCGGTGATCAGGTAAACGGGGAAGGGCATACTGGCAGCACCGAATCAAGTATTAGAGGCCCTCTACTAGTTGACAATGAAGAGTATTCCCGACTAGGCTTTCGCTGTCAAGACAGGGCGAAGTCGGGAACAATGCCTGTCGCGCCGACGACGCCCTGGCAGACGATGGCCACGTAACAAGCCTCAGGACCATGGATGGGAGAACCATGAAGGCCAGCGGACTGGATGTAGTTGCGGATTGGGACGACTGCCCTTGCGGGGGGCGTACGCTGGACAAGCTGATTCACCCGGCGGTCTTGGTGGTGCTCTCGACGGGCCCGCTGCATGGCTATCGGCTTATCGAGCGACTCAGCGAGTTACCCATGTTCGGGGGGCAAAAGCCGGATCCCTCGGGTGTGTACCGCGCGCTCAAGACGATGGAAACCAAGAAGTTGGTGGCGTCGGCGTGGACCCCATCGGATGCCGGTCCCGCCAAACGCTCGTATCGGCTCACGCCGGCCGGCGCGAGTTGCCTCCGGGAATGGATCACGACCCTGGAGGAATACCGCGAGGGAATCACCGTGTTCCTCAAGGCGGCACGCAAGGCGGTAGCAGGGTAGGTGCCGCGCCGGTATCGGAACGGTAGACCTGCCTCGGATCAGCACTCTGTTGGAGAACGGTACGATGGTCGCGTCAATTGTGAACAAGGCGTTCGAAGATGGCTGCCTGACGAACGACGAAATCGCCGCCCTCTTCGAGGTGCAGCTGTTTTCGGACGAGTCCGCACGCATCATCGCAGCTGGTCGACGGAAGGCGGAACAAGCGTGTTCAGGCCTGGCCGAGGTCCATGCTCAGGTCGGGCTGAATGTGGCCAAGTGCCCGATGAACTGCCGGTTCTGTTCGTTTGCGGCTTGCAACGAGGTCTTCGCGCAGGAGTCGGAATTGAGCGTCGAAGAAGCGGTGGCCCGGGCGCGCCAGGCGGAGGCCGAGGGCGCGAATGCCGTCTACCTGATGATTACAGCAGACTATCCGCTTTCCAGATACCTTGAAGTCGCGAGCGAGATCCGTCGGTCACTCCGGCCGGAGACGCCGCTGGTAGCCAACGTGGGCGACTTCACCCTGCCGCAGGCCCAACGATTGAAGCAGGTGGGGTTCGTCGGCATCTATCACGCGGTTCGTCTGGGCGAGGGCCGCGATACGAGCATCCCGGTCGAACGGCGGCTGCAGACGATGTACCACGCGCGCGAAGCCGGTCTGTTGATCGGCACGTGCCTGGAGCCCATCGGCCCCGAACACGGGATGGAAGAACTGGTCGCCAAAACGATCATCACGCGCGATGCGCGGCCCGTGTACAGCGGCGCCGCACGGCGCATTCCGATTCCCGGCACCGCGATGGGCCAACTGGGAATCGTCTCGAAAGCACGCATGGCGCACCTCGTCGCCGCCGTCCGTTTGGTACTACCTAGAACCGTCCCTGGCAACTGCACGCATGAACCCGATGTCTATGGTGCCGCGGCGGGAGCTTCGTTGCTGTGGTCCGAAGCCGGGGCCAATCCCCGCGACACGGCTCCCGAGACGGCGGGCAAGCATGGGATGACGACCGGTGCCTGCCGTGAGTACTTTTCCGAGGCGGGCTGGCAAGTCTTGGATGGACCATCGCGTTGGCTTACGACGACTGCACCTTCCTGACGATCTCCGAGGGACACCTTATGACCACCTCCCCCAACGCCCCATGTTCACCACGAAGAGACGGCTTTTCCTGGTACGAGAAGCTGGTTGCGCGCGGTTGCCTGGGCGGAGCGATCCTCGCCGGCGCGGCCGGGATGAAATCGCCCACGTAGATCATGTACTCGAACCGCAGGTCTCTCTGGCCCTCCATTGATGCCATGCCAGAAGGCTTTGCCACTGCAGGATCTGGCCGTAGCCCAGCAGTTGCAGCGCCATGCGACGGGCAAAGGGCACGCCTGCCGCGGCCTGATTGTCGCGATGGAACCAGGGCACCCAGCGGAAGTTCAATCGATAGCAGGCGCGGATCAACGCCCAATGCAACGGCCGCAAGCGACCCGGGTTGAGTGGCGGACTGCCATCGACCGGCGCATAGAGAACCGGAAAGACCGCGAGCCGCTGGTCCGCGAGCGACTCGACCCAGGCCAGGGTGTCCTGCAAGTGCTCGTCGCGCTCACCGGGCAGGCCGATCACGAGGCTGGCCATGGGAAAGTACCTTGCCTGGCAGAGCCGTCGCAATTGCCGCCTGCAGAAATCGCCCCAAGGTTCGGACTCGCTGCGTTTGCACTTCGCCGCGGCGCCGATCTGCTTGAGCAGTTCGTCGGATGCCGTTTCCACTCCCACGTTCACCCAGACGTAACGCTGAGCGTTCTGGCCCACCAGCAGATCGTGAATGGCCTGGAGCTGGGAATCGTCGTATTGCGCAACGCTAGCGACGCTGGCATGGTCGATCTGGATCAAACGCACCTGCGGAATCCGGCGGATGCTGCGCACCAGCGCGAGCAGGGTATTGGGATCGGCCTTCACGCCATTCGCCCCATAGCGAAAGAAATCCTCGCTCAAGAGAGCAATATTCGGCATGCCGCCGGCCACATTGGTCTCGACGTCGGCAAGAATGGTTTGCGGCGGCAGGTGAACCACGGGAACGCGGCCAATGGTACAGAAAGAGCAGCCCAGGCCGCATCCGCGACTGATTTCAACCCGCATTATTCACGCTACCCCCTTGCGCATTGGAGGAATTCTGCTAATTTGGCCGCTGTTCACTGGGTTTTCTGACTGTCCCACTTCGAGCATGGAGGTTCATCCAGTGGGTG
>JAPLNJ010000208.1 GCA_026692885.1 Planctomycetota bacterium | reverse complement strand
GCTCCTGGCACCCCGACTGTGGATGGCTGTACCAATGTGATCTGACGCGTTTGAAAACCAACGCCGTCGCAATGGTGAGGATCAGGGATTTTGTGCGTCGGGCCGAACAAGGTTATTGCGTCGCGCTGGCGAATGACGACGAGCTTTTCGAACAGTTCTCACGACTCCTGGATTCCAACCGCTGGCGCATTTGCTCGCTGGTCTCGGTCGATCAGCCCACCACGCATGCGGAAGTTGAAAGCCAGTGCCCATCGTTCGACGAACCAAGTCCCCCCACGCGCCAAACCGCACCGCCTCCTCCCGTGGCGCAGGCGGACTCGGACAATTCAACCTTCCCCTCCAACCACGACGCGACGGCGCAAACCTTGGCTTTGGTCGAAGCCGCGCAGTCGGGCGTGCCGTTCTGCGAAGAGTGCGCCAAACTGCGCCTGTCGCAGAGTAGCGAGCGTTCCGAGCCCCCGGTCGCCCCTGTCCCGGCGGCGCCACCGGAAACCTCCGGTCCCCCGTCGAACCCCGACGCGGTGGCGCAGGCCGAGGTTTTGGTCGAAGCCGCGCAGTCGGGCGCGCCCTTCTGCGAAGAGTGCGAGAAACAACGCCAGCCGCAAGGCGCGGTGGCATAACCCAAGGCGAAACTGACATGGCTGGCCCCGATCTGGAGCAGGTCTTGAAAACGTTTTGGCCGGCCGGCCCGGCGGCCAAGTCGAGCGTGTGGGCGATCCTTGACGGTGCCCGCGACCCGTGTATCTTCCACCTCTTGTTGGATTCAGGCCTCGATTATCTCTGCCTGTACAGCGGCCATCTGCCACGCGCCCTGCAATTGGCCGCGCCCTATCTGGTCGAGTTACCGCCGGACCGACCCTTTGCGCGACGCTTGCTCGAGCAAGCCTGGGGCCATAGTTGGGGCATCTTCGTGAGCATCAAAGACAGTTCGAACCTCCGCCACCATCTGCGCACGTTCCTGCGGGTCCGCGACGAAGCGGGAAAGTTCCTGCTGTTTCGCTACTACGATCCCCGCGTGCTGCGAACCTACCTGCCAACCTGTCTGCCGAACGAACTGAAGACCGTGTTCGGCCCGATCAGCCGCTATCTGGTCGAGGACCAGGATCCCCAAACCCTTATCGAGTTTACGTTCGACGGCTCACGGCTGCAGGATCGGCGGATCCGGCTGCAGGGAAAGGAGGGGCCATGAGCGTCAAACCGTTTTTCGCAAGTCTTGCTCTCGGCCCCCGCCTGGAAAACGAGAGGGATTTATGTTGGTGATTCGCCATGCGCAGATGACGGTCTTCGGGCGAGAAGCCCAGGCCCGCTTCGAAGAGGGCCTGGTTGAGCTTTTCCTCCGCCATTATCCCCGGGAATGCCGGCAGGCCGGCGGCCAGGCCCAGATCCGCCAGCTGGTTCGACAAGGCGTCCACGCGGCGGCGGTGCGGGGCTACTCGACCAAACGGCAGGTCAGTGTCTACGTCTCCCTGACATTCATCCTGGGCGCAGATTTTGTCCATGACCCGCAATTGCCCTGGGTGGCGGACTGTCTGAGCGAAGACGCCATCGCCGATCCCACGTTGCGTCTGGACAACCTTTTCAAAGAGACCTTGGATTATCTGGGGGCGACGGCCGGCGAACATGCCGAATGGATCGTGCGGGCGATGTTGCGCATCCGCGCCTTTGATCTGGCAACCGTCCCCGACAGCCAGGGCGACCAATGGATCGCTGATGTCTGTGAGATCCTGAAGGGATTCTATCCGCAGAAGTTCGAACACCAAGGGGCGGAGGCCACCCGCGTCATGATCGCGGACGGCATCGTGCGCGCCGCCGAGTATGGGCTGCAGCACCCCCGCGGGGTGTTCGTCTTTGTGACGCTGATGTTCATGCTCGGTAGCGGATTTGACCGCGATCCGCTCCACCCTTGGGCCAGCGCCGTGTTGCAGGACGCCTCCCTCGCCGACGAAACCGATCGCGCCCTGCGGATGCATGCCCAGGCGCTGACCCACATCGAACAGTCGCTAAGCCCCGATTAGCTCCTCAGGAAGGTCGCCTTATGACGGCAAAAGACAAGAACAAGGCTGAAACTCTTGGCGCGAACCTACCGACCGGGGGAAATTCAGTCAGTTCTCCAGAATTACCCTGCAAGAAGAAACGCCCGAAACTATCGGTGAAGGTCTACTGCTTGGATGACGGCAACAAGAAACCGATCTATGCCAAAGTGAAGGCGAACGCGCGCTCTAAGTCTACCGGGAAGAAGTCAGGGCTGGCTGAGTTCGGCACGGTTGCCCCCGGAGACTACACGGTCGTGGTGGAGAATTTTCTTAGTCCGGACGACAAAGATTTTGCCGCCCCTGCCGCCTCGCAAACAATCACGCTGGCATTGGGGGATGACAAGACCGTCGAGATCATCGTGGAACGGAAGAACATTGTCACCCCAAAGATCGAGATGGAGTACAAAGTGGTGCTTCTCGACAGAAGACTCACCGATCATCAAGACGTGACAGAACCAACGAAGTTCTACGCCGATCCGACCTACATCGAATTGTCGTTCACCGAGAAATATGCCGGCCTTCCCGACAAAGACTATCAGGGGACGCATCACTTCGAAAAGGGCGGTGTGTTCACTGCTCCGAACGTGGACATCTTCCTGGACGAAAACTGCACTACCAACAACAAGCTGCCGTCTAACGGCCAACTCACCAACGATCAACTCGGCCGCGGCAAAAAACTAAAGCTGTATCTGAAAGGCAAGACCGCGGGCCCGTTCACGGCCGAACTCACGCTGAATGATCCGGGCGACGGGTTTATCCAACGCGACAAGAACCCGGCGCAAGGAGAAATGGGCGTGGTGGAGCTGAAATTGATTCCACACCAGCACGACACCGTCGCTCTGGCTGCGATCCAAGTAAACCCGGACACGGATCCCGTCAGCACTTACCACACCAATCTCTTTAAGAAGGTTCTTCCCGCTCAAAAGGAGCTGACGGACGTGGAAAAGGTCAAGCCGGGCCGCGTCCTGCACGTGCAGAACACGGCCTCCTTCGGTCGCGCCCGATTGCTCGTGAAGAAACTCGAAGCGTCTCAGTGGCCGGCCGGAACCGATAACTACAAGATTACCCTGAACGAAACGAACACCACGGGCACCACGGGCAGCTGCGCTGTGCACGGCAAGGAATGGGACGCTGCTCTCAAACCGCTTCCCCTAGAGATCCGGGTCTCTGATCTCAAAGTAGCCGACAAGGAGTTTTGGGTGGAGGGCAAGACGGCCAGTTCGAAAGCCCTCAGTATCAGGCTGGACCTTGGGCTGAATCGGGATCCCGGCGGTCTGGAAAAAACCGCCAAGCAGAATGGGGATTGGGCTCGGTTTACGGTCGTCAAGATCAACGAAGTCAAACTGGATTACACGCCCCCGATCGGCGGAGCTAGTGCGTGGGATCCCGGTCAGAAGCAGTTCTACATTAACTTGGTGAAGCCCGACCCGAACGGCCGCAAGGTCACCATTGGTGCCCGGCTCACCGAGCCGATCAAGGACGTCACGGTTCATTTCATGCTGGCCCCGGACAAGAATAACATGAAGGCTGCGAACTGGGGGGTGGATTTGCCGACGACCTGGAAATGGAACGGTATCGCGGCCGCGGTCAAGCACTTGGACAAAACGGACCGGAAGAACCTGCTGCACCTTTCTGCAAAGACCGATGTGACCGGGTACGCGAAGACGGAGCTCACGCTATCGCGATTCGGCGGAGACAAGTTCCGACCGGCGGCCTACATCGATCAAGATCCCCATCTCGCCAAGTACGTGCACGGGTATCCGAAACTGGAGAAGAGGAAACCGGTCTTTGCCGCTGATACGATAACCGTCTGGCGTAAGTTCTGGTACCAGGAAATCAAAGTGCAAGGCGTTGTCGTCGCCGGATTTTTCAATGCCGCCGATACGTATAAAGCTGTGAAGGTCGTCATGGAAGCGATTCCGGCGATTGAGATGTCGCGCGCTGACGCCGACGCCATCAACCCCAGGGTCATCTACCCCAAGTACATGCTCAGCTATTACGTGGACTCCTCGAATAACTATAGGAACAATTACAAAAACAATATGGACGCCGGACTCATGGTCGGCGACGCCACGGAGTCGAGGTTCTTCGTGCTGGCTGCGCCCATGGCCGATAAACCGGTGATGATTCCGATGCTGAACGCCAATGGCTTGTGGATCGCGGGCAACAACACGTCGGCTGTCACCATCCCTTGGTTCCGCCCCGCCGACCTGCCGAAGAAGACCAAGGTGAACGCCGAGTTGCTGGATCCGCCCCTACAAGGCGGAACCTTGCTGGACAGTGGAGATTGGCAGATTAGAAATTGGGACCCAATCGCGCATGCATGGGTTGATGGGCCGCAGGTCGCTTTACTAGCCGCCGATATCGATCTCGATCCCAACCGCGATGACCCCCACGAGGTGCGCATCAAGGCCCCGGCGGGATTGGTCATAGGCGCGCAGACGGAAATCAGGATCATCAACTTGACCTTGAGAGGAGCGGAGCGTTTCCTTGGCACTTCGTATCCCGACGGCATCGTGAACAGCTACACGCCGAACGACGAGCAGGACTTCATCAACACGATCAACCACGAGCTCGGCCATTCATTTAAGCAAGTCGCCAAGATCTATCCGGGCGGGATACCCAAACATCCCCATCAGTACGATCACGATGGATCGCATTGTAAATATGTCAACAAAAAATGCCTGATGTATGAAAGCGGGCCGCAACCTGCCGCATTGAATCGATATTGTCCAGTCTGTCATGCTTATGTCTTGGTGCAAGACATGACCAAATAGACGGTTTGTGAAGAGATGGCTCGGCGTCGATTTGTCATTCACCTACTGCTTGCGCTGCTTGGCGTCAGTGCGACGGCCAAGGAGCCTGTTAGACCAACCGATAAGGCACATCGTATGAGCAATATCCAGGATCGGGCCGCCCGTCTGATCGCGTTGCCTGAATCGGGCGACTATTTCAAGTTCACCGACGATCGGCAGAGGGATCTACAGAACCTGTTGTCTGGTTTGTTTTTGGATGAGCCCGATACGCCGTCGCCGCTGTTGGCGTTATCTGCCCCGGCGCGGGTGGACTTGGATGAGCAGACGAACATCCCGGTATTAGTTGCGAGTATCGCGTCGGGTTTGCGCAGTTGGCAGGTCAATTTCACGACAAATCTTCACGTATTCGTTCGGGATTCGTCCAGTGGCAAGCTGAGGGTGGCGGAACCCTTAGTGAACATGCGGCGAGGGAAGGTTCCCTTGTTGTCGGGTAAAGGCGATCCTCCGGATAAACTAGACGCCATTTCATGGAGCGCCGGGGTCAATTGGTTCGATTTGCAGGCCAAGGTTCCTCAAACTTATGCGAAAGGGCAGATCGCCGTCACCGCTGTGGCCCATGACGTACGCTCCAATAGCGTAGTGATGGAATTGGATAGCGCCAAATCGCCACCGGACGTTCCGCTTCCCGCCCCCCAGCCGTATGTACGTCCTGTCGTCGACAAATCTCCGATCTCGACCGCCCAGGTTGCATTGACGGGCGCGCTGATTAGGATTTCCGCGCCGATTCCCGGGAATAGCGTTCGTGATCTTGCCTCCGAACATCCGCTTTGTTCATTGAATGTCGTGTTGATTCAATTGGACGAGAAGCCAGTTATCATACCCGTGACGACACCTGCGCAAAGACGTCCCGACGCAGATGGCAAACAAGTGTGGAGGGCGGCGTTCGAAGTGGACCTGCCAGCGGCGGCGGAGACGCAGCTTGCCGGCGAATACCAGGTCTATGTGGATCTTGGGGACGAATTGATTGGGCCCTATTTATTCAGTCACATTCACCGGTCTGGGCATCAATAATACCCGCCGTCGATCAGGTTCGGAGAAATGGAAAGGCCCGTCGTCGATCGCGCGGAGGTGATCGAAAACACTCGCCGTTGGGGCCCCGCTTTGGGTTCTCAGCAAATCGTCGTCGCAAATCGATCTGGCGGTCCCCGCTGTCGTGCCAGGCTTGCCGGGATCCGAGCTGCGAGTCGAAGCCGCCTTCAGTTTCGATGTCGGCGCCGCTCTGGAATCGCAGATCCCCGTCGGCACTTTCCAGGCTTATCTGATTGTCGGCGCGGGAATAGCCGGGCCGTATCCGTTCGTTTTCAGTCCACCTTGAGGCCGATAATCGGGGCAGGTGCAACTGTTGAGGGTAGCGTTTGGTGACACCCATCAATTGAGACTCCCCGCAAGTCTGGCAACGGGGCCGGGAAACCGTCAGGCAAGTATTGGACTCGACTGCGTGCGAAGGGAGAGGCGAATAAGCCGGCGGAAATTGCAGCCGCTGCAGGCGACCTCTCCGCGTTGCGGCCAGGTACGCCCCAACCCGCGCCAGGCAGCCGAGCACCAAACGGTTGCGAAGCCGGTTGACGTTCACTTTGAGACTTTATGGTTTTCCCGGTCGCGGCAGCGGCTGGGGTCTGTCGTTCAACTTTTATTTTTCGCGGCGACAATGCTCCCCCTACTGACAAGACGTCTCCGCCGCGAAAAATGAAATTTGAAGGACAGACCCTCGTCTCGCGACGCCACCCATGCCGAACCGCTAAATCTCATTCTTGACGACACCCACCCGAAACACCGCTTGGTGCTAGCACCAAACGGTTTTCGGGGTTGTCGGTGTCAAGCATGGAGTCTTACGGTTTCGCAGAGACGGACCACCAGCTGGGGTCAGACGTACAGATTTCAGTTTTCGCGGTCGTGTGCCCAAGCCTAGGGAAAGCCTGCTGCC
>JAPLNJ010000207.1 GCA_026692885.1 Planctomycetota bacterium | reverse complement strand
GGGTAAGAGTCGTTTTATGTGGAAAAGCTCATGACCGAAAATGACTCCCGACTCCGTCGTTCTCCTCGGCTCACGGTCCTGGCAGCTACGTGGTTGTGGCTGGTCGTGCTGTTCCTCGGCGGTGCTTGCCAGCGGCCTGCGACGACACCTTCGTCGCTGGGCCAGCCGGCCGACACCAAACGCACAGAGATCGAGCGCGGCCCGGTGCGAGTCACCGTCGAAGTTGCTCCGCATCCGGTGCGGCTGTCCGACGAGCCGATACTGACCCTGACCTTGGATTGCGAGTCGGGAGTCCAAATCGTCAAACCGCCGTTTGGCGAAGCGGTGGGTGATTTCGAAATACGCGATTTCCGCGAATCGCTGCCAGAGACGAAGGCGGAACGCGTCATCGTGCGGCAGAGTTATACTTTGGAGCCGAAACGTACGGGCCAACTGCAGATCGATTCGATCACCGTGACGTTCACTGACAATCGGCCGCGCGGCGATGGCAAGCAACACACGCTGGAGACCGAGCCACTGACCATCGAGGTGTCGTCGCTGGTCGACAAAGAAGCCCCTTCGCTGGACGATTTGCAGGGACCGACCGGCCCGCTGGAACTGCCCCAGCCAGCGCGGGCGGGCTGGTGGTGGCTGCTGGGAACGAGCCTCCTCGTGCTCGCCGTGGCGACCGGCCTCTGGCGATTCTGGCGCCGCAGACGGCCGGAACCCGAGCCGCCGCTGTCGCCGCAAGAGTTGGCCTACTTGGAACTACAGCGTCTGGTGGACGAGGATCTTAGTCAGCGCGACGTGAAGCTGTTTTACGTGGAGCTGACAGGCGTCGTCCGCCGTTACATCGAACGTACCACCGGTATTCACGCCCCCGAACAGACCACGCAGGAGTTCCTGCGGGAAATCGGTTCGGGCACCGCCTTCTCCACAGCCGAACGCGGGCGGTTGGCCTCGTTCCTCGAGTCCGCCGACATGGTCAAGTTCGCGGCCCACCTGCCCACGGCCAAGGACATCGAAGACGCGTTTCATCGCGCGAAGCTGTTTCTCGGCCTGGCCGCTCAGGAGGCTGCGGCATGAGCGCGTTTCGCTGGCAAGATTCGCTGTGGCTGCTGCTGGTGCCCGTGGTGGTTCTCGGCGTACTGGCCTGGCGTCGCCAACGGCAACCCGCCGTGATCTACTCCAGCGTGCAGTTGCTCAAGACGCTGCCGATCACGTGGATGCTGCGGGTCAAACGGGCACTCCCGTGGCTGCGTCTGGTGGGTCTGGTGCTTGTCGTGTGCGCTCTGGCTCGTCCCCAACGCGGGTTGCGCGAGTTCCGCGTGCAGACCGAAGGCATTGCCATCCAGATGGTGCTGGATCGCTCAGGCTCGATGCAAGCCTTGGATTTTGACATCGACGGCCAACGGGCCGACCGCTTGGCGGTGGTGAAGAAAGTCTTTCGCGATTTCGTCGCCGGCGGCGGGGCCATGTCCGGCCGGCCGGACGATTTGATCGGGTTGATTGCCTTCGGCGGTTATCCCGAGGGCAAAGCCCCGCTGACGCTGGATCACGGGGCGCTGCTCGAGTCGCTCGACGGAATCGAAATCCCTCGGCCAATCCGAGACAAACGTGGCCGGGTCATCAACCAGCGA
The DNA here is from genome assembly GCA_026692885.1 of Planctomycetota bacterium. The sequence continues at coordinate 8,430 of JAPLNJ010000207.1, read as the reverse complement.
TTCTTAGAGGAGGAACTAGCCACCGCGATTGGCGATGCCGTCACCCTGGCCGTCGACCGTTTGAAAGACGCCCAGGCCAAGAGCAAGGCCATCATCTTGCTCTCGGATGGCGCGAGCAACGCCGGAGTAGTGACGCCGCCGGAGGCCGCCGAGGCCGCCAAGACGTACGGCATCAAAATCTACTGCATCGGGATCGGCTCGACCGGCGTGGTTCCGTTTCCGGCGGGCGAAGACGAGTTCGGGAGGGTCGTGCTCCAACGGATGGAGGTGGAACTGGACGAGGACACGTTGCGGATGCTGGCCGACACCACGGGCGGCCGGTACTTCAACGCCCGAGACACCCAGGCTCTGGAACAGGTTTACGTGGAGATCGACCGGCTCGAGAAAACCATGACCGAGGGCCGGCTGTACACCGAGTACGTCGAGCTGTACCTCTGGTTCCTGCTGCCGGGACTGTGCCTGATCCTCGTGGAAGTCCTGCTGTCCGCCACGCGTTTCCGCTCACTGCCGTAGGGTAGGGTGATGCAAAGTTGGGGTTGGCGCAGGAAAGCCCTCGGGCAGGTATTCTCTACAGAAGTTGGGCGGCAAAGACGGTGGATGTTCCTGCTCTAGCCGCCGGTGCCTTGGGTTGTGAGCGGCAAGGCGCTAGCCGCCGGTGGCGTTCGGAACCGGCGGCTAGCGCCTTGCCGCTCACGCATCGTGCCAGTTGCGGCCATCGGCTGCACACCTTGTTACGAAGCCGTTACGCCATTCGGCTTGTACCACGACGGTTCCCGCGATAGGCTCGGGGCAGACTTCGCGGCACAACCCTTTGAGTGAGGCTCAACCATGAAATGCTGGATCAACTCCGTCGTGGTCTTCGTGCTGTTTACTTCGACAGCGTTCGGCCAGCTTCTTCGGGCGGTCAATCAAGGCCCTCGTAACCAACTGGCCGGACCTCAACTCGCGTCCAGCCGCGCGATCCACGAACCGTTCGTCGAACCGGTGACGGCAGCCAAGATCCGCACGGCCATCGACGACGCGGTGACCTATCTTCGCCGTCTACAGACCCAGGACGGATCGGTCGCGGGAGACGGCTACAACGGTGGCATCACCGCCCTGGCAGTGTTGGCGATGCTGGCAGCCGGCGCCGATCCGGCCAGCGACGAGGCCGTCAAGAACTCGCTGAACGCCTTGGCGAAGCTCGAACCGAACAACACCTATGTCCGCGCGATTCGCGCGAACGTCTGGGAATACGCCCTGCGCAAAGTGCCGCAAGACGAGCGGATTCGCAAGCTCCTGCAGGACGATTTCCAGTGGCTACTGGCGGCTCTGGGCAACAAGGAAGGCTGGCGGTATCAGCGGGAGTCGACCGACTGGGACAACTCCTGCACGCAGTACGGCGTGCTGGGTATCTGGGCTGCCGCCCGCGCCGGCTTTGATCCGGGCGAGGCGTTCTGGAGTACCCTCTCGAAGCACTTTCGCGAGCGGCAGAATGCCGATGGCGGCTGGGGCTACACGGCCGGGGCCGGCTCCACGGCCAATATGGGCACGGCCGGTCTGGCGAGCCTGTTCCTGGTCTTCGACATGTACCACGCGAAAACGAGCTACAGCCGAGTCGATCCGCGCGGTTTCGCGACGGGCGCCGCGACGGAAGTGCTTCAGTCGCTGGAACGCGGAATGGCGTGGCTGGGCAGTGCACAAGGCGGGAAGGACGACGGCTACTACCTGTACGGCATCGAACGGACGGGCGTGGCGAGCGGCCGGAAAACGGTGGGCGGCGAGGATTGGTTTGCCCGCGGCGCGTTGGCCGTGTTACGAGCCCAGCAGCACAACGGGGCCATTCCGCTAGGTCATTGGGGAGGACCCGCCGGCAGCACCGCGTTCTGCACGCTGTTCTTGGTCTACGGCGGCGCTCCGGTGGCATTCAACAAACTGCAGTACGGCGGCGACCAGGACTGGAACCTCAACCCACGCGACCTGGCGAACTTGACCAAGTCGTTGTGGGCGGCCTACGAGCGACCGCTGAACTGGCAGACCGCGTCGATCGAAGCGCCGGCCGGCGAAATCGAGGCGCCGATCCTGTTCCTCAGCGGCTCGCGGGCCGCGTCTTTCAACGAGGAGCAAATGCTCAAGCTCCGCCAGTACCTGCAGGGCGGCGGGATGATCCTGGCCGAGCCGAGCGATTACTGCGAGGAGTTCGCGCGTTCGATGGAGCACCTGTTGCGGCAGATGTTCCCGGCCCGCGACTATCCGGGCTACACGTTGCAGCCACTGCCCGCCGCTCACGGCATCTACACGGTGATCAAGCAGGACTGGAAGCAGCGCCCACGGCTGCGCGGCGTGTCCGACGGCTCACGGACGTTCTTCCTGTTGTCGGACGAATATCTCTCGGCGGATTGGCAGACGGACCGCCAGGAGAGTGACGCTTTCAAGCTGGCGATGAACCTGTTGTTCTACACCACGGACATGGGCGAATTGGAAGGCAAGTTCGCCTCGATCCTGCCCGCCACACCGCCGGCCAAGCCGCGGGATCGCACACTCACCTTGGCTCGCGTGCGGCACGGCGGGACCTCGGCAGCGCCCCAGGACTGGGACGCCGCAGCGGCTTGTTGGCCCAAGCTGGCTCCGTACGTCCAACACGTCACGGGCTGTGCACTCCAGGAAATCTCGCCCGTCACGCTCGGCCAGGATGCACTGGACGGCGTGCAACTGCTGCACCTCACGGGCCGCGGCCGGTTGGCGTTGTCGGACGAGGCGCGGGTCGCGCTGAAGAAGTTTGCGAAGGCGGGCGGCACGGTCTGGATCGACGCTTACGGCGGCGCGCCGCAGTTTGCGGCTTCGGCCCGGCAGGAATTGGAGGCCGTGTTCGGTCCGCTGCAACCGCTGGAGTCCCAGCAACTGTTGGCCGAAGGCCGCTTCGAAGGGGGCGTCGATTTGTCCAGCGGCATTCGCTTCAAACTCCCGGCGCGGCAACTGCTGCGCACCCGCGGCCAGGAACCGCAGGGCCAGAAACTTCTGGTCGCCAGCATCGGCCGCCGCCCCGCCGTGCTCTTCTCCGAATTCGATCTCACGGCCGCCGCCGCGGGCATCGAGAACTATCGCGCGCTGGGCTATCGATCCGACTCCGCCCGCAAGATCATCGGCAATCTCCTGGCCTTCCTGGCGGTCGACTGAGATCAAACGAAGTTTCCCCGCACTCGGCTAGCGGCTGGAAGAGAACAAGTCCGCGGTTTGACCGTAGGACGGATTGGCACTTCGGCCCGATGTTTCGGGGCCGAAGTGCCAATCCGTCCTACCACCGATCTGCCAGGTTATTTCTTTACAGCAGCAGCCACTTAGTCCGGGGATGCACGCTGCGTTTCCTTACCCACGATTTGGCAAACGCCACTCGTGGTCGAAAAGCGTCGGAACACCGCCCGCTGCGATAAACACGGCCACACCATCCCGCAGCACCAGAGCCTCCGGGTGGTCGACCTGGAAGCGATCACCGCCGACCAGCTCCACGGTGAAAGACCGGAAAGGAGCTCGCCGCTGAAACGCCCGCAATGTCCGCTCAAAGTGTTTTGGGGTCATCTGCGGCAATCGGTTGGAAATCGTTAGTTGTGGTCAATCCGCGGCACGCACCGCATACGCTCGAGGATACCGCTATGCGTCTGTCCCGGTCAACTGAGGCAATTCCCACGTAGCATGGCTCTCCAGAGCCGTGCCGCCCTGTCACGCCCTGACGTGTCGAGTCTGGCAGAGATCGTGAGCGATTGCCGTCGTCGAAGTGGAACTGTAGCAACGCAGGCCAGAATAACTCCTGGATTTCGTTGCATGCTGCGCGACCGGTTTGCAGGCTTGTTAGCCGGCTTCGGCCGGCTCCCCGTGTGCCACCAGCTTTAGCTGGTGGGTAGAGAGAGTCTCGCGCACCTTAGCCGGCTTCAGCCGGACTTCTCCGCACGTCTTTAGACATCGCCCCAGGCGCACCGGCGGGTTGCCCGCGAAGGGTTGAAACCCGGAACAAGAAGCCCGGCTGAAGCCGGCTCCTGGAAGTGCGTCGGGCAGCGGCTCCCACCAGCTGAAGCTGGTGGCAGGCAGGGTGTCGGCTGAAGCCGACAACCGGACGACCAAGGCGGCCATTGGAACAGGACCCGCTAGCCGTTACCATCCGCCGCGCGTGACAGCCCAACCGGGAAGTTATTTCGATCCGCGTTGCTCCCGGAAGTCCATCCCACTTTCGTTCCGGGAGACAGGAAGATTAGGAGCAGAAAAGCGGGAGAAGATCCCCACGTTTAGGTGGAATAGCTTACTGTCCCACATTGATGCCTGGCAGACGGGGGGACTTGGACAGGAAGATGGGGGGCAGGAAAATGGCTACTGGCTTTCATTTTCCTGTCCACGACTTCTCCAGCGTAAGCAAGATCACGTGCTCGCGGGTCAGGTTGATCCGGGGGACCTCCGTAAACAACATCTCCAGCAGACCTAAACCTCAAAAGTTCAACTTTGGCGAGGCCGACACCCCCCGATAAATACTCTTCACCTCTTCCCACTTTGTCGGTAACTCTGTTGACGCGACCCACGCGGTCCGTTAGGTTCACGTGGTGAAGTCGGTTGGCAGGACCATCACTGATCGAGGCCTTGATCAAAACGTTGCGCACTGTAACCCGAAGCGTCAACGAGGACGAGCGGCGTGTCCTCGCTGGCGCTTCGGGTTACGACGCTCCGCTGCTTGTGTTTTGCGCAACGTTCCGATAACGCCCCCCTGCGAGGCTACTCAGTCGGGATTATTCGCGTCGGGACCATCAAGCTCGCAGCCGTGTCAAGGTGCCAAATAAGTTGGAGTCCACGCTTTAGCGTGTATCGGCGGCGGGCCCTCGCCCGTCCTGGCAGCCTAAAGGCTGTACTCCCACGGAATCGTCCTGGTTAGTACGAAGGCATGCAAGCTGTTCGCGACCGATGGTTGACGCCATGTAACGCCGTTACGGAGTTGATAACGAGTTTCGGCGTGGAGCTTCCGCTCTGGAGCGAAGATCGGTGATCACGCTTTCTCGGCCCGAGGCCAGGGGGCCGACCTAAGGAGCTCGCGGCGCATGATTCATGGAACGAGCGTCCCTGCTTGCTGTTTGCGGCTCGACAACCGTTGCGTCCTGAGAACGATCGTATACCCTGACCACTCCGCAGCCGGACCACGCCCGGTCTCGGCTGCGATGCTCGGACGGCCCTGCTGCCGCCTTGACCGCCTTTTCTTGTCCCTCCTGGTTTTTCACTTAGGGAGTCCCACGAAATGACCACCGTCTGTCTGACGTCTGGCATCGGATTAGGTTCCCAGGGCTCTAAGAAATCTGGCAAGTCGCCGATGAAACGCCGACAGCGGCAGCGACAACGCAACCTGCGACTGGAGCAGTTGTAGGACGGCAAGCGGCTGGCCAACGGCTGCCTCGGCGTGATTGTCAATCGGGCCGGCATCTCGACGGAGGTCGCCGTCGTTCAGCGTCCGTATGCTGATTGCCGATCGGGCGTCACTCGATTGGTGGAAAGACACCTATCGATTGGGTAAGTGGTGAAGAAACTCTTCAGTTCAGTTAAATCGCATATTGCCGCTGTCCTCGTCTCGGGGAAAAGACAATGAACTCTAAGCTGTTGCTCATCCGCCGAGCGCTCATGGGGAAGTCCCAGAAACAAGGCTGGAAGGCTCGCCGCAACGAACAACGCCGACTCTTCCTGGAACCACTGGAGCCGCGGGTGTTACTCGCCTTCGTCCCGTTCGCTATGAGTCAGGACGGACAGCTCATCGAGATGATGTCAATGAACAGCGGACCGACTGCGCCCGAGGACACGGGTTCCAGCATCGCGCCCGAACCGTTTTCTCAATCCGCGTTCCTCCTGTCTAACGTCCCAACTTCGACATGGACGTACGGTTGCTCGGCGACTTCAGCGGGGATGATCTTCGGGTACTACGACCGGACCGGTTATGCCAGCATGTACACGGGGCCAACCAACGGTGGCCTCGCGCCGCTGACGAACCTGGGCCAGGGTATCTCGACCCCCATCGCGGGATCCACCTCGATCATCGCCACCATGAATGGATTTGATGGCCGAGTCACGCGAGGACATGTGGATGATTATTGGATCTCCACCAACAGTTCCGGGCCCGATCCCTTCGTAATCAATAGTTGGACGGAACACGCGTGGTCAGGCTCTACGGCAGACTTCCTGGGGACCAACCAATGGAAGTGGGATTTCAACCTCGACGGCTCTAAGGACTTCAATGTCGACGGAGCTACCACGCTATTTTCCTACGGCAGCGCTTCCAAGATGTACGATTACATCCCGTCAGCGAATTATGGGTTGCCCCAGACCGAGATGACGCACGGTTTGCGGCTATTCGCCGAGTCACGCGGCTACGCGCTCAACTACGACTCGGGAGTCGCAGCCTACGAGGTCTATACCCAGAAGACCGACAACATAATCAGTGGCGGATTCTCTTTTGCCAATTTCCAGACCGAAGTCAATGCTGGTTACCCGGTACTGGTCCAGGTCACGGGACATAGCATGGTTGGCTTCGGCTACGACGCCGCCACGAGCGAGATCTACCTCCACGACACTTGGGACAACAGCAACCATACCATGACCTGGGGCGGAGCGTATTCAGGAATGACCCTGCAGGCCATCACGGCGATGCATCTGGCGCCGACGCTGGATGCGATTGCGAACCCAGCGGCAGTCCTGGAAGACGCGGGCCTGCAAACGGTAAATTTAAGCGGGATTGCGGCTGGGGGAGGGATGCAGACGTTACAGGTCACGGCCCTCAGCAGCAACACGGGTCTGATCCCGAACCCGACGGTGAGCTTTACGTCGCCGAACCTCACGGGTTCGCTGTCCTACACGCCGGTGGCCAACCAGAGCGGCACTGCGGTGATCACGGTCACACTGAAGGCCGCCGGGTTGGACCTCACGATCGGGACTGCGGACGACGACACATTTCAGCGGACCTTCACCGTGACGATCACGGCGGTCAACGATGCGCCGGTGATCGGCCTGCCAGGCGGGGCCTTGAACTACACCGAGAATGCGGCCGCCACGGTGATCGACAGCGGAGCCACGGCCAGTGATATCGACTCCACCGATTTCAACACCGGCACGCTAACGGTGGACTACACGGCCAACGGCAGCGTGGACGACCGGCTGGCGATTCAGAACCAAGGGACGAGTGCGGGGCAGATTGGAGTCTCCGGTTCGAACGTGACCTACGGCGGCACGACGATTGGCACGTTCACGGGCGGCAACGGCACGACAGCCTTGGTCGTCACGTTCAATGCCAGTTCCACGCCGACGGCGGCGCAGGCCATGATGCGGAACATCACCTACGCGAATGTTTCGGACAATCCGTCGTCGGCGGCGCGCACCGTACGTTTCGTCCTGACGGACGGGGATGGCGGGACCAGCAGCGCAGCCACCAAGACCATTAACGTCACAGCGATGAACGATGCGCCGGTGCTGGACAACACGGGGACGATGACGCTGACAGCGATCAACCAGGATGACGTCAGCAGCAGTGGGACGCTGGTCAGCGCGATCATCTCCAGCGCGGGCGGGGACCGGATCACGGATGTGGAAACGGGGGCGGTGGAAGGGATCGCGGTCACGGCGGCGGTCAACACCAACGGGGATTGGCAGTACACGACGGACAGCGGAACGACCTGGACGGCCTTTGGCACACCGTCGCACACGGTGGCGCGTCTGCTGGCGGTCAACGCAACCACCAAGGTGCGATTCGTGCCCAACGCGAATTGGAACGGGACGGTGGATCCGGGGATTACGTTCCGGGCCTGGGACCAGACCAGCGGGAGCAACGGCGGCACGGCGGACAGCTCGACCAACGGCGGTATCACGGCCTTCAGCACGGCCGTCGAGACGGCGGCGATTCTCGTCAGAGACACCACGGCGCCGACGGTCAGCGGCGTTTCCTCGTCGATGACGGACGGGCCGTACAAAGCGGGCACGGTGATTCCGCTTACGGTCACCTTCAGCGAACTGGTCAACGTGACGGGAACGCCGCAACTGACGCTGGAGACCGGACCCACGGATCGGGTCGTCAACTACACCAGCGGCACAGGGACCGCGACGTTGACGTTCAATTATACGGTCCAAGCTGGCGATACCAGCAACGATCTGGACTACCTGAGCACGACGGCCTTGGCGCTGAATAGCGGGACGATCCTTGATCCCGCGACGAACGCCGCCACGCTGACGCTGGCGGCGCCCGGCGCCGCGAACTCGCTGGGGGCCAACAAGTCCCTGGTGATCGACACCACAGCCCCGACAGTCACGGTGGCCATCGTGGCGACGTCCCTGAGCGACACCACCGCCACTTCGAATGTGACCTTCACGTTCAGCGAAGCGACCGCGGACTTTGTGGTGGGTGATGTCACGATGGTAGGCGGAACGCTGTCGGCCTTCACCGGA
>JAPLNJ010000206.1 GCA_026692885.1 Planctomycetota bacterium | reverse complement strand
CGCCGTTCCCGTTCAGATCCACAAACACGCGTCCCACCACGGCGGCGTCTTCGAACTGGCCCGACGTATCCGCCTCGCGCAGGCCGAAATCCCGATCGAGGATGGCGCGGCCAGCCGGCAGGAAGACCTTCCATTGGCCGCTTTCGTCGGCCGTCGGCAGCACCAACGTGAACCTGTCTGGCGGCACCACACCGACTCGGTACTCCCGCTCAGTCTCCAAATCGGCGAAAACATAGCTCCCATCCGCGGCTGTCGGGCTGGTCATCTCACCGAGGTCCAACCGCCCGTTGCCGTTCGCGTCGAGATAGATGATACCGCTGGGCCCTGCTGGTTCCCCTGCGTCGCAAACGCCATTGGCGATCACGTCTTCGAACAATCGGCCACGGATCTCGCCGGGGTCGGGCACTAGCCCAAAATCCTCGCGGGACACCACCTGGCCAGCCAGCAGACCCACACTGAGAGTGTCGGACGCGACGGCCAGGCGGTTTCGCACGACGAAGACGTCCGAGGACCCATTCGTGTCCTCCGCCACTAAATTCCACGCCGCCGACGCGAACGCGACGAAACGACCATCCGCGCTCAACGAAGGATAGTAACTGTCCAGGTTGCCTTGCTCACCATCCTTCGCCACGCCTATGCGCTCAACACTGCGATTCTGGCAATCGTAGACAAAGACGTCCTGCCTGGCATTCGTGTCCCCCTGTACCAAGTTCGATGCCAACGAGCCGAAGGCGATGAACCTGCCGTCCGCACTCAGGGCGGGGAAGAGGCTGTCAGCGTTGCCCGCCGTGCCGTCACCCGCCACACTCACCCGCTCGACGCGCTGGTCCTGCCGGTCGTACATGAAGATGTCAGCCGCGGAATTCGTGTCGCCGGACACCAAATTCGAAGCGGCTGAACGAATTGCGACCCACCGTCCGTCCGCGCTGATCGACGGCAGATCGCTGGAGCCGTTGCCCTGCCTGCCGTCATCCGCCACGCTTAGCCGTTCGACATGCTGGTTCTGCCGGTCGTAGATAAAGACGTCCTCAGCGGCATTCGTGTCGCCGGACACCAAGTTCGACGCGCTGGAAGTGAACGCAACGAACCGGCCGTCCGCACTGAGCGACGGGGTGCGACTGCCCGAGTTGGCTTGCGTGCCGTCTTCCGCCACACTCACCCGCTCGACGCGATGGAGTTGGCGGTCGTAAACAAAAATGTCATCCGTTCCATTCGTGTCGCCGGGAATCAGGTTCGAGGCATTCGAAACAAATGCGACAAACCGGCCATCCGCGCTGATCGCGGCATCCTCACTTAACGTCGGAAATGCGGGATCACCAACGAGTTCGAGGCTGCGGTTCTGACGATCGTAGACGAAAATGCTAGGGGTTCCGTAGGAGCTACCGGGAACCAAGTTCGTCGCGTCGGACACAAACGCGACAAACCGCCCGTCCGCACTGAGCGACGGATGCCAGCTCCGCTGGTTGCCTTGCGCAGCGTTAGTTACCACGCTGGTCCGCTCGATGGTCTGGTTCTGCCGGTCGTAAACAAAAACATCGGAGACGCCATTGGTGTCGCCGGGAACCAGGTTCGACGCCTCAGACGCAAAGGCGACGAAGCGACCGTCCGCGCTCACGGACGGCCGATTCAAGGATGCGGGGTCTTCACCGCTACTGGAGCCGTAACCTTCCGTTCCGTCGCTGGCGACACTGATCCGTTCGATGCCGGTCTTGGTCAGGGACCATCCGGGAGGAACTACCGGCGCGATAAGATAGTCGTCTGGCACCAGGCCCTGGAAGGCGAACAGTCCCTGCTCGACGACGGTCGGCGTAAGCGGATCATCCCGCTTGGTTTCGGCCACGGGCTCGCCGACCTCGTAGCTTCCATTCCGATTGACATCCACATAGGCAAATTGCCCGGGCAGGCCAGGCTCGTTCGTATCCCATTCGCCATCCCGATCCAAATCTTGGTACACCGTGCCGCGAATTTCTGCGTAGTAGCTTTCAAACGCACCGCTGTCCGGCTGCGCTCCGCGCGTTCCATCCCCGTCCTGAGGGCGGGCGATGCCGCGCTGATCGGTCGCGGGAAACCAGGCGGGATCTCCCGCATCCGTGGCCGGGCTGCCAAACTCCAACGCATGCGTCCAAGTGGGGCCACCGTTGTCTTGTAGGGGTCCCAGCCACGTGCCGGAGTTTCCCAGAATGCGATCGCTCGCCGAGAGCGAAACTCGCGACGACCCGACAAGATTGAAACCTGCAGAAATCGTTCCCAGCCCAAGGTCCACGTGCGGGTGTGAATTGTCGGGGGCTGTATTGCTGACAAACAGCGAGTTGTGCGCCACCACGGCGCCCGCTGCGGCGTACTGGCCCCGATTCTCCGCGACCGTGACACTCTCCAGCCGGATCGGATTGGCGGGACCGATGGTAGTGGAGTCAAACTCTTGATTCTGGCGGTCGTAGATGAAGACATCCGTTTGCCCGTTGCTGTCGCCGTAAAGCAAAGCGGAGGCGTCCGAGGTAAACGCGACGAAGCGGCCGTCCGCACTCAGCGACAATTGCTGACTCGATGGATTGGCCACGCTGATTCGCTCGGTCGCCGAAGTCTGAAGATCATAAACAAACACGTCTGATGCTCCGTTCGTGTCGCCGGGCACCAAGTTCGAAGCGTCTGACGTAAATGCGACAAACCGGCCGTTTGCGCTGATCGACGGTGACCAGCTGTCTTCGTTGCCTCCGAACCCATCGATAGCAGCGTCAGCCCGTTTCACGATTTGGCCTTGACGATCGTAAACGAACACGCCGAGAGCCGCACGATTGCTGCCGGGCACAAGCATCGATCGGGATTGAAATGCAACGTACCGGCCGTCTGCGCTGATCGACGGCGATCCACTGAAGTATTCGCCTTCCGTCCCCTCGCTGGTGACACTGACTCGCTTCGTTGTGTGATTATCGAGATCGTAGACAAACACGTCCTGGTTATTATTCGTGTCCCCGAAGACCAAGTTCGACGCGTAAGACTCGAAAGCAACGAAGCGGCCGTCCGCGCTGATCGATGAGATGCCGCTACCCTGGTTCGCGTTCGTTCCGTCACTGGCGACGCTGACGCATTCCATCGTTCGGTTCTCGCGGTCGTAGACAAACAAGTTGCCCGAATACGTGACGCCCGGCACCAAGTTCGTTGCCCAGGACTTGAAGACGACGAACCGGCCATCCGCGCTGATCGACGTCGAACCATAATTGAACTGATCCAGTGTCGCGCCATTGGCTTGTGTCCCGTCGCTGGTCACGCTGACGCGTTCTGCGATGTGATTCTGGCGGTCGAAAACAAAGGCATCCTGGCTATTGTTCGTGTCGCCGGGCACCAGGTTCGAGGCGTAGGACGTGAACGCGACGAAACGGCCATCCGCGCTGATCGACGATGTGGAGCTTTGACCGTTCCCCTCTATCCCGTTGTTGGACACGCTGATCCGTTCCACGGTACGAGCCTGACGGTCGCACACGAACACATCCCTCATGCCATTCGTGTCGCCGCTCACCAAATTGGCGGCGAGGGAGGAGAAAGCCACGAATCGGCCGTCTGCGCTAAGGGAATAACTCGTGCTGGAATTATTCCCCGTAGCCAGTACACCCATTGTTCCCACATAGGAATCCTCCCAAGAGATCGTGCTGTCGAAGGACTCGTTCCCCGAAACCGTGCTGTTGTCTACCTGGGTCGGTCCGCCGAGGTAGGAGAAAATTCCGCCTCCATCCAGGGGGGATACGTTGCTTGCGATGGTGCTTCCGCTAATGTCCAAGGCAGCTTGGTTACACACCAGGACACCGCCACCATTGCCGGTCGCTTGATTGCCGGAAAGGGTGCTGGCCCTGATCCGCGTTTCACCACCCCACACGGCGATGCCCCCGCCGGCCCCCGAGGCGGAATTGCCCACGACCAAGCTGTTGTCCAATTGCAGCGTTCCCGCGGTCAGGATTCCGCCGCCATCTTGGCCTCCGGGAGACGCTCCACCCGTGACTCCCGTTCTTCGCAGGACAAGCCGCGCACCCGGATGGATTTTGAACACGCGATCCAGGCCCCCGGCGTCGATCGTGCTGGTGCGGGCTTCGTCGCCGATGATCGTAATATCGCCCCGCACATCCAGGTCGCCCGTGGTGTCGTTGGACCACGGCGGCGATGCACTGGGGGTTGAGCCGCCCAGCACGGTGGTCGGGAACGGCACCGTCGCATCCGGAACGGGTGGAAGGCTCAACGCGTAGGTCCCACGGTCCAGCACGATGGTGCGCGCTGCCGGCGCGGCGGCATTGGCCTCCTGGATTGCTGCGCGCAGAGTACAGACACCGGAGGCAGCGGCGCAGACGCCGTCACCGACGTTCGCATCGACGGCGTCTTCAAGTGTGTCGACGTACAGGACCGAGGCGTCGGCAATCCAGACCGAGAACTCTCCGAATCCGCCGGGAGGCACAGACAAGCCGTGCACATTCCGTACCTGTTGCTCCACCCCGGACACGACGTAGCGCCCGTAGTCCAGGGCGTCCCAAGTGCCGCCCGGGGCCGCCAGCCGGTAGGTCACCGTGGCTTCGCGGCCGTCCGGACTCACCACCACGGACTCCGGCATCAGCGTGACGGAGAATGACTCTTGGGCACCCCACTGGCGGGCGACAACGAGGTCCGCGTTATCCAGCGTCGCAACATGGATGCCGTGGCGATCGACGTACCGCACGGTGATGAGATTCTCCGTCCCGCCAGCCGTCGTGATGTTCGCGGCGCTGACCAGGTGCGCCCGAGGAGCAAAGGCGTTGGAATCCAAAGCCCGCCTGGCGTTCAAGCGTCCGCCGACGACCGTCCGTCCCGGCAGTTCAGGCAGCGGCTCCGCAGAATCCAGCACGGCCTGCCGGACTTCGGCCAACGTGGCATCGGGCACTTCGGCCCAGACCAAGGCTGCCACGCCTGCGACGTGCGGGGCGGCCATGCTGGTCCCGTTGGACGTGCCGTATCGGCCATCGGGCAAGGTACTCAGCACGCCGATGCCCGGAGCAGCGAGGTCGACCGACGTCGCACCGTAATTGCTGAAGCGTGCCAACTCATCGTGTGGCCCCGTCGCCGCCACGGCAAGCACATTGTCCAGGTCGTAGCTGGCCGGATAGAACGGTTCGCGATCGATGTCGATGCCTTGCCCCAGGATGTTGCCATTGCCCGCGGCGGCAACGCACAGGATGCCGGCGTCACCGGCGGTGGTGATCGCCGTTTGTAACGCCGCACTGGCCCCTCCTGACTGACCCCAACTGGCGTTTAAGACCCGCACGTTTTCGCCGTGCTGAGTGCGCATCATGGTGGCATAGTTTACGGCCAGGACGGCGTCCGACGTCAGTCCCTGATTGCTGGCGTCAAGGAACTTCAAGGCCATCAGCGAGGACCGCCAGTTGATCCCCGTCACGCCGCGGCCGTTGTCGCCGATCGCTCCGATCGTGCCCGCCACGTGCGTGCCGTGGCCGAGTACATCACGGGGGTCGTTCCTCGCAAAGGACTCGTCCGCCGCCACGCGGAAATTCCAGCCAAAGAAATCGTCGACGAATCCGTTCTTGTCGCTGTCGCGACCGTCCGCCCAGCGCGGGTCTTTCAACAGATCGCCGGCGTCGATGTACCCGTTGCCGTTCTTGTCTGCCACCAACGGCGCATTGGCCGCATCGTTCAGGTCGTAAAACGTGATTCGCCCGTCGGCATCGGTGTCCACCAGCTTCGACTTGAGCCCCTCCGGAATCTCGCCCTGGTTGAGCCAGATATTCAGGTACAAATCGGGATGCGTGACGTCGATGCCC
>JAPLNJ010000205.1 GCA_026692885.1 Planctomycetota bacterium | reverse complement strand
ACGCGGTGTTGGCCGTCGTTCTCTGGCTGACGTGGCAGGCCGGGGAGTTGGTTTTCCGCGGGTTTGATCCGTGCTACGCACTGATCAGTCGCCACGGGACGGATATCACGATTTGGGCCTACGTCGTGTCGGCCGCCATCGCGGTGGCGTCGCTGGTGCTGATGCTGCCGTTCTGCCGTTGGCTTTGCCCATTCGCAGCCGTCTTGAATCCGTTCTCGCGGTTCGGCCTAACTCGTATCCGGCGTCATGCCGAGTCCTGCCGGGAATGCGGGCTGTGCGCCAAGTGCTGTCCGGTCGCGATTCCCGTAGATCGACTCGACCAGGTCCGAGCAGCACGGTGTCTGTCGTGCCTGAACTGCCTCCAGGCCTGTCCCCGCACCGAGCCGCGGGTGCTCTCGTGGGGGCCGCCGCCCGGGTGGGGGCGAGCGTGGTCGCAGGCCACGTTGCTCGTGATCTTGTGCGGGTGCGTTTCCGCAGCGGTGGCAGCCTCGTATCTGTTCCCCATGCCATCGTTCGTGAAAACACGGGGCACCAAGCCGGCGCAGGTCGCAGAGGCGAAACTGCGAATCGATGAGCTCAGTTGCCGCGGCCGCGCGAACTTGCTGGTCTACTTCCTGGACCGCGATGATCTGTATCGCGTGCCCGGCTACGTGAAAATCGAAGCTTGGCCGAGTCCCGGCATCGCCGACGTGCATGTGCTCTATGACCCGACGGCGACCAACGCAGCCGCGATCCAAAGCGCCCTCACCCAGCCCTATTACGATGCGTTAGCCGACACTTGGCGGATGTCGCCCTTCCAGATTCAGGGCTACGATCCGCTGGCGGTGACTGCCGCCCCGTAAGACGGCTGCCGCGGGCAAGTCAAACCGTGTGCAGCGGAAACCAGCATTTCGCGGCGCGGATCGTTGGCCCGCCGCCGCGGTGCGTGGGGTGCGATTGGCGCAGGAAGTCCGCCACGATCACACGGCGACCTCGCTGATGAAGATCGCGGCTCCGGGGTACAGATATCCCTCGTCTTCGATCAGTTCGCAGTCGCGTATCCACACGAACGCTTTGCCTTCGCAACGAACTGCCCCGAAAATCTCCCGCCACCGCTTGAGACGTTTCTTCGCGTCATCGAACTCCGATTTGGGGAATGAGGGACTGGCAAATACCATCGCTAGTTTCTTTCCCTCCATCTTCGGAATGCATAGTGCGTCCGTTCGGGCTTGATCCATCGCGAGTCTTATCGCATCCTCCGCCGACTGCGCTTTTTGTCCCACTGCGGGCCAGCATATTTTTGCCTCCACGCCGTAGGTTTCGCGGTCGTACGAGAATCGCAGATCGATCCGCCCGGCGGCGACTTCTCCCTTCTTTCCCGGCCGTTCTTTGTCCGACGAGAACTCTTCGAACGCGATCCCACCGGCTCGCCAGACCGCTCCGGCAAACAGGCTCACCGAGGCTCACTCGTTGTACCACCACGGAACATCCTTTTCGGCCTTCCAGACCCGCGCCGTTCGTTCGTTTACGCTCGCCCATTCCCGATGCAATTCGTCGAATCGCCCCGGTGTCGTATTTCCCGCAACGTCTTTGACTACGTCTTGCATTGTGACTCTCCGGCAACTGTCTGACCAAATCCACGGCCAGCTTCGTACGCCATTCGACCAATTGTACTGTTAGTGGCGGGCGAGGAACACACCACTATGAAGGTGCTCGCCGCGACTCCACTGTCCCGAACCTGCCGACGATCGAGTTCGCCGTCGCTGCCAACCTACCTCGCACCGATTGACCAGAATTCTGGTCCACCATACAATTCACGGGCATGAGTTGGACAGTCACGCTCAAGGAGTCGGTGATCGACGACTTGCGATGGTTCGGCCGCAAGGACGGGCGCATCCTATTGGACGAGGCGGAAACGCGACTAGCGACGGATCCCCTTGCGGAAACTCGCAGCATGAAGACGTTACGGCCCAAGCCAGTCGCTCAACGCGAGTTGCGGCTGTTCGGGAAATACCGTGTGCTGTTCAACGTCGATGAGCATGAGGACGAGGTGACGATCATTCTGGTCGGCGAGAAACGCGGTAGCGCATTGCTCGTCCGCGGTCAGGAGTTTACTGGGCACCATGAAAGTGATCCCGCTGAGTGAAGCCAAGGCGAATCTGAGCTTGTACGGGCGCCAGTGCCACGAGGAGCCCGTCATCGTCACGGTCAACGGCGTACCGACATTCCAGTTGGTGCCTCTGTCCGAGGACGACGACCTGATTGACAGCCTGTTGGAACATAACCCGGCTTTTCGAGAGACTCTGCGCGCCCGGCTCAACGAAAAATCGGTCTCTGCCAAAGACGCCCGCCGTCGCTTGTAGCATCAGGCTGCACACGCAGCAGGACCCTCTATTCCGCCGTTCCTAGGTCGCGGTCGACCCGTCACAGCAGGATTTCTTGGCGATTCCCGCCTTGGCCAAGATGTCCTCCATCGGGCACCACCGCGTGAAGGCGGATTGCAGGAGATTCAGCCCGACGAAGGCCGTAAAGAAGAGCCAATACGGGTGGTGAAAGTAGCCCAGGCCCACCGACACCAACACAAAGGTGCCCGCGATCGCTCGAATCCATTGTTCCATTTGTCGAGTAGGCATAATATGGTCTCCTTCGGTAGGTCTGGTTTGTATTCCCTGTTGCTCTTCTCTTTCGATCTGAAGAGTGTCACAATATTCAACCGTTGAAGGCGACTTCAACGCCCCTCACAGAACCGGACTTGTGAA
>JAPLNJ010000204.1 GCA_026692885.1 Planctomycetota bacterium | reverse complement strand
TTGCACGAGCGCATCCTGGCCGTCAAGACGGACGGACCAACGAAGGAAGAATTTGTCTGGGGTTTCCGCACCGGCATGCTGACGTTCGGCACCAAGGCGTTCTTGAGCGACGAATCGCTCTACGGCGCGCTGGAGAAGAAGGTCGCGGGTGCCATCCGCAGCGCGATCTCGAACTGCTCACACGTCGCGCAGACCGTGCTAGCCAAGGCCTTGGCCGGCAATTCGATTGCGGCGGAACGCGCGCAGAAAAAGTCGGTCTTGGAGGCCCGTGCCAAGCAAGTGCACGCGATTCTGAAAACGCCCGGTTATGCCGAACTCTGGGAAGCCTATCCCTTCAATGCAGGCTATTTCATGTGCCTGAAGCTGAAGGGCCTGGATGCGGAGACGTACCGCAAGCACCTGCTGGAGCGGCACGGCGTGGGCGTGATTGCCGACGGCGAGACCGACATCCGCATCGCCTTTTCGGCCGTGGAAGAGAGCGCTCTGGAAAACCTGTTCGCGACCCTGGCGACCGCCGCCCGCGAACTGCGCGGGAAGTAATTTCCTGAGCCGGCCTTGAGAAGCGGAGTGGCGTTTGCTGAGGCGTGGCTAGTACGTCTTCAAGGCTAGATTTTGGGGTGCCACTGGCGGAGCCAGTGGCACACAAGCTCGGCACTGGCGGAGCCAGTGGCACCCAAGCCAACCCCAATATTAAGTCTTGACGACGCACTAGCCGCGCTGCCGTAGCCAGCGCTGCATCAGGGGCACACGGAGCCGCCATTGGCCGACCTCGTCGACGACCAGCAGACGGCGGCGGAACGACGTGTAAAGGGCCTCGTCGGCGGGCGGGGGCTGCAGGTCGCGGCGGCGGAAGCCGCACAGATAGTCCCATTCGCCGACGAGCGTGGACTCGGTCTGCATCAACAGCCGCAGCACGGCATCGCCGCGCGCGACGGCTTTGTCCAACGTGGCATCGAACAGAGACGCATCCAATTGTGTGGCGGCCGAGTTGTTCACCACGTCCACGGCCGTTTCGGCGATCAATTGCACCAGATGCGGCCAGCCCGCTGCCTCGGCGTGGATCCGTTCGACGCCGCCCTCGCCCCAGAAGCCGGGTTCGAAACGCGGACGCTGCGGATCGTTCGCTGGCCACAGCTGCGAGTGCCGCAACGGCGCGGTCAGCAACAGTCGCGTCTCCTCGGGCGTGAACAGCGGCACGTCGATGGTCCGCATGCTGACCAGGTACGAAGGCCACGGCGCGTGGACCAGTTCCGTGATATCGTGGCTGCCGGCCAGCACCCAGGTGATCTGCCGGTGCGATTGGATCGAATCGCGCAGCGCAGCCAGCAGGTCTTCGGGGAACGTGCCGGACCCGATTTTCAGATCGAGCGACTCGTATTCGTCCACGGCCAGCAGCAAACGCGCGCTGTGCTGTTTGAGCCGTTCGTTCACTCGGCCGAGCCACGGAAACAGATCGGCCAACCCCGCCGCCTCGATTGTCGGCAGTTCCAGATCGTGGCAGGCAGCCTGAACCGTTTTGGCGATCAGCCGCAGCAGCGACGCGAGGGACGTGAACGCTTCCGCATTCTGCATCGACAGCGTGGCGACGCGAACGTGATTGGGCAGAAAGGCCGGCAGGTTCTTCAGCACCGTCGATTTGCCGACTCGCCGCCGCCCGTACAGAATCAGGCCGGCGCAGCCGGTGCTGAGCATGATCTGGCCTTCGACCTCGCCGACCACCTCGTTCCGCTCGACAAACGCCTCCTGGCTGCGGTCGACGGGATCTCCGGCGCGAAAGACCTGGGGCGTGCGGCTCTTGGCCAACACGGTGCGGGCCTCGTCCCACTGGCGCTGCGCCAGGGCCAGCCAAGCCTGCGACGCCTTGCGGAATTCGCTGGCCAGCGGTTCGTGAAAGCCGGCGATCGTGCCTTGGAACGCGTTGATTTCGGCGACCAGCGACCGCGCCAGCGGTTCGCGGAAGAACGGACGCGTCACCGTATCCAGCCGCGCTTGCAGCCGGGCGATTTCATCGATCATTTCCCGCAGGCGTCGCGTTTCGGCGAGGTATCCACGATCGCCTTCGGGCAGCCGGGCGGCAAGTTCGGGAACCTCGGTCAGCCTGGACCGACGGCCGCATTGGCGTGCCACGAGAATCGTCCGTGCCCACAGGGCCGAAGGCTGTTGACTAGGGTACTTCTCGGACAGTCGATTAAGTTCCTGCTCGCCCTCGACCGGCGAAGCTTCGGCATAGGCGACGAGCAATCGGGCTAGGCCGGGAAAGGGAAGCGAACACATGTCATCCCAGGCGACCGGATGAACGCGGTAGTGGTCGCCGCGAAGAGCCACGAAAAGGAGATGAAAAAGGTAATAGTAGGCCCGCAGTGCCCCGAACAGAAACGCCGAAAAGACCACCGCGGAAGTTGTGATCGCTGTCTCGGTTCGAGTCGCGACCAGACCGATCGCGCCGAACATCAACGCTACGCCGACACTGGCGAGAAACGCGGAATAGACGGTCGTAGCGGCCTTCGTGAAAAGGCCCTGAACGACGGAGAAGTTCGCTCCCAACAGCGTCCCGAGAACAAGCAGGTTTACCACCAATCCTCTCGCATCCTGTGCCCCCGCAGCTGCGTGCCACGCGTGAATCGTCAACACACAAGCAAGGATTGCATTCAATCCAACGAAGAACGCCACGCAAGTGGCTGCTCGAAACCAGTTCCGTGTCGATCCGCCCGCGAAGCCTTGGGAAAATTCGGCGGGCTTCCGATACAGGAGCCAGACGCCCTGCAGAGCGCGGTAACGATTGGTCGGTAGAAGACCGAGCTGCCGAAAACGCTTTTGGCTCACATTCCTCACTCGCGTCCTTTCAGATCCACGGAGGATGTTATCAACGGCGAGTCCTCCTGATTCCACGGCAGGAATGAATTCTGGGGCCTGTGCGACTGGGTCAACAGCACCAGTTTTCTTGCATCTTTGATCAGATGTCGGAGTGTTTTTGGCAATTCGGCGCCGTAGTCGCGATGACAAACATTGTCAAAATGTTTCAGGGCGACTAAGGAGGGTTCACGAGATTTCAATGCCTCACTGAATTTCGACAGGTCGCTTGCATCGGACGAGATATCGTGTGGAATACGAAGCGCGTTCAGAATCTCCGCCAAGAGCCCATGGCGCTCGATAGTTTTCGGATTGTCAAGATCCACGGCAACGAGCTTCGGCGCTCGGCTCGTCATCACGTGTTGGATCAAGCCACGCCAATTCAGGTTTTTCCCATATACGACGAGACCAACGGATTGTCTGCGATCAAGGAACAGCGCGAGGTCATCGGCAACGCTAAGCCAGTGAGGCGCCGAGGTGCCGAGGTCCACGCGGCACGCCCTGAATAACCTCTCCCAGGCATCGACACAACTGTCGTCGCGCATGTCCAGGTAGAGTGGCGAATCCACTCGACCAAACCTGCCCGGTAGGTCAGATGCGTCGGTTTTCAACGGCAGAACGAGGCCCTTTGTGAAGGTCGGATCCGCGTCAATGGCGCGATCCATTTCGTGTCGACAGTACTTGCTCTTTAGGTAGTCATCCGACAAGACCAATAGATGAATGTCGGCCTTATCCTGCAAACGATCCATCTGGCCCATTACGCCCTTTCCGAGTTCGAACCGTTCTCGGTCGATCAGCAACTCCGCACCGGCATAGCGCAAGCAGGGAGTGAGCCTGTTCCAGACCCAGTCTCCCTGTCGGTGGCAATAGCTAACGAATACCTTCCGCATCGTTCGCGCCTCAGCGATACTCTGACATTGTTCCTGCCGTCAATGGATCTCTGCTTGTGAAGCATGCACGTATGTCACAGGCGCCCTCGGAGTTCGACGGTCTTCAAATCCAGCCACGAACGGAGCGTTGGGGCGTCGGGTGGCAGCAGCGAATCAAACGGCTGCCGTGATTCGATCAGCAGGGCGATCTTCCGTCGCTCGCCGACTAAGAAGCGGAGCGTGCTGAACAGATCGATCCCGTAGTTCCGCTGACGGACAAGATCGAAGTGCAACAGCGCGATCCGCGTCAGCCCGGGCCTGGATTCGATAATCTCCTGCAAGCGGCTCAGGTCGTCCGGCGGGTCAGGCAGTGCCGAAGTCGCTTCCCCCCCGCCAAGCATTTCCCGCAGCAGGCCGGGTCGCTTGATCGTCGAGCCGCTGTTGAAATCGACCTGGACCAACCCCGGCAGATGCTCGTCGGCCAAATGCTGGATCATGGCCCGCCACGCGACCTTCTCGCCGCTGACGACCAGGTTCACCGAGTAGTCCTGCGACAGCAACTGCCGCAATTCGTCTCGCACGTTCAGCCAGTGCGGGGCAGAGACGCTCAGGTCCGCGCCGCACCCGGCCAGCAGCTTGTCCCAGGGTTCGTCCTGGCGGTCATCCTGCAGGTTCACGTACAGCGGATTCGGCCGTTTGATCTGGTTGGGCAGCTTGCAGTCCGCTCGCAGCACGGGGATCACCGTGCCCTGGCTGAAATCCGGATCGAGGTCGATCGCTCGTTGCATTTCGTGCGCGCAGGGCTTGCTGGCTAGGTACTCCGGCGACAGGACGAGCAGTTGCCGTTCGGCCTGATCCTGCACGGCGTCCATCTGTCCCAAAATCGCCTTACCCGCCTCGAACCGCTCGCGGTCGATCAGCACATGGGCGCCGCCGGCCTTGAGCACCGGCACCAGCCGGTCCCCAACCCACTCGCTCTGTGCGTGGCAATAACTGACAAACACCTTGGTCATCGTAGGCCCTCCTGGAGCGTGCCATTGTACAAGCACCCGACGCGTTTGGGGAGATTGTGAAATGGCAGGTTGACACCGTGCGGTCTTGTTCTCGCCGGCGTTGATCGTAACGCTGCGAAATGCCGTCACTGCTAACACCAAACGTCTTTTTACGGTGGGAGTGGCAAGAATGGGGTTTAACGTTGTCGCCCGGAGGGGGCTTGCCGCGAGGGCTCAGACGTACAGAATTCAAAATTGGCGGACAAACCACTCTGACTTGGCAAAGTCGTCAAACCGCCAATTTTGAATTCTGTA
>JAPLNJ010000203.1 GCA_026692885.1 Planctomycetota bacterium | reverse complement strand
CTTCCACGGAGTAATCGCTGGCCAAGCTCCCTCTCCGACGAACCCCAAGCGGGCTATGCATGGAAGGACTGGTAGTCAAGCTGGCTTTCAGAGCGGCGAGGGTACCTCATCAAGCCTCTTGGACGATCAGTTGCAGGGTATGGCTGCCTTATTGAGCATGCCGCCCTTTCTTGGGCGAGTCCAGGACCCATGCAATGCGTTCTTGCAGCCAGCGCCAGTCGGTAGCGTGTTCGACCAACAGGCATGAGGGATGCTTGCCTCCGCCACACGAACGCCCGGTCCACGTGAAGCTGATCTTGTTGCTAAGTCGCCATTCTGTTACAAGCTCGCGCTTTACGCACGAACAACTCCCTCGCCCCCCGTACTCCGGGGAGAGGGTCGGGGTGAGGGGCGAATCGGAAAATGCCGAAAGTTGTTTCTCGGCCGTTCCTTACGATGGGTGCGTAGACCGACTTCCGACGGAGACCGGCCATGGCCAGAAGCACCCGAAGATCGACCGCCCAGCGCGTGGCTGGCCTTGCTACCATGGGACTGCCATCGCCGATCAAGACGGTGGCCGGGTCTCGTGTGGGAGCGCCGCTGACACTGCTAGCCATCGGAGCACTCTTGGTGACCGGCGTCGTCACGGTGGAGTGGTCGAACGGGTTTCCGAGCATCTCCGTCGATCGCCAACGTGCCAGTCAAGTCCAGCAGAACATCGTGGAACGCGTGGAGACTGCCTGGGACGAACGCACGCAGGGAGCGGGCGGAGTCCATCCCGACGGATTCGGGGGTCAGCCAGGAGCCGCGCCAACCGGCCCCGGATTCGTCGGTCAACAGGGCCAGGGACAAGGTGGAACCTCCTGGCCACCGGCTCAAACCTGGGGCCAGAGCGGTGGAGGCAATCCCGCGTATCAGCCTGCGCCGCAGCCTTACGGTCCGCCAGCACCGACAGCTTACGGTCCGCCAGCTCCGCCCTACTATGGCCCACCCGCGACGCCGAACTACGGTCAACCGGCGGTGCCGAACTACGGTCAACCGGCGACACCGAACTACGGTCAACCCGTCGCGCCGAACTACAATGCGCCCGCAGTGCCGAACGCCAGTCCACCGCAGCCCGAGAGCGGGTTGTCGCGGCTTCGGGATGCTCTGAGATGGAACCGGTGATCCATCGTTTCGCACGGATAGAGGACGCCTGCCACCATTGATTTTCGCGGTGCACACGGCACCTGGTAGGGCCTTGATCGTAAGGTTGCCAACGGCTGTCAGCACGAGAAACGGTCGGGGTGGCTGGTGGCTGAGCCTAAGCGAAGCCCCAGACCCCGATTTCTCGGGCATCGCCGCGATCTTTGAATTTGCACATTACGCGCGTTGCCGTTCGGATTACCGCGAAGCGGCTGCGTCGCGTAGCCCAGGGTTGCCGCGTAGCGGCAACCCTGGGACGAGGTGGCGCATCCCGCCTGTACCCCAACGGGGTTCCGTCGCGATGGGCGCCGTACGTGACACAACCCCGTTGGGGTAGAGGAGTGAACTCGCGTGACAGAACCCAGGGTAGCTTCACAACCCTGGGCTATGGGACGCAACGCCGTTGGCGTGAAATCCCTGCCCTGCGGACGCTCTCACTACCAACGTGCCGGACGCGGATTTGGCGGGGGCCGTTTTCGCGGATTTCGGAGAGCAGGGGTTGCGGCGGGGCTGGTTCAGGAAGGGCTGTTTTTCTGGTTGCGGGGTGCGGAGAGCAGGGGCGGGACGAGGTTCAGGCGATGGCAGAG
>JAPLNJ010000202.1 GCA_026692885.1 Planctomycetota bacterium | reverse complement strand
TGCTGATCGGTCTGGAGATCCTGCCCAGCGTGGCCCCGGTGCTGATCGACCTGCAGGCCCTCGACTCGCGGCCGTGGCCCTGGTTGCCGTCCAGGAAGCGGCCGTTGGACGCGGCCCGTGGTTGCGGTGCCGATCGTGGCCCCGGTGCTGATCGGTCCGGAGATCCTGCCCAGCGTGGCCCCGGTGCTGATTGTCGGCGCGGTGCTGATCGACCTGCAGGCCCTCGACTCCGCGGCCGTCGCCGATTGTGGCGGCGGTGCCGGCGGATCCGTGGAACCAGTGGTTGCGGGTTCGAGTCGCCTAAGGACGGGCAAGCAAGTGTGTGTCAACTTGCTGCTGTTCCCGTAGGGCTGCCGGGGCGAATCGTCAGGAAGTACCTACGGCCAAGCCGGGGGCGGTGCCTGGGGGCGGCAAAACAGGGGCGAAGAAATCAGGCGTGCGCCGTTCGAAGGTCAACAACGTGTAGGGGCAAAGACAGTCTTCGCATGTGACACGCCGGCGGACCGCCTCGCGACCGTCGCCCAACCGATCGCGTCTTACGACGCGCAAGACAACGCGGGCGGTTGACCGGCACTCGGGACAGCCCGGGGGCCGGTATTCAACCATGATTTGCGACGTCGATTTGCTGCCCGGTGGGCGTCCGCGTCTGGTGATTAGAGTGACCTTTCGCGGTAGGTCAGGATGAAAACGGGCCAACCGCGGGGGCGTTTTTCCATGGGCTGGCGGCGCACCCCCAACGGTTGACCCAATGGGATTCTACAGATTCCTCGGGTTTTCGCTATGCGAATGGACGAATGCCCCGCTGATCGTCGCCCGTCGTTCGTCCAACGCTCGGACCGCTTTGATTCCGTGGAGACCATGCGCGCAAGTCGGATAGTAGTAAGTGATTCCGCGGAGCGTTGAACCGGCAAGATAAACCGCGTTGCAGTGGGGACAGCGCGGGCGGTCCGCTTTCCTTCGACGTAGGTAGGTTGTCGCCAATGCTGCCCTTCCTGCCATCATCGAGCGGCAAAAGTCGGATGGTATCCAATCTCTTGGAAACGCTCAAAGGAAAAAACTGTAAATGACAGCGATTGACCCCGCTTGACACGTTCGCCCGACGTGCTACCATGCGGGCACTAAAAGTTTTCTCGCCCATCTGGGCAACAGACAGTCTTCAAGGATAATCCGATGCGTGGCAACACGGCCAGCAGGCCCGGTGACTTCCGTGCGTCTCCAAGCTTTGATCCCGGTAGCGGGGGAGCAAGGAACGCCAAGGCGGCGAAGACCCGCCTTAGTAGGGAGCTACCGGGCCTATTGGCCTTTTCTATGCGCGTTTCGGGTTGTCCGACTTACCACCCCCGCTGACAAGCCGCGGGATGCGCGGTAAGTGCCGCGCGGGGGGTGTTGTTGCGACCGATCCGGGACGCGCACAAAGGAGACTCCTTTGTGATCGCTTCTCGAATCAGACGGAAGCCCAAGCAGCCTAAAGGAACCGGGCTACTCCAATTCTTCAACCAGCACTTCTTGCCGCTTGCTCTGCAAGGTCAAGAAGGCCAGTTGGCCAGCCAGTACAGGACCGCCATACGTTGGCTTGGCGAAGCGCTCGAGCGTCCTGCAGTGCTTGACGATTTGAGCCTCACTGCGGTCAAGCAAGCCATAGAAGCCGCGCAGGCAGCGGGCGCGGGGTACTACCGTTGCGAAACGCTCACCCCGCATTATTCACGCTACCCCCTTGCGCATTGGAGGAATTCTGCTAATTTGGCCGCTGTTCACTGGGTTTTCTGACTGTCCCACTTCGAGCATGGAGGTTCATCCAGTGGGTGAACGGAAACGGCCCTTCTTTGAG
>JAPLNJ010000201.1 GCA_026692885.1 Planctomycetota bacterium | reverse complement strand
CGATCGTGGCCGTGGTGCTGATCGGTCTGGAGATCCTGCCCAGCGTGGCCCCGGTGCTGATCGACCTGCAGGCCCTCGACTCGCGGCCGTGGCCCTGAATGCCGTCCAGGAAGCGACCGTTGGACGCGGCCCGTGGTTGCGGTGCCGATCGTGGCCGTGGTCCTGATCGGTTCGGAGATCCTGCCCAGCGTGGCCCCGGTGTCGAGCGGTCCAGAACTGTAGGCCCTCGACTCGGAGGCCGTGGCCGACTGCCGAGCCGTCCACTTGATTACAAATCTGGTACCCGAAAGAAAACTTCTCTTGCCGTGGCCCGGTTGCCGGGGGGAAACTCTCGGTATCCCGTTCAAGACGGCAGAATTTGCCAGTATCCCCCCCAACGAATCGAGAGAAAGAATCATGATTTCCAACACGTCGAAACGCGTGTGCGCGGTACCACAAGAACAGCTACAAACCATCGACGTAAACGACATCTGCGAAAATCCGAAACAGCCCCGCGCCGTTTTTAATGAACGAGAGCTGAAGAGACTCGCAGTGTCTTTGATGGCTGGCGGCTTGCTGCAGCCGATTGGGGTGAGGCCATTGCCTGAGATCGCCGAGAAGAAATGGGAGTTGATTTGGGGTGAGCGCCGTTTGCGCGCCGCGGTTCTCGCCGGTCGAAGGACCATCTTGGCCCGTGTCTGCATAGTGTCCGCTCCCCGCGCCTTGTTGATGATGGGTGACGAGAACTTGAACCGCGCCGACTGGAACCCCATCGAAAAGGCCAAGTACTTCCTTTCCTTGACGGTTCCCGAGACGGAAGGCGGGGCAGGCATGACCATAACGGACATTGCCAAACATTACAGGAAGTCCCGCCCGTGGGTGGCGAATCTGAAACGCTTGCTGTCCCTCCCGGAAAGTTGGCAGCAGCGCATCATCAACGGGGAGATCTCGCAGAACAAGGCAAACCGAATTCTGCCCTATGTCGATCAACCCGCGGTGCTGGCGCGGATTGCAGCCGAAATGGAGGCGAACCCGCGGGCGTGGAGAACGCCGGAAGATTTCGAACGCAACGCGAAGCTACTAGCCGAAGACAAAGACGCCCAGACAGTCCCGATCAATGTCACGGGGACCTCTACCGCGCATTCGCAAGAGGCGTTTTCGCAGGCCGTCCAGGGACACCCGGAAAGCATTTCCCCAGATATCAGCGTAACGGCAAGCGACAATCTTGAATCGCCAGAACCGCTGGCCATTGAAGAGCGCATGACGCGCCTTGCGGAAACCTTCCCCTCGCTGAAAGGCGCACCAGGCGTTTCGCCCTGGAATGCAGAAAAGCTATTCCATTGCACGGGTCCAATGTCGCCCGGGGAGCGGCTGGCCGCGCTGTTCTGTCTGCATGTGTGGAATCCTGGCAAATCATCCTGGGAAACGAAGCCGTTCAATCTGTTCGAAGCCGTCAACGTCTGGGACTCGCAACACCTCAATGCGCTCCGCGCGTGGCTGTGTCGCCCGTTCATGGCCTAGCCCTTCTAATCGGAATGTGGGCGGAGTTGCCGGGAACTCCGCCCACTTCCCAGACGTCGGCGCGGGCGGTGTGGGTGTTCGGGCTGTCGAGAGGCCCGACGTGGCCGCGGTGCTGATCGACCTGTAGGCCCTCGACTTCCCAGCCGTGGCCGGTTGCCGAGCCGTCCACCTGTTTGCCGTCCAGGAAGCGGCCGTTGGCCGCGAGCCGTGGTTTCGTCGCCGATCGTGGCCCCGGTGTCGAGCGGTGCCGAGCTGCTGCCCGATGCGATCCCGGTGCCGAGCGGTCAGGACCTGCAGGCCCTCGACTTCGCGGCCGTCGCCGACTGTGGCGGCAGTGCTTGCAGGCTCTCGACTCGGCAACCGTCAACATCCGCTGAGAAAATGGCAAAGATGGATTAACCTTTGCGGAATTGCGAACCCGGGGGCAAATTCCGGTTTCTGCTGTGTTGACAGATGTAAACAGCCGATCTATGATTTCAACGCATGGCTAGGCCACGTCATCCCAACAAGCACATTGAAGGTGCTGTCCAGTATGCCGAGGATCAAGGGTGGCGTGTCGAAATTTCCAGCGGGCACGCCTGGGGACACTTGTACTGCCCGCATGCCACACGGGAAGGGTGCATTACCAGCGTTTGGTCAACGCCAAGATGCCCCGAAAATCACGCGCGGCAAATCCGCCGCGATGTCGATCGGTGCGCCCATCGCAACGAGGAAGGGAGCAATGATGACAACTAACCGTGAGCACGATTTTACGCTAGTCCTAACCGGAGTGCATGAACTGAGTGAACGCGTTGAGTCTGCTCTGTTCGAAGCCGGCTGTGACGATGCCACCCTCAGCTTGCGGCTGGGCCGAATCTTCCTAACGTTCTCCCGCGAAGCGCCATCACTGAAAAATGCCGTGATTTCGGCCATCGGCGACGTACGCAAGGCGAACATCGGCGCGGGTGTCATGCGCGTTGATTCCTGCAATTTGGTGACTCAGACGGACATTGCCCGGAGGATCGACCAGACCAGGCAATCCGTACATCAATACGTCACGGGCGCCCGTGGCCCTGGCAACTTTCCGCCTCCCGCGTGCGAAATCACCGAAGGCGCGCCGCTTTGGTTGTGGTGCGAAGTTGCCCACTGGCTCTGGGAAAACGGCCTGATCTCAGAGGTTCTGTTGCGGGATTCTGAAGAAGTCGCGGCAATCAACAGCGTTTTGGAACTGCAATGGCTACGGAACGCGGCGCCCGGAATGATCGAAGACATTCTTCGGTCTGTGAACTTCTGCCAAAAGCCGGATTGCCCAACGTGTCACGAGCCTGCGACCTGTTAGCGTCGCCGGTTTCCCATCTGTCCACCTCGTCCCGTCGCTGATCCGTTTGGAGCTGCAGGCCCTCGACTTCGTGGCCGTCGCCCGGTCTGCCGAGCTGCCCACCGTGGCCGCGGTGCCGATCGTCGGCGGGGTGTCGATCGGTCAGGACCTGCAGGCCCACCACTTTGCGGCCGTCGTTATGGTTCTGGCTATCCGGAAAACGCGGGCTCTTCCGCGTGGGGGCCGGGGGGTATCATTTTCTGGCACAGGCATCAGGCGTGGACCGTGGTCAGTCCAATGCGAAAAAGTGGCGAAATTTTCATGGGGGTCTATTTTGCCGATTCCACAAGAATGACCCACGCGAGGCGAGTCATTAACCACGCCGACGCTGCTGAGTTTTCCGGAAAACGTGGCCGATCGTGGCAGAGATCTCGCTCGACCTGGCTGGGGTGCCGAGCGCTTCACTTGTGCGCCTGGTGACGTCGCCAAGCTGGCGGAGTTGCTGGAAGTGGACCCGATGAATAGCGCACGTCCGGCGGGAAAAACTGCGGTAGGCGTCCCTGCCATCCGCAGAATAGGCCAAGGCAGGGGCGGGAAACTGTTGTGGGCCAACGGCGACTCCCACCACCACCGTTGACCCGTCACAAATGGTACATGCGTGTCCGAAATGACGCAAGCCAAAACGCGACCGTTGGACGTGGCGCATGGTTTGGTTGCCGATCATCGCCGCTATTGATCGCCGGCGCGGTGCCGACGTGGCCGCCGTATCGATCGACATGCAGGCCAACCACTCCGCGGCCGTCGCCGGCTGTCGAGCTGCTCACCTGGTTGCGTCGCCGATCGCCGGCGCGGTGTCGAGCGGTGCGGAGCTGCAGGCCCTCGACTTCGCGGCCGTCGCCGGCTGCCGAGCTGTCCACCTGGTTGCCGTCCAGGAAGCGGCCGTTGGACGCGGCCCGTGGCGTCGAGCGGTCAGGACCTGCAGGCCCACCACTTTGCGGCCGTCGTTATGGTTCTGGCTATCCGGA
>JAPLNJ010000200.1 GCA_026692885.1 Planctomycetota bacterium | reverse complement strand
TCCAAGAACGAGCAGTTGGTGGCGCACGCGGCGCCGGTCACCTTGAAGGCCGTAGCCAAGCTTAGCCGCATCGACAAAGCATCGTGGGAATACCTGTCCCAGTTCGGCACCAGCGACGACGTGTTGAAGTACCTGCAACAGGCGAACTTGCACCGTACGAACCTGGACAAGATTGCCTTCCGCGTGCAGGACAAGGCGTTCTTCGGCACGGTGACCGGGTTGCTGGCTCAGCGCCACGCCTACAGCGACACGTTGTGGTCGTATTACCTCAAGCACAACGAGCCGGCAGCGGCCCGTGAGTATCTGCAACACGCGGACGGCTTCGTCGGCCAATGCGGGGCCTTCATCGACAGCCCGCTACTGACGATCGATCCGGTGGCTCGCAAAGCGTACCAGCACCTCGACTACCGGCCGCTGGTCAACGCTCGCGCCCATCAGTTGGGCCAGCGCCGCCAGATTGTCAACGACCGCTTCCACGGCCAGTATCACCAACTGCTGAAGATCCTCAGCTACCGGGCCGATCTGGACGATCCGGAGTTGATGGCGGTGACCTATTACCTGCTGCAGGACCGGATCGACGAGGCGCTGGGCGCGTTCAGCCGGGTGCGTGCCGAACGGTTGGCCACCCGTCTGCAGTACGATTACTTCGCAGCGTACTTGACTATGGTTCGAGAGCAGCCACAGCAGGCCCGCGACATCGTCGCGAAGTACGCCCAGCATCCGGTGGATCGTTGGCGCGACCTGTTCGGCGCCATGATCGCCCAACTGGAGGAGATCTCTGGTCAGGACACCAAGGTCATCGACAAGGAGAGCCGGACCGAGGTCCAGACCAAGCTGGCGGCCACAGAAGCCAGTTTCGACTTCCAGGTGGAGGCCAAGAAGGTCACGCTCAACTACCAGACCCTGAAGCAGGTCCAGGTCAACTACTACCTGATGGACATTGAACTGCTGTTCAGCCGCAATCCGTTCGTGCAGCAGTACTCCGGCCAGTTCTCGAACATCCGGCCCAACCTGACGCAGACGTTGGATCTGCCTGCCAAGCAGGCGGCAATCACGTTCGAGCTGCCCAAGCAGTTGCACAGCAGCAACGTGCTGGTCGAGATTACCGGCGCTGGCCAGACCAAATCGCGGGCCTACTACGCCAATGCCCTGGCAGTGCAGGTCGTGGAGAACTACGGCCAGATCCACGTCAAGCACAGCGAAACGGGTAAGCCCCTGGCGAAGGTGTACGTGAAGGTCTACGCTCAGATGCAGGACGGCACGGTGAAGTTCTACAAGGACGGCTACACGGATCTGCGTGGCCGCTTCGATTACACGTCGCTGAGCACCAACGAGCTGGACTTCGTGAAGAAATTCTCGCTGCTGGTGCTGAGTGACGAACACGGAGCCGTGGTGCGGGAAGCCAGTCCGCCGCAGCGGTAGGTCACCGGCTTTGGCTGGGTGTGGAAACGTCGACGGAAACGGCTTGCCCAAGCTGATGATGCACGGGCCGGTGCCGCCCAGCCAGTCTTCATTACGAAAGTGAGCCCGGCGATGAGCTACGAAGATCAACCGCGTACATCATCTTCTGGAACGGTCATCGCCATCGTGGCCGTTGTCGTCTTGTTGATGTTGGGCGGCCTGTTGGTTCTGGGCCTCGCCGGTTTGTTCTTCTTCGGGTTGAGTGTGCGATCTGTGGCACCACCGCCACCGCAAATGGTAGAACGGGTCATGGTCCAACCCGCGCAGCCAGTCGAGCTAACGCCCAAACTTCAAGCCCCAACGATGGCCGAGGCCCCTCCGCCAGGCACAGACATCCGCAAGATCGCCGTGAAGCTCGATCCACAGGGCAAGATCCTCGTTGACGGTCAGGCGGTCGACCCGGGCGGGCTGAAGAACCTGCTGGTCAAAACCCGTGAGGACGGCGCGATCCACCGGGAAGTCGTCGTCGAGGTGGACCGCCGGTGCCTGTTCGAGCACGTCGCAGCCGTGCAGGCCGTGTGCAAGGAGGCTGGGGTCGAAAACGTGCGGGTTCAGGCGTTGACGGCATCGCCTGATTGATCTGCCGCGATCGTAGCATGATCGCCTTGCTGGACGTGGATTACCACCCTCGCTGCTGCGGGAGTCGTCTACCGGCGCAACAGCGGCGGCAAGATGGTGAAGTCGAAAACGAAAGCGGCGATGGCATCTTCAGCGCGTGGTGTCGGCCTCGTCTAACTCGCGTCGGTGTGTCGGACCGACGCTCGAAACGTTTGGTCGACAGCGTCGGGACCGGGTGTTCACAACGTAAGGACATGGCCCCCCAGCCGCCGAGTGCCGCCGCTGATGTGAAACTTCCCGGTCAGTCCGAGACTGGGAACAGCGGCATCCAGTCCTTGCCCTGAAAGGGGCCAGTTTCCCAGAGGGGGGTGATCGTCGTTTTTGGTACGTTGTACTGGAAGACGATGAGTCGCTGATAGTCGGAGAAGCCCAGCGCGCTCTCCCGCCTCCTGTCACCCATCCAGGCTTTCCTTACTGCCCTCGGCTCCAGGATCGAGAAACCAACCTCCGATAAGAACCCGGCCAGCATCTCTCGCTGGCTCTGTTCCTCCCAAATGTATTCCATCGAGGGCGTGAACGGCCTTAGCCCGGTGTCCTCGCACGCTGCGGCTTTGATGGTCACGTTCTGAAGCCCAAGCTCGGCTAGGCCTAATCGAAGTCGCTTGCAGGCGAAGAACGACCCGATCGCGTATGTCAGGACGATTGGACGGCGAAGTAATGCATCCGCGTTCCTCAGCGGCTGACAGTGGACCGTGTGGTGCGGCTTCAACTCCCGTCTTCCAACGTACTCGGCGAACGTGTTGATGGTCTGCGTGCCCGAGAGGGTGCAGTCGTCGATGAAGTAAAGTGGCTTATCGTCTGCTGTAGTTCCCAGGACCCGCTCCAGGTCGTTCTCGATGTGGAGTTTGCCAAGTGACCAGTGCGAGACGAGATAGTGCATGAGGGACGTGCTGCCGCCCGGCGAGCCGAGAGGGACAACGGTATGTGGTTCGCCAGCGTTCGGCAAATCCCGGAAAACGCTCTCAAGCATCGTTTGAAGCGTGACCATAGTGTAGAATTTCAGGTTTCTAAGCAGGACGAGGGCGGCGCGCATCATTTGAAGGGTCTGGAACTGGCCCAAGAACCGGACCAGCCGCTCGAAGGTGATGCCATAGTGGTAGACTCGGAACTTGTCAGCCAGCCGCATGATCTCAGTGCGGTCTACGTCTGTGAAGTTCTCCTGGATCAGGTGAAAGTCGGCCGAACGGCAGTTTACCCCGCGGTCGATCTGGTCGATAAAGTACCGGAAGACAGCGGAATAGATTGCGGTGGTCGGGTGCGGCACAGATTCCATCCCATCGAGCAAGATGTGCCGCAGACGCATCAGGCAGTTGTCGCTGAACCCGTGGAAAGACTCCAAGGGCCGCTTATCGCCGTAGATGGCCAAGGCGAAATGAAGAGAGCAGAGGGAGAACCGATACCTATCACTTGGTCTGACTGCCCCCCAAACCGTGGACCCGAGCCTTTGTTTCAGCTGCAGCGCGTTGTTGAAAGTGGCCATGTTGAGCCCGCCCGCATACTCGCTGGTAACCAGAAGGACGGCGAGCAGACCGGTCACGACGCGCACGAAAGGCCCTGCCCGGTCGGCAGATCGGACCCGGCTCGGATCGGCGTTGATGATCTCGGCGACCAACTCGTCGAATCGTTTGAGTGCCTCCCCCACCACTTTCTTGTCACACATCCGCTCTGTCTTTATCGCAACAGCCAGGAACTGTAGGAGGCAGGTGAGACAGAAGGAGTCCACCGAATTCATGTCGCGGTCAGCGACGGCGAGGACAGCCAACCGCCCAGTGTGCTCGACGTACTCCCGAACGTATCTTTCGATCGCTGCAGGACTGTCCGTGGAAAGGATGAATCCGGTGATGACTTCCCATTGCTCGAACGAAGCCTCGAACTCACTGTCGCACTTCAGGGGCTTCAACCGCTCGGCAAGCGGGTTGCCATCAGCCCTCCTTCGCTCCACCTCGGCGTACTGCTCAAGTTCTCGGAAGGGCTGCTCGGGGAGGTGCGCGGCCAACTTTCTCGCGTGGACGAGGGGGAACTCAAGTACCTCTTCCACATCGAAAAATGGGTGCCCCAGCATAACGCGAACGCCCGCCTCATCTCCCCCGTTCATGCGCCACATCCCCTTTCCCGAGTCCATCAGGACGAACCTTCCAAACTCATGGTCTTTACCCTCGAATCGACCTTCTGCAGGTTGACCGACTGACGTGAAGGTCACGGATAGTGCAGGCTTGGTGCTACCCAAGCGTTGCGCGCCGGTCACATCATCCGCGGCGTGTGGCACCGAAGCGTGCAATGTCCTTGGGGAAAAGTATCAGAACTCAAGTTGAACCAACCTGCTCGGACCGTCCTGGGTGAACAAACACCCGTGAAGGAAGTCCTGTCCAAGCAGGATGGGCGAACCTTGTGGTTGCAGCTCGGCGACCGGGAGATTCGGAACCAAGCACACATTATCGTGCCACACGCTAACCCGGTACTCCGGGTATTCCTTCTCGACCTTCCCGTTGTTGATCTTCCGTCTGCCGGTCTGAACCAACTTCAGCGTCTTGCGGATTGTCGGCGCGATGATCCCCTTCCCTGCTCCCGTGTCGAGGACACATTGCCATTTGACGCGATGCGGTGGCTGTTGCCCTTTCGCAATGGCAGGACCTATGCTGAGAAGTACCTTCGGTCCGCTCGGGTAAGCATGGCCGGTGACCACAGCCGGGCCACCTCCTTCGCCCGGGTGAACAAGGCATTGCTTCCCCGGTCCCATTTGCTCAAGGACATGGTTGAGCAACACGTTCTGCCCAAGCAGGCCTTCACCGACCCTCGGGTTGTCGCTCGACACCTCCGCATTGTTCGCAATCAACTCGCCTTGGTGCCACAGACTCGCAAGGTGAATCGTTGTCTCGGAACTGCAAAGCGGTGAATGGCTGGCCCCGTCTCGGATCTTATGGAGCTTGAGAGCATTGACCCTCTCGGGAATGACCATGCTCAGGTCGTACCCCGTATCGACGAGCACGTCGAAATCGATGTACTTTGCTGGCCTCGCCTCGTTGACAATCGGCATCGCGACAGCGAGCTTCAGCATCGGCCCTCCTGGTTTCCACTCGACCGCAAACGTTGCCATGAACGCTCCTCTGCGTGTGGGATGATCGCATCTGCCGTTGATTATACCCTGGATCGCGCGTCGGTCACATCGACCGATGGGTATCCTCGCAGACACATGGCCGAAATTTAGCATGTCGGAGAACCGCCGACGACTGGACACGGCAACATCCCTGAGGTCGCGACGGGGCACTGAAGGCGATCATTCCGGCAGGGAACCTGTACCGCATCCTCCGCCAACGTATCCGCGCGGTTCGCTAGGAGCAAGGCTTGTCGTTGCGGCGGAAGCCGCGGTAACGCGACATGGCACCTTCACGTGGTCCCCCCTTCTTTAGGCCGACGAGCGTCGTCATTTCCCCTGCTGCCAGACAACGGCTTGCAGACGGATCGAATCCTGCGTTTCGTGAATCTCGAAGAACTTAGCCCGTTCCTTGGGTGAATCGTTCGGGGCATGGAGGACGAGCATCGGCTTGCCCTCCAGCGAGTGAAACACCATGCAGTGGCCACCGCCTTCGTAGAGCGGCTTGCGGTCCTGTGTCCACGGTCCGTGCATGGTTCCGCTGCCGGAACGTGCATTTCCGACCGCGTAGCCCCGCTCGCCGAAACTGGACCAGAGCATGAGCAACGGACCGCTTTTTAAGCGATAGAAGCACGGTCCATCCGTCACGTACTTCCCCGGCTGGACCGGTCGACACCAGGGCGTGTCCGAGGCCCGGAACAACAGGATCGGTTCGCCGACGGGCTTCGAGAGGTCGTCTGCCAACCAAACTGCGTTCATCGTGCCGTCAGCGATCTGGACCCACTCGTGGCAGAACACCATCCAAGGCTGGTTGTCATCGACGTACAGCGTCCCATCCAGGGCCATCCAGTCATGCGGCGTGGCAGCGGCGTCGGTGTGAGCGTGGAAAGGCCCCAGGGGACGGTCTGCGACGAATACCTGCGTTCCGCGTTTGACACGATCCGCACTTAGGGTCCCGAACAGGTAGAACTTGCCACGGTAGGCGTGGAGCTCCGGCGCCCAGAAGTCGCGATCGGCCCAGAATCCTGCGGGCGGCGTGAACACGGTGACCGGGGCCTGCCAGTGCCGCAGGTCCTTGCTGGTGTAGCACTCCCAGCCTTTCGTTCCCCGCTGTCGATTGCTCATGCTCGCGACCATGATGTACCG
>JAPLNJ010000199.1 GCA_026692885.1 Planctomycetota bacterium | reverse complement strand
CGTCGCGGCGACAGCCGCAGAGCGCCGCCCTGGGTACGGTATCGATTTATCCCGGTAGCCCTGAAGGGGCGAAACAAATCGGTAGTCCCACACGTATCATTCGTCAGATGGGCCAAGGCTTGTTTCGCCCCTTCAGGGCTGACGTTCCTGATACTCCCCTAACCCAGGGCGGCGCTACGCGGCTAACGCCGCTCCGCTCTGCCCTGGGCTGTTATGTGGCTGCCCCTATCGGGGCGAAAACTTGAGCTGCTATGTGGCTGACCATATCAGAGCGAAAACTCGTGTATAACGACGAGGTGCAAGCCGGGGGAATTTGCTGCCGATTCCCACCTGCGGACGCCGGGAGCGGCGGCCCAATGTTGCACTCGCTCGTGAATCGGCTATATTGATCCCGTGTTTTGGGGTTGCCCGTTTCGCCGGATTCGTCCGTCGCACCGCCGTCCCGACAATACGATTTCGGCTCGGTTCCCCGGAAAGGGCCGTCGCGTTTGCCCGGATTCCGATGTGCCGAAAGCCCCGCTCGCTGACGACTTCTTGTTTCTGCGCCAGTCGCGGGTCTGCCGTCAACTGCTTGTACTGGGCGTCTTCGCTGGCCAGCCGTTTCCTCTCCGCGTCCGCTTTCGCGCCTTTGCGATGGACGACGGGAAAGGCCCTGTAAGGGATCGGGAATCGACAGGAGGGCGTTTCACTTCGCTGCTCCTCTCAGGCACAGCACCTTGCCGTCGAGCGTGCTGAGGTAGAGCCGGCCGTGGGCTGCCGAAAGACCATCGAAGACGGGCATGGCGGGCAATTCGGATTCGGAAATCTGACTGCCATCAGCGGCGTTCACAATTCGCAAGTACACGCCCTGCTGGCCCTGGAAACCCGCGCGGGCTTCGGGCTCGTTCTTAAACGCCAGCAAGTTCGGGTCTTTCTCGCCCAGATCGCGCGGGCCGGCCACCGCCAGCCGGTCCTGGCCGAGCACCATCGCGCGCACGATCAGCGATTGGGGGTCGGTCCAGAGCGACTCAGCTTGGTTCGACGGTTTTGGTTTCGCTGGCTTGGCGAACGAGCGCGCTTTGCGAGTTCGATTCATGCCGAATAGCCGGTAGGTGTCGGCCCGGTGCCCGACGGGGCCGCCAGCCAGTTTCTCGCGACCGTAGCCATACACCGTGTCGCTGTTGAAGCACAGAATCTGGCCGGACGGGAACGTGTTCGCGGCGTTGGCCCAGCCGCCCCAGCCGGCGTTCGGCATGCCCTGGCCGACGATCCAATACGTCCGCACAAACCAGTCTTCGCCCAGCAGACCGGTGATCGAGAACAGATGCGGTCGCGTCGTCTCCGTGCGCTTGCCGGCGCGGTCAAAGGTGAAGTACTTCAAGAAGACCAAATCGCCGTCCCCAGAGAGGATGTCGGCGGTGGTGCCTTCCATGTTGAATTTGGCTTCGGACACGAGTTGGTCGCCCGTGTCCGGATCGAGGTGATAGAGCGTGGTCTTGGAAAGCTCCTGGCCGGTCGCGGGATCAAGCCGATACAGGACGATACCGCCGTCGAGATAGGACGAACGGCCAGCCGTCGCGTAGAGCGTGTCGTTCTGAATCAGCACCGCGCCGTGGACGGGCCAGATGGATTCGAGTTGGCCGTGAACGCCCACGAGCCGTTCGGCGGGCGCGGCGCGGAATCGCCACACCAACGCGCCGTCGGCCGCGACGACGCAATAGATCCATCCGTCGGCGGAACCAAAGATGACGGTTTGGTTCCAGAGGGTCGGCGAGCTGTCGATGCGGCCGCCCGCGGTGAATCGCCAGCGTTCGCGACCGTCCTCGGCGGCCAGCGCGTGCAGGGTGTGCGCATCGGTCGAAGCGACGAACACGCGACCGTCGCCGATGACTGGCTGGGTCAATCTGCCCCCGAGCGACGCAGACCAGACTTGCTCGACGGCGTCGGGGATCACGCTGGAGCCGACGCCGCTGCGGTCCGGATCGTGACGATACATGGGCCAGTCGTCGGCAGGACGAAGGGGTAAGGACGAAGGACGAACGCGATCATAGGCGGGGCCTTGTTCGAGGACGGGCCGCTCGGGAAACGGCATGTGGCCGGTCTTGTCGCGTTGCGGAGCGGCGGCGAAGAAACCATCCGCTCTGACGGTTAGGAAACACGCACAGGCATTGGGCGGCGCATACAGCAAACCGTTGGCGGGAATGATGCCATACTGGCAGGTGCCGCGAATCCAACTGTTGTTGCTCAACCAGCCGGTGTCCAGGCTCAGCACCTCGAT
>JAPLNJ010000198.1 GCA_026692885.1 Planctomycetota bacterium | reverse complement strand
TCACAAGTCCGGTTCTGTGAGGGGCGTTGAAGTCGCCTTCAACGGTTGAATATTGTGACACTCTTCAGATCGAAAGAGAAGAGCAACAGGGAATACAAACCAGACCTACCGAAGGAGACCATATTATGCCTACTCGACACCGATCCGTGCTTATCTTTTTAGCCATCGTCCTGACCTGCCCGGCTGTCGGCGGTGAGCTGCCCGGGTTGCTGTTTCACTTGTCCCTCGACCGACAGACCGTCACCGCCGACTTCGCAGCAGGGGAAGGACTTGCCCGGTCCAGCGCCGACCCTCCGGGCTGGAAGTTCGTGCCCGGCGCAAAAGGACTCGGCGTCGTGATGCAGCCCGATCAGCGTTGCATCTTTCCGTTGGCCAAGAACTTCGATAACCGCCAAGCAGACCTTTTCCCGGTTCCGCTGGAAAAGCAATGACCGCGATGATTGCACGGCAGAAGAGAACTGTCTACCATGACTCGGTTCACTTGGCGGGGCGACATGGAAGCACACTATGACAGAAACTTCCCTCAGTTTGCTCCAGCGCCTGCAGCAGCGGCCGGACAACTCGTCGTGGCAGAAGCTTGTGGATCTATACACCCCGCTGATTGGCCGCTGGTTATCGCGTTCACCCTTGCAGCAAGCCGACCGCGACGATCTGGTTCAGGAGGTTCTGCAAATCGTGGTGCAGAAGCTGCCCGAGTTTCAGCGACGGCGGGAAGGATCATTTCGCGCCTGGCTGCGGACGGTTTCCGTCAACTGTCTGCGCGAATTCTGGCGATCGTCGAAGCAGCATCCCGTGGCGACCGGAGACAGCGACTTTCTGCAGCAACTCCAGGAATTGGAAGACCCGCACAGCGCACTGGCGCAGACCTGGGACACCGAACATGATCGTTATGTGGTCCGCCGACTGCTGGAACGTTCGGTCTGGGCGTTCTCTCGGCAGACGATTCCTTGGAGATCGAAGCCCATCTCGGTGATTGTGAAGAGTGCCGTCAGAAGCTGGAGGACGTTCCCGGCGATTTCCTGGTGGATTTGTTGCAGGCTTCCGAAGCCGACACTCCTTCCAATCTGAGCTCGGCCAGCCAGACGATCGACTCTGGTCGACCCGCTTCCGCTCCGGTCTCCCTGCCGCCGCTTTACAAAAAGTTGGCAAATATTGTCGCCGAAAAACCCGCCGATCAGGCAGCGCAGCCTTCTTTGGCCAAGCTTGCGGCACGACGAGCGGCAGCCGTGATTCCCAGCGAGCTCGCTGGGCATTCACGCTATGAAGTGTTGGAGCCGCTGGGAGCCGGTGGGATGGGAGCCGTGTACAAGGCGAAGCATCGACTGATGGATCGGGTGGTGGCGATCAAGACCATCAATCCGTTGTTGGTGTCCCAGCCGGGAGCTGTGGAACGCTTCATTCGCGAAGTCAAAGCGGCCGCGCAGCTCATTCATCCCAACATCGTCACCGCCTACGACGCCGAAAAAATCGGCGAGACGCACGTTCTGGTCATGGAGTATGTCGAGGGAGAAACATTGGGCGAACTGCTGGACGAGCAAGGCGTCCTCCGAGTTTCCCAAGCCTGCGACTACGTCCGACAAACCGCCTTGGGATTGCAGCATGCCCTGGACTGCGGGATGGTCCACCGCGACATCAAACCGCTGAATCTCATGCTGACGAAACAGGGGGCGGTCAAAATTCTCGATTTCGGTTTGGCCCGATTTGTTAGCGAGGAACGGCCGCTGGATGGATCGACCGAGCAGGGGTCGATAATGGGGAGTCCGGATTACATGGCGCCGGAACAGGCCCGCGACGCCCACACCGCCGACGCCCGCGCGGACATCTACAGCATGGGTTGCACGTTATATCAACTGCTGGCGGGTCAGGTGCCGTTCCCCGGCAGGGCGCTCCTGGAAAAAATGGAAGCCCACCGGGATCAGCAGCCGCTGGCATTGAATCAACTTCGCGTCGACGTCCCGGCCGAGCTGGAGAAAATCATCGCCACGATGATGGCGAAGGACTCGGCCCAGCGCTATCAGACGCCGGCAGAAGTCGCTGAGGCGCTGCGGCCGTTCACGCAGATCCAACCGGTTCCCATTCTCGCCGTTACGAAGCATCCGACGCCCGCTGTCGAGCGCAAGCCAAAGTCAAAATCAAAGTCAAAAATCCCCATGGCGATAGCCGTCGCTGCGGCCTTGCTGCTGGCCGCCATTGGCTACCGGGTTGCCCAGGTCGTGCTGCGAGTGGAAACGCCGCAGGGGACGCTGATCGTCACGACCGATGATCCGGAAGTGCAAGTCTCCGTCAAGTCCGGCGGCAAGGAAGTGGCGATGTTCTTTCCCAAAGAAAAGAAAGAAGTCCCGCTCCGGATCGGCGAGTACACCCTTGAACTTGTTGGTGGCCAGAGCGGTGCGAAGCTCTCGACGAACAAGTTCGAAATCAAAAGTGGCAGCGACAAGAAGACGGTGACGGTGGAATTCTTGCCGACGGTAGCCGAAGACTCGCCGAAGAAGACTGGCAAACCCTCCACGTTGCCTGCCGCACTTGGTTTTCCGTTCTCTGCTGAAGAAGGCCAAGAGAGCCAACGAGCATGGGCGACTTTCCTGAAACGTCCGGTCATCGAGAAGAACTCCCTGGACATGAAACTGGCCCTGATTCCGCCAGGCGAGTTTCCCATGACGCCCGAATATCGCGTGCGGCTGACGAAGCCGTCGTATCTCGGCGTCCATCAGGTCACGGTCGGCCAGTTTCGTCAGTTCGTTAAGGAAACAGGCTACAAGACGGATTGCGAGAGAAGCGGGGGCGGAGTGGTTTATCGCGTCGAAAGAAAGCCAATGGGTGCTAATGCGGAACTCATTTGGAGCAACGAACAAAAGGTGGAATGCATTTGGAGCAACCGTGATTTCTCACCCACCGATGAGCATCCTGTAGTCTTCGTAAGCTGGACGGACGCAGTAAAGTTCTGCTCCTGGTTGAGCCTTAAAGAGAAGAAGGACTATCGCCTGCCTACGGTTGCGGAGTGGGAATGGGCGAGCCGGGGTGGGGCCGTCCGGGACGCGAAGACGATGCAGGCGAGGGGCTGGTTTGCAGTCAAGTCGAAAAATCGATCCCAACCCGTGGGAGGGCTTCCCGCCGATGTATTTGGCCTTTGCGACATGTTTGGGAACGTTCATGAACATTGTCACGATTGGAACGGACCACATCCCGAAGGACTGCTAATTGATCCGCAAGGCCCCCCCGAGGGCGATCTTAGAGTGCAGAGGAGCGGCTCGTTCCTACACACTCCCGATGAATACGTCTACCCGTTTTCGGATTGGCGGATCTACGTCCCGAATATGGGCACCAACGGCTGTGGCTTCCGAGTGGCGTGCAACGTCGCCTCGCCTGCGTCGACGATCTTCTCATCGACCGAAAGCAACCCAACAGCCGAGCCGACGTTAGTGCCTGCGGCAGCCAAAGACCCGCCGAAGAAGACTGGCAAACGGACCAATCCACCTGCCCCACTTGCTTTCCCGTTCTCCGCCGAGGAAGGCCAAAAGAAGCAGCAAGAATGGGCGGAGCACTTGAATCGCAAAGTGGTCGAGACCAACTCGGGGGGCATGAAGCTGGCCCTGATCCCGCCTGGCGAATTCCCCATGACGCCCGAGTATCGCGTGCGGCTGACGAAGCCCTTCTACCTTGGCGCCCACGCGGTAACAGTAGGGCAGTTTCGGCAGTTTGTGAAAGAAACAGGCTACCGGACGGACAGCGAGGCACATGGCGGTGGTGGTCTTTGGAACGAAAAAGGGTTTATTGAACAAAAAGCGGAATACGTCTGGGACAATCGTGATTTCTCGCCCACCGACGAGCACCCCGTGGTATTCGTTAGTTGGACCGACGCAAAAAGATTCTGCGCCTGGCTAAGTCTCAAGGAGAAGAAGAACTACCGCCTGCCGACAGAAGCGGAATGGGAATGGGCCAGCCGGGGCGGGGCCGTCCGGGACGCCAAGACCATGCAGGCGAGGGGCTGGTTTGCAGCCAAGTCGGGAAAGCGATCTAAGCCCGTGGGAATGCTCCCCGCCGATGTGTTTGGCCTCTTCGACATGTTCGGGAACTGCCAGGACTTGTGTCACGACTGGGGCGGGCCAAATCCGAATGGGTTGTTGGTCGATCCAACAGGCCCGACCGAGGGCCAAAATCGCGTGGTGAGAGGAGGGTCGTATATCCTTACTGCCGACGACTTCGCCGAGCCCCGTTCCGACTGGCGCTGGTTCGCTCCAAACACGGCCGGAAATGGCTTTGGCTTCCGGGTGGCGTGCGATGTCGCTCCGCCCCAGTCGAAACCGCCCTTCGCATGGCCAGCGGATGCTTTGCGCGAGGGACGCATTACAGCTCCCGATCTCAGCAAAGTCAAGCCTCGCTTCGACGACGACTTTGCCGATCGAAGATCGGGTTGGCAGCAAGGGAAGCGTGACCCCGACAAGGATGGCTGGTCCATCGAGTACGGTTACAACAAGGGTAAGTACTTCATTCAGATGCCCACCGCTGCAGGCGGAGGCGGTGTGTCCAACCCACTCGGCAAGGAACATGACTATGTCGTCAGAGCGGTAGGACGACTCGCATCTCCTGAGGCCGAGAACTGGCACCTTTCCTTGGAGACCGAAGACAAGATACGCAACGTCGCCGTGTGGGTCAGGTCGAATGGGAAATTGGATGTCGAGTTTCGAGGCGAGGGCTGGTCACGATCGCGACCATTTCCACCCTTCTCCCATTTCGCACTCAAGCAGCCCGAGGCCTTCAACGCGTTAACCGTGGTTGTGCGCGATCAGACCATGGAACTGTATGTCAACGACATCGCGGTCTGCGATCCCATCGTGTTGGAACAGTCGATCAATCCCGGAGTCATCTGGCTCGGCATCGGAGGTGATAAGGGCGCACGGATCGAATTCGAGCGAGTCAGCATTTGGTCCGCCGAAGCATTGCCGACGCCGGAGGAGCGATTGAAGAACGGCGATGTGCCGGTCAAGCAGGCACCCCGAATCCCCTTTGCCAGGCCAGCGGACACGAATCGCGGGGGCAATTGAACGGGACAGGTCCAAGCCCAGTCCTAAAGCCCCGATGCGTTGTCCGGCATCGTCGGCGGCTGGCCTGACGCTCACGGCTGCAGTCCCGTGCCCGCGGCCGGTGCACTCGTGATACCCGGCTGACTGGAAGAGCCGGGACCGTACCATAACTTCAACGGTGCTCGCATCCGCGCACCAATCTGTTCCACAGGGAAATTGATCTTGGCGGTCCGGTCGTAGTGCGCTGGTCCCGGCACAACCTTGCAAGTCCGATTCACGGACCCGCGGCGGCGACCGGGAGGGCGATCCTGAGGAAACGTCGCCTCGGCCTGAATTGC
The DNA here is from genome assembly GCA_026692885.1 of Planctomycetota bacterium. Next base: position 211 of record JAPLNJ010000198.1, on the reverse strand, counting down.
GCACCGGCCTATAGTGGACCTCCCCCGGACTCGACCACGTGCGATCATCACACGGCCTGTGTCAGCGTTCAACGCTGGTCGCCCGTGGCGGGTTGCCAGTGCGGCCACATCGCGCCGCGTCCCGCTGACAGATCGGTGATGCGCTGCTCGGCCCGATCGGCCAGACGCATCACGAACAGCTGCCGCACGCCGTCGCGTTTCGAGCCGTACA
>JAPLNJ010000197.1 GCA_026692885.1 Planctomycetota bacterium | reverse complement strand
ACCCGCCTGTTTCAGGGCCTCGGCCAGCGTGGTGTCCGCCGCCGGCAGCTTGCGGACGTAATCGGGCACCAGCAACTTGGTGTGCCGCTGCTTGGCGAAGCCTTCCCCGACGCCAGCGCCAATCCAATCGGTGATGCCGTGCCGGGCCGGGTATTTGCCCAGCAGGATGCTCGCGCGCGACGGACTGCACACCTGACAGGCTGCGTAGCCCCGCGTGAATCTCATGCCGCCGCGGGCCAGGGCGTCAATGTACGGCGTCTCGTAGAAGGTGCTGCCCTCGACGCCGACGTCCTGGATGCCGTAGTCATCCACCAGGATGAACAGGACGTTCGGTTTGTCCGACCGCTGAGGAGCCGCGGCGGGCAGAGCTGCCATCAGCGTAAACGCGTTGAGCCACGTCAGGACGATCAGGTTGACGATTCTCATGAGGTCCTCTCTTTCTCGGCCATTCAGTGTTGCAGGGTGCCAGTTGATCTACAACCGCAGGGTTAGCGCGGTAGGTCGGCAACGTACCATACCCGCGCGAATCCTGCGCCCGAACTTCACGTGCCGCCGAACCAGCCAGTCTCAATACGTGTCCGGCAATTCGCCCCGACGCTTTCGGGCGAACCAACTTTCGGTGATGCCTTGCGGTCTTGAATTGCGTGGCGCCGGCTTGCTGCTGAGGTCGGGAAGATCGCTGGGAAATTGCATCCATTCGATGTAGGCGGATCGCTTGGTACGACAGAGAAGCGACAGGTACTGGAAAGCGCTGGTCGCCTTCATTCCTCGACCTCCCGCAGCAATTCGCGATTTAGTGCTTCAAGCTCCTTGAGTGGCAGCGGGGCCAGCAAGTTTTGGCGGGCACCGGCTAGGAACTGCAGGTGCTCAAACTCCGTCCGTTCGGCAGGCGTGATCGTTCTGGCGATCTTCTTCTCGATGAGTTCGACGCGACGTTCGTTCGTTTGCTCCCATTCATCGGTGATCGCCAAGTACTCCGCCAGCGTGATGTGGTCGTCGAAGTGTTCCGGGAAATAGCGGTCGAACTGGAATGGCACACCTTCGCGAGGCCAACCATCGAAGAACTTGAGAAGCTGCCACTCCAGCTCGCGAGGAAGGTCGTATAACTTGAGCACCTCACAATCGACTCGCAGCAAGAGCGAACGAGCCTTCTGCGGACTGATCGGCCGTTGGAGGATAGCCGCCGGATCGCGCCGGACGTAGTTGAGATAGTCGCGAGCAGCACGCACAACCGCTTTGCCCTGATCACCTTCGAGACCGGGAACCGGCATTTCGCGGAACATCCCGGCGTCGTTGTGACGCTTGCCCGAGTGAGAGTATGCGAAGGCATTGGCAATCGGTGAGTTGCACAGGGACCAGATAAGCTCCAACGCAAGTCTGAACGAGTGGAGCGAACGGACGGTATTGAACCGGCGAGTGAGTGGATGCCCAGAAACATCGACCAATGCCTTCAGTCTCCACGGCCCTCGGTCAGTCGGTGCCTCGTTGAACAACACCTGAGGTTGCCCAATCTCGGCCCCATAGCTTTCGCGCAGGATGAGCTTGCGATCAAGACTCATCCAAGTCTCACGAGGCAATTCATGAACCTGCAAGTCTCGTTCGAATCGAGCGAACCCTCTAACCGCCCCCGGAAACTCGTATTCGGAAATCGTCTGTGCTCCAGCCGGCAATCCAGCCCCCTTGTATTGGAGACCCTGTCCAACGTCCACAAATGCCCGAAAGCGTGGCAATCGGCCACACCACTCCCAAAGATCTCGCAGCTCTGGGACACGAAAGTCGGCAGTTTCCGAAGGAATCGTGGTTGGTGCAAGCATGGCCTCCGACGTTGCGGCATAGGCACGTTTGAACGCCTCCATCCCACGTTCGCGCACGCGACGATATCGGACTTGTGTCGTTCCAGTCGGCTTGGCACCTGTTTTCCGAGCGATCAGGGCAGCGGACTCCATGTCCGAAAACGTGAAGACCTTATCCGGAAATAGGCAGATCTCCTGCAGCTCAAATTCGGAAGTCAGCAGCTTACGAACCGGTGTTGCGTTCTGGCTGTGCAGGAAGCCTTGAGGAACGACGAGGCCCACAACGGCTCCTCGCGGAAGCTCGGGGAGCACGCGAGCTAGCATCTCAGCGGTCTTGTTGACGTGACGAAGTTCGACCCCTCGCGTTGTGTACCAGGTTCGGTCCTCGGTCTTGAAGTTCTCGAACGGCGGATTGGCCAAGAGCACCATCGCCTTCCGCGCCTGCTGTTCCAGCGCGTCTCCGACGAACATGTCGCCCGCGATCAAATCCCAGCCATCGGGGTTGGGAATGTCCGTGAGGCTGAGCGAAAGCCGGGCAATCTCCAGGGCGAACGCGTCGATGTCGCAGCCGTGAATCCGTCGCCGCAAGTAGGCGCGGCGTTGTGTTGCGGTGGACAATCCGTCGGGCAACAGTTCGGTGAGCAATCGCATGGCGGACACGAGAAAGGCCGCATGGCCGCAAGCCGGCTCGAAGACGTGGCGTTGCTCAACAGGGATCTCTTCGATCCACGGTCGGAGCCGTCCGACGATGTAGTCTACCAGGTACGATGGCGTGCTGTGTGTGCCAAGCTGCTGGCGGGTCGCCTTCGAGATGAGCGTGTTCTCGTAAACGTGGGCCAAGGCTTCCGTTGTCGCCAGCTGCAAGCTACTGGTCTGAGCAATTCGCGCGGCGACTTCGCTCAATGCTCGGCGTTGCTTCTCGCTCGTGATGTTGATCGCAGCGATATGGAAGTGCTCGCCAACGGCATTCAAGACATCTTCGGCATCCAGCAGATCGAGCTTCTGGAACTTCCCGACGCGTTTGTCGTGCAGAATCTTGGCGGACACCAACCAGAAAACGTATCTCAGCAATAATTGCCCTTTCTCGGGGCTGAGCACATCCCACTTCAACAGCGACTTCAACGTCTGAACGTGTTGAGAAATCAGCTGCACGAGTGTTCCGCCAAGGTGCTTCTCGATCAACGGCATCAATCCGAAATCAACAAAGCTCAGCTGGAATTGCGCGTCGAAGCGTCCCCAGGTTTTCGCTCGATAGATGGTGCTGGGGGCGAAGTCATCCGCATGCGTCTTGAAGAACCGCTGCACCTCGTCGGGGGGAATCGGACGTCGCTGCCGTTCGGGCTTCGCGGCTCCTTGTTTCCACCATTCCAAGCCACGAGGACCGCAGACCAAGACGAGCGGAGCGGCAAGTGAGTGACAGGAGCGGACCAACTCCGGCGATCCTTCCTCGGCCTCCAGGACCGCGATGCAGGCACTTCGCGCATCAGCCGGAGCTTGAGCAAAAGCGACGAGCGGCACGCGCGTACCGTCCCCCAGCTGGAAGTCCGCAGCCAACAGCTCTCGCCGATAGCCGATCGATTCCAGATGGGACTGAATCCCAGCGGCTGTGATTGACTGGGGCATGATGGTAATTCGCGGTCAGGGGATCGTTCCGTCAGTTCACGAGAACGCTGAATTCACGTGTTGCCCGCAAAATTATACCGGTTGGCCAGAATAATGCAGCACCCTCGGGTGCTGGTTGGCGTGGGCCCAATGCCATCTACTTTGTAGCGGCACGGCGCGAGCCGTCCGGTATTACAGTCGGAAAACCGGGCGGCTTGCGCCGCTCCGCTAACAAAAAACGCC
>JAPLNJ010000196.1 GCA_026692885.1 Planctomycetota bacterium | reverse complement strand
GATGTCATTGAGCGGGCCGGGTTGGTCGGTCTTGCCATTGCCGCTCCAGAGGAAGGACGCCAGGCCGACGGGCACCGGGTCGTTGACCGTCACGTTGGTGGCCGTGCTGGGTCCGGCGTTGCTGACGGTGATGGTGTAGGTAAAGCTGCTGCCAGGCACCACCGCGCCGGTGCTGGGGGTGATTGACGACCCGCCCACGCTGTCGGTCTTGGTGACGCCCACGTTGTTTTGCGGCGTCAGAAGGCCTGCATCGATCGTCTGATCGCTCGCCCCTGATGCGTTCGGCAACAACGTGACCTGTCCACTGAATCCGAACGCATTGGCGTTGCTGTCGTTCGCGGCTGTCTGATCCCCGGTTGCGTACTGTGTGGTAAACACATATCCGTCCGGCGCCATGAATTGGAACTGATATTTACCTGGCGCTGCTGTGAATCCGTAATGTCCGCTGGCGTCTGTCGTGGTCGTCTGCGGTGGGGTCGTTCCATTGGCGTCCAGGAGTTTAACCGTCACACCACTCAGTCCCAATTCACCTGCATCCTGAAGACCGTTGGCGTTTGCATCGACCCACACGTAGTCCCCCAGGCGGTACAGCGGCGTCTCCGCTCTGAGGGCGACGGTTGTCCCCAGCTGTGGTGAGTAGGCGGTACCTTGATTGATGAGGCGGGTGACGCCAGCTGCCAGGTCACTCACGATCTCGGCTCGGAAGGTCACGGTATAGCTGTCCCATCCATAGAGGGGTGGGAGCAACTTGCCGTCGCCATCCAGCGGAAACCTGGTGCCGATGGAGTCATCCTCAAGAGGGTGCGTGGTTTCATCGCGTGGACCCGGGCCATGCTGCCCGTCGGCAATGGAGTACTTTGTGCTATTGGCAACGTAGATCGTTCCGTCGGGCAGCTCATCCGACAGCCAGATATCGTCGATCTTCTCGAACCGAGAGATGTCGGTCACGACAATCGTGTATTCCAGGGTATCTCCGGGGCTGACGACGCCGTCATGATTAGCATCCTCGACAAGAATGGCGTTCTTGCCAGCATTGAACTCCGGGAGGGGCGGAACATAGGTCCCCACGTCCATCCCTGGCGCGCCGACAGAGGCTGCGATGGGGTCTTCTCCCCAGGCAACCGCCAACTTGACGTTGGCGTCGAGCGTGTACAGCAACATGCCGCTCTGGTCACCGCTGGGGTCGAAGACTTCCTGACTCTGGAGTTCAAGCAGGTTGTACTTCACGTCATACTGATAACCATTCGGATCCCTGAAGCCTTCCAAGCTATCCCCCTTGTAGTCCACATACACCCAGACCGGCCTATCGGGGTTGCCCACCGGTGTCACCCACACAGGCGAGCCATTTTCGTTGGGCTTGTCGGTGGGCTTGCCTTTTAAGGTAGCGTCACGTCCAAAACCCATGGCGACCTTGGCCTGGGTGGTCAGATTGCGGACGGGGATCAGCGACATCCCCCAGTCATAACCTGGACTGATTTTGGTGTCGTCAACGTCAGGAGCAACGCCCGTCACCGAGACGGCATAGAAATTCTGGCCCTCTGAGGTAAAGAAGTGTGCTCCAGAACCAGCTGGTATCTGTTGCATCGCCGTACCCCTTGGGGGTATGGTGATGAATGCGGTTACGAGGGAACCCGTGCCTCCACGGTCACGGCTGACGTAGGTCACCGTGAGGGGGTCCGATAAATTCGGATTGTACAGATAGACACCTGTCGGCTGCTCACTGCCGTCTTGCCCCCAGCTGGTGGATACAGGCGTATAGTAACTATTACTCCACGAGGTCTTGGGGTCATCCATAGGCCCCCGCGGTGCCAGCGTGAACCACCGGCTTTCGTAGGTGGCATCTCTACGCCCCGTAATCAGGTCCACCTGAATCGGTTTGTTCGGATCCGGCCGACCACTGTCGTCTACGCTGACTACGGTCGCCCCTTGCTTGATGCCTCCATCGACCAGATAGGCGTCACCTTGATGAACCAGCGTGATCGTCATGGGGAGATCGACCGGACCTTCTCCGTCGAGGTCGATCCGGACCTTCGTCCCATCCCTGGCCGCCATAATGGTCAGGCCGCTATAGGTGAAGAAATTCGGAAGAAACGGAATCGGATATCCATCTTCGTCCAGGATCAGATTTCCAGCTATGTCCAGGACAGGACGAACCGGAATCAGATTTCCGTATATGTCCAGGGCATTTACCTTCTCGCTCGTATCTTCGCCGATGGGTACTTCATACTCATTGCCCCAGCGGCTGGTGTCGTACACTTCCAGTGCATCCCCCAGCAGTGTCGCGGGGCCGGTGGCCCAACTTGTTACGCTGATCGCAATCGAATTACTGGCGGCGAGCTTGTCGCCCCCATCGAAGAAGATTTCGCTCTTGTCCCTGGTGGGTAGTACCGGAATCGTGGGATATGTTGGGGGTGTACCAGTCAAGGGTGGCAGGGTGATGACGTCCCCGGCATCCAGAGTGTCGGTGGGATGACCGGGAGCTACTCCGTTGGTGAGATCTCCGTCTCCCCAGATCTGCACGCCAGCCAGCTTGTCCGGATTGTTAATGTCATACGTCTCCTTTTCCGTCGGCTCGGCAATGTCGTTGACGAATCCGTTCTCCCAATGATCGTAGTAGATGTAAGTTCGGTTCTGCGTAATCGCGATCGACGTGAAGGTACTGATTGGACTTATGGGAGGCGGGGGGGGGGCAGTGGAATTGGTCTGGATACTCTTGAGTGCCGTCAGGACATCTGCGGCCGGGAAGGGCAGATAGAACGTCTGCACCACGGGCGGATACCATGTGTCGGTGTCCGTCGCGGCGTTGTTGACATTAAACTCGGGGTGACTGTCGCCAAACGCGGTCACCCGAGCCGTGTTCACGAGATCTGTACTGGCCGTCGGACGGATGTTGGCCGTGACTGTGTAAGTGATCTTGCCGCCCACGGGAATGCTGACGGTCTCCGCCAGGTTTCCCAAACCGCTCGCGACAATCGAGCCCCCGACTTCGGCGTCCCACGTGACGTCGGTGAGGTCCGCAGGAAAGGTATCCGTGACCACCGCCCCTGTGATGTCGCTGCCGCTAGTGGTAGGATTCTCAATCACGATCGTGTACTTCGTGTTTCTCCCGGGTATGTAGTTGTTCGCCTCGTTGGTTACGGTAATTGTCAGGTGCTGGGTGTCTGTGTCTGTGTCCTTGCTCGGCGAATGCCGGTTGGGCACGCTTGTCGTGAACACCTCGGCTTCGTTCACCAGGTTGCCGGTGGCCGTCGGACGGATGTCGGCCGTGACGATGTAAGTGATCGAGCCGTGCGCGGGAATACTGACGGTCTGCGACAGGTCCCCCAAACCGCTCGCCACATAGACCGTGCCCAAGGTGCCGCTGGCCGTCCAGGTGTGGCTGGTTAGGTTCGCGGGAAATGTGTCTTTCACCGTCACACCCGTGTTGTCACTGGGGCCATTGTTCGTGACCACGATCTTGTAGTCGGTGCTCCCCCCGGGCGCGTAGTAATGGGGCTTATCGTCCGCGGTATGAGAAACGGCAATCGTCAGATCGGCCTGGGGTGTCAGCGTGGCGGCGACCGTGGCGGCGTTGTCGGCCGTATTGGTTTCGGTGGCGCCGCTGGGGGCGGTCACCGTCGCCGTGTTGCTGATCGTCCCGATGGCCGCGGAGTCAATGGGACCCCACACCGTGTAAGTGACCTTGGCTGTACCGCACTTGAAACCTTCAAGGTCCGCAACGCATCCCCGTACATTCACCGTCTGGTTGGCAATGTCCCCATAGCCGCTGACCGCTGACGCGCTGGCCTCGCCCGCCCACGTCGCCTCCCATTGCCATTCTTTGTCCTTCATCAAAATGTCGGGCAAGTTGTCCGCCACGCTGGCCCCCGACGCATTGCTTGGGCCGTAATTCGTGACATCAATGGTGTAGGTCACGATTTCTCCGGGGACCGGACTAGTTGACGTCATAGCGATGCGCAGGTCGATCTGCGGCGGCGTCAGCGTGTCGGCGTCCGTGGCGGCGTCATTGGCAGGGTTGGAGTCCTTCAAGCCAGCAACACCCGCTACGGTCACGGTAAAGTCTAGCTGGCTCGTGGCCGCTGGGATGGACCAGCTGTCTATCTGGTAGGTCCAGCTTTCCCCCACCCTCAGTGCTTTGTCGATTTTTTCAGCCCAGGTTTCGAGTGGCACATTGGGCTGCCCTCGCCGCGTACCCTTTACGATCGCCATATAAGGCATGGGGACCGTCTCGGGGCCGTTGTTTGTGACCGTGATCGTATAGGTGTTCATTGTGCCAGGCACGGACTCGGTCTTGCCATCGTCCACCGTCACGCTCAGATCGGCCGTCACCACACAGGGAAACGTCGCCGTGGCGATCGGTCCTGTATCCACGTCGTCGGGCGTGCCGAGCAGGCCATCGGGTCCCGCGCCGACTCCGCGGGCTGTCAAGCGGAATTCGGCGCCCAGGGAGTCGTCGGGATCGACGTACCACGTTGTGGCGAAACGGCCGTCGGCTTGGCCGTCCAGATCGCCAACTCCGCCATCGACGATGTACCACGGAGCGTGTCCTGCGCCGCCGGGGGCTACCGCGGGACTATGCAAGACCTGCAGTTCGACCGCCTGGCCGATAGCAAAACCGCTGCCGACAATCCTGGCGGTCTCTCCCGGAGCGTAGTCCGGCTGGTCGGTGGTCACGGACGCCAGTGGATCCCCTGCGAGCAGTTGACGGGGTTCCAGCCATTCCAGACGCAACCGCCTTGCGCGGGGACCTCGCTGGCGATGACCACTAAGGGCCGCGGAGAAGAAACTCAAAGTCCCAGCGACAATCGATTTCCTGCGCCTCTTCGCCACCATCCGTGCTCCCCAGAAAACAATCCTTTATGCGCCCTCCGGCGGCACGACGGGTCCGTGCAGACCGGCACACGTTTGCGATTGGCCAGCGAACCAAAGCTTCCTGACGTCCTTGCGGCCTATTGACTTAA
>JAPLNJ010000195.1 GCA_026692885.1 Planctomycetota bacterium | reverse complement strand
GGGACGGCGTTCCTGCGAAGCGGGTGCGGAGGTGGAACGGGGCGGAATAGGGTAATGGAACGCTGCCCATTACCCCATTAAACGGCGATTACCATATTGACCGCCGGGTCGGCGGGCAAAGTGAACCACAGGAGTGACGATGGCGACCAAGACGGACCGGCCGAAAGTGCTGATCGAGCAGTGGCTCCCGATTGCCGAGATCGGAGCGGAGTGCATGCGGGAGCGAGGGGCTTCGTCGGCGCTGCCGCCGCTGTACTTCCTACATGTCTGGTGGGCACGACGTCCGTTGACCGTCAGTCGGGCGGCGATCCTGGCCAGCCTGCTCCCGGCGTACCCGACCGGCGATGAAGTCGGAGTACGACCTTGGCCGGCGAAGTTCCGGAAGCGATTCCCGACCTTCGACGACTACAAGGCATGGTTTAAGCGGCTAATCGGCATCCAGGGTGATCCTGTGGCAGCAAGGAAGCTGATCGACTACGAGAAATGTACCGGCAAGAGGACGCCGGGCAACAAGTTCGGCTACCCACGGGCCTTCACATACAACCCAAACGAGGAGCAACTCGAAACGCTTTACGACCTGTTGACTTGGACCTGGGGACCAGAAATCGTCTTCTGCGATCCGATGTCTGGTGGCGGGAGCATCCCCTTTGAGGCGTTAAGGTATGGGCTAACCGTGCGCGCCAATGAGTTGAATCCTGTCGCAAATGTAATCCTTCGGGCAACTCTCGACTATCCTGCCCGGTTCGGCCCGTCGCTGGCTGACGACGTCCGCAGGTTTGGCGGCATTTGGTGTCAAAGCGTCCGCCATCGGCTCACACCCTTTTTTCCTGCGCATCCGCCGACGCCGGATGGCTCGCTAAAGGGCGGCACGCATCTTTGGACTCGCACCGTTGCATGTCCAGTTACGCGAAAACTCGTACCACTGTCAACAAACTGGTGGATCAAGAAGGGCGCTGATCCGGTAGCGGTTCGACTTATTGCAGACCCGCATGCGGATCGTTGCAGATTCGAGCTTGTCCACGGCCGTTCGGCATGCGATCGCGCAAGACCTGATAAGGGCACTGTGAAAGGTGGATCGGGCGTTAGTCCATGGACTGGCGATCCTATTCCTGGGGACTACATCAAAGGTGAAGCGCAAGCAGGTCGCATGGGACAGCAACTGTACGCGATCGAGGTCTATGACGGTGGCATGGACTGGCGGATTCCCTCTGCCGAAGATGAAGCGGCGTACGAACGCGCCGTCAAGGAACTTCAGAAGCAAACCGCTGCATGGGAAGCCGATGGCATCCTGCCAGATGAGCGGCGATACATCGGCCCCTCAGATCGTCTGGAAAACTACGGTGAGTTGCGGTTCGTTGATGTGTTCGGCCCGCGACAGCTTCTTTCCATTGGTATTGCTGTTGATGAGTTCCGAAAAGTGGGGAGAGCGATCCAGTCAGCCTGCGCTCACGATCCTCGACGAGCGGAGGCAATCATCACTTATCTTGCGATCGCGTTGGACAAGGTTGTCGATTACAACTCCCGTCAGGCAGTCTGGCATCCATCGCGGACGGTCATCGCTCACACCTTCAGTCGGCACGACTTTCGCTTCAAGTGGAGTCATATTGAATATGATGCTTCGCGCAACTTGCTGCCATGGGCGTTGGAGCAAGTCGTCACGGCCTACACGGGAATCGCGCGACTCGTTTTGCTCGACAGCGGGCAACGCCATCTGCCGTTGGCGCAGCGCAAACTTGACGATGTCGTTGACAGGTTGTCTATTTCGCATGGTACAGCCGCGAACCTGCCAGATTTGCCGAGCGGTCGAGTGACGATCGTATGTGTTGATCCACCGTATTACGACAACGTCATCTATTCGGAGTGCGCGGACTTCTTCTACGTTTGGCTAAAGCGGACATTCGGTGTGTTCTTTCCCAGCGGGTTTGCGGAGGAACTGACCAACAAGGACGACGAAGCCGTCGCAAACTGGGCGAGATTCTCGGAGTTTGGTAAGGGCAAGAAGAAGCCACTGGCCCGTCAGGACTACGAACGGAAGATGATTGCAGTCTTCCGAGAGATACATCGAGTCCTTCATCCTCACGGTACGCTTGCCGTCATGTTCACGCACAAAGAAGTGGAGGCATGGGACACACTCGGTACTGCCTTGATTGACGCAGGTTTCGTTATTGATGCCTCCTGGCCCGTACACACGGAGAACGAGCACAGCCTGCACCAAGCGAAGAAGAACGCCGCTGCCAGCACCATCCTGCTCGCATGCCGGAAGCGAGACAAGTCAGCGGAACCGATTTGGTGGGACGATCTCAAGGCAAAGGTTCGGGGAACGGCCCGGCAGAAGGCGACTGAGTTCGAGGCCCAGGGGATTAGGGGCGTAGACCTCTATATCAGCACGTTCGGCCCAGTGCTCTCGATCATCTCCGAGAACTGGCCGGTGCTCACGAGTGACACTGACCCCAAGACCGGCGACCCGCTCCCGCTGAAGCCTGGTGAGGCACTGGACCTTGCCCGGCAGGAGGTCGTCAACCTGCGTAAGCAGGGCCTTCTCCTCGGCCGGTCCGTGGAGTTCGACCCCGTGACCGACTGGTACTTGATGGCCTGGGATGCCTTCAGCGCACAAGAGTTCCCAGCCGACGAAGCGCGCAAACTGGCGTTGGCGCTTGGACTGGACATGGAACAGCACTTGGTGCGGGACAAGCGGCTGGTGACCAAGAAGTCCTCCAGCGTGGCGATCAACCTGCCCGCCGCGCGGCGTAAGAAGGGCATGGTGGACGAGGACGCCGACGCCTTCCCCCACCTGATCGACGCCCTGCACACTGCGATGATGATTTACGACGAGGAAGGCTCGAAGGCTTGCCAGGTCTTCGTCGATCGCCAGGGTCTGCGGACCGACAGCCGCACCAAGGCGCTGGTCCAGGCGATGATGGAAGCCATTCCCACGACCCGCGACAAGGCCGGCAAGTTCCTCCGGCCCGAGATGACCACGCTGGACGCCTTGCGCATGCTGTTCTGGGATGACCTACCGGCGCCCAAGGAAGAGGAGCCGCCCAAGCTGGACCCGCAGATGAAGCTGGCCGGCTTTGATGACGAGGATGTGGGGGAGGACGACGACGAATCGGAAGATGAGGAAGACGAGTAGTAAAAGAGTCGGACAGTACAGCAAATACGAGGGTTCCAAAGATGCCAAAGAGACCGAAGAAGCCGCAACCCGATCCCGATCCGTTGTTTGGTTCGCCGCCGACACGGCCGGCACGTCCTGGCCGGGAGCCGAAGGTGCCCGACAACCTCCAGGACTGTCTGGCCGATCTTCAAAAGCATACCGAGGCATGGATCAGAAGGTCGAATGATGTCTGGTTCACCAGCATGCCAGACTTAACCCACGCCTGGGCGAAGGGAACACCGACCTACGAGGGCGTGGTGGAGCAGTACGAGGAAGCGATCGACGCGCTCAAGCGTCTCGCGTTCAAAGTCAGGAACGGTATCGCGAGTCTGAAGAACGGCAAGGCGACGGCCGAGGAGAAACTGGCGGACGAAAGGACGCCGCCAGGGAAGCAGAAGCCGACGAAGAAGCCATCGTCGCCGCCGGAGCCTACGGAGGACACCGACTACTTCGGACTGAAAGATGGGAAACGCTGATGCCGAGCTTGCGCGACACCGCCTGGAAGATCAGCTACGGGCCGCAGGATGACCGACTCAAGGAGTTCTTCATCCCTGCGCTGGCCGCCAGCGTCCGCTACGATCGGGCCGCCGGCTACTTCTCCAGCACGATGCTCGCGGTAGCTGCGGCCGGCGTGACCAAGCTGATCCTCAACGGCGGTAAGATGCGGCTCCTGTGCGGCGCTGACTTGTCCGAGGCCGACGTGGATGCCATCGGCCAGGGCCATGCCCTGTTGGAACAACGTCTGGCCGAACGCATGAAGATGCGGCTCGTGCTGCCCGAAAGCGACTACGTTGAGAACCGCCTGAAGGTCCTGGCATGGCTGATCGGCACCGGCCAGTTGGAGATCAAGGTGGTCCTGCCCACCGACGCCCAGGGACGGCCGCTGTCGGCCAACAAGGCTGACGCCTACTACCATCCCAAGGAGGGCCTGTTCGAGGACAAGGATGGCAACCAGATCGGTTTTTCGGGCAGCGTCAACGAGTCGGCGACGGCGCTGGAGGATAACTACGAGTCCTTCATGGTCTTCAACTCCTGGGAAACCGCCCCATACTTGGCCAACATCCGCGTCAAGTTCGACCGGCTGTGGAACAAGAAGGAAAAGGACTGGATCGCCTTGCCGATCCCCGAAGCGGTCAAACAGGAGCTGCTCAAGTTCCGGCCTTCGTCCCAGCCCAAGTTCGAGTTCGGTGTCGACGAAGATGACACCACGATCGAAGACGAACACGACGACTACAATGTCGCTGGGAACCAGCGTGAACGGATCGTCTTTCAGTTCCTGCGCGACGTGCCGTTCCTACTGAACGCCGACCGGCTGGGCGTGGAAACCTGCACGGTCAATCCCTGGCCGCATCAGGTTCGGGTGTCGGATACGATCATCCGCCGGTTCCCCGAACGGTTCATGCTCTGCGACGAGGTCGGGTTGGGGAAGACCATCGAGGCCGGCGTGGCGCTGCGTCAGCTCATCATCTCGGGGGTGGCCCAGCGGGTGTTGATCCTGGTCCCCAAGAGCGTCTTGGTGCAGTGGCAGGAGGAACTGTACGAGAAGTTCGCCCTGAACATCCCGCGTTATGACGGCAACATGTTCTACGATGCCTTTGGGCGTCAGGTGCCTGGCCAGGATGACGGTAATCCGTGGGAAGCCCATCCCATTTTCTTAGCTTCCAGCCATCTGGCGAAGCGTCGGGAACGGCAGGCACAGCTCCTGGAGGGACAGGACTGGGACCTGGTGGTCGTGGACGAGTCCCACCACGCCCGGCGTAAGGACTTCCTGAACAAGGATCTGTTCCGGCCCAATCGCCTGCTGGAGCTGCTGGGCGGCACCGAGGGTCGGCCTGGCTTGGCGACCAAGACGCGGGGCCTGCTGTTGTTGACGGCCACGCCGATGCAGGTGGACCCCGTGGAGGTCTTCGACCTGCTGAAGCTCTTGGGCATGGGCGGCCGTTGGGGCGTCGAGGGCAGTTTCCTGCGGTACTTCGAGGAACTGCGTCAGCCGTTCGAGGACATCGACTGGACGTTCGTGCTGGGGATGCTGGACGATTATTTCGTCACCGGCGGCCAGTGGGACGAACAGTTCTGTCGGGTTGCCGAGGGGCGCGTGGGATCGGTCACGTGGGATCAGCTCCGCCGGTTGCCCCGCTCCCGCAACGCCGAAGCCGTCATCCGCCAGTTCGACGGCCAGGCCCTGGGCGTGCTCCGTCAGCTCGCCGTCCGTCACACGCCACTGCGGCGGCACGTCTTCCGCAACACGCGATCGCTGCTGCGCGAGTACCGGAAGCAGGGCCTGCTCAAGGAAAACGTCCCCGATCGTGAGCCACGGCCCGAATGGATCGAAATGAAGCCGGAGGAATGGGAACTCTACGAGCGGATCGAAAAGTACATCCGCAACCACTACCAGAAGTACGAGGCCGAGCGCCGCGGCCTGGGCTTCATCATGACCGTCTACCGCCGGCGGCTGACCAGCAGCTTCTATGCGATCCAGCAAAGCCTGGAACGTCGTCTGGCCTACCTGAAGGGCGCATCCCAGGCAGACCTGCTGACGGATGACGATCTGGACCAGGAAGACCTGGACGCGGACGTGAGCGAGGATCTGTTGTTCGACACGGGGGACGAGGACCAGGACGACGCCTCGGTGCCCGCGTTGTTCCTGGGCGAGATCCAGTACGTCACCAGGTTCCTTGCCGATTTGCGGGCCCTGGGGACCGACAGTAAGTTCGAGCAGCTCGCGCGGGACCTGACCGACGTGCTCAAGCGGCGGGACACGGTGATCGTGTTCACCCAGTACACGGACACGATGGACTACCTCCGCGACAAGCTCCGGCACGTCTACGGCGGCCAGGTCGCCTGCTACAGCGGTCGCGGTGGCGAGCGCTGGGACGGGCAGAACTGGGTCGGCACCAGCAAGGAGAACATCAAGACCGCCTTCCGCGAGCGGCAGGACATCAAGATCCTCCTTTGCACCGAGTCGGCCTCCGAGGGCCTGAACCTTCAGACCTGCGGCGTGCTGATCAACTACGAAATGCCGTGGAACCCAATGCGGGTGGAGCAGCGGATCGGCCGTATCGACCGCATTGGCCAGGTGTTCCAGAAGGTCTGGATTCGCAACTACTTCTACGACGGCACCGTCGAGGCCACGGTGTACCAGCGGCTCGACGAGCGGATCACGTCCTTCGAGAGCGTCGTGGGCGAGTTGCAGCCGATCCTCACCCAGGTGGCCAAGGTGATCGAGGCGGCGGCGATGGCCAACGACAAGCGGCGCGGTGAGCTGATCGCCAAGGAAATCGCGGAGATCAACCGCCGTGTCCAAGAGAAGGAAATCTCGGCGCTGAACCTGGACAAGCTGGTGGACGACACGGTCGAGGCCGCCAGCGCCGAGCCGTCGCCGGTGACGCTGCCAGAGTTGGAGCGGTCGATCGTCGAGTCGGCGGCGATGCGTGGTCGCTTCGAGCCGCATCCGGAGATTCGCGGGGCGCACATGCTGGACTGGCACGGGGCGTGGGAGGCTGTGACCTTCAATCCCGACCTGTTCGACGAGCACCCCAACACGCTGCGCCTGCTGACCTACGGCAGCGGCCTGCTGGAAGAGGTCCTTCAGGCCGCGGACCCGCCGGCAGACGGCGCTGCCAGCGGGGAGGTCGTTCGGTGCGCCCAGACGGTTCCGTGGCCCCTGGTGGGCTTCTACGGAACGCAGGACGGCTGCCCCGTGCGGACCCTGACGGATCTGCGGTCCATCATGGACAAGGGCTTGGCTGCGAAGTTGGACGACGACCAGCGGCAGGGCTTGGTGTCCCAGTTCAACACAGCTGTCGTCCAGCTCATGGCGCGGGAGACGCAGGCTGCCGACTCCCGCTGCAAGGCCCACATCTCCTCGCTGACCGAGGAGCTGCGGCAGCTTGTCACCCAGGCCGTCTACATCGAGTTGGCCCAGGCCGTCAACCGCGACCTGTTCGACGACGAACAACTGCCCGTGGACTTCTCGGATCAGGCTTACGAGCGGCTGAAGCGGCACAAGTACCCCTTCGCCGGCGCCTTCAAGCAGATCAGCGGCCCCCTCCCGCGTCCTCATCCGGACGACCCGTTCTATCTGAAGATGAAGGCGTCCAAGCGTGACGTCCTGACCCGCCGCTTCGACACCATCCGCACCAAGCTCGGCGAACGCCTGCACCAACTCGTGGCCGCCAAGCAGGCCGCCGCGACGCCCAGCGGGTCCAGCAGCATCGCACCCGCGGTTGTACCGCAGATTTCATCGTTCAGTTCGATTCCAGCACGGCCGAGGTGAACAACATGGCGAACGATGGCGAACGAACAAAGGTAATGAAGAAGGAACCGCGCAGGCGTTGCTCCGTTCTCGCGGCCGTCGTGACCGCCGTCTTCACAAAGTCCGCAGCGGTACTCCTCTGCCTCCTTGCGTGGGAGGTGGCAGTGCGTATGCAATCGAAACCGATTCTCTCAGCTCCTTCACAATGCGCGCTGGAGGTCGTCCGACTCTTCGTGTCCGGTGACCTCCTTGCAGACTGCGTCGCAAGCATACGGCGCGTTCTCGTTGGATTCCTAATCGCATCGGCTCTTGGAATCACCCTGGGGTTTGCCGTAGGTATATTCCCAATCGTGCGGAAGGTCCTAACGCCACTCCTTGACACCATCCGACCGATCCCGCCCATCGCATGGATTCCGATCTCCATTGTCCTCTTTCAACTCGGTGATCCTTCATCCTACTTCGTGATATTTATCGGAGCCTTCTTTCCAGTCCTAACAAACACGATGCTCGGCGCTCGTGAGGTGCCCGTCGTCTTTCTTGAAGCAGCGCGTTCACTTGGGGCGTCGGGATGGCAACGATTTCTGCACGTTATCTGGCCCGCCTCGTTACCCAACCTGTTTGCCGGGCTCCGAACCGGCCTGGGGTTCGCCTGGATGTGTGTCGTTGCGGCGGAGATGATGGGCGCGAGGTCCGGACTAGGGTACATGATTCAGTTCAACCGTCAGATGCTGCGACTGGACCGCGTCGTTGCCGGGATGCTCGTTATCGGCGTCCTCGGCCTTCTAATGACCCGACTAATGCAGTTTCTGGAGCGACTTTGCCTTCCCTGGCGTTTTCTTGCCTCAGCCTCATTGAAGTCCCTTGACGAAACGGGTAGTAAACCGGTTACGCCGAGCGATCTCAAGCCACCAGACGAGGCCGCCCAAACCAGCCACTTGCCAGCTCCTCAGCCTGGAAGCAAAGTAGAGATTAGAAACCTAACCTTCGGTTACTTTGAGGACACGCCAGTCATCCACGACTTTAGCCTAACCTTGAAGCCCCGCGAGATTGTCGCGATCATTGGCCCAAGCGGCTGCGGGAAGACGAC
>JAPLNJ010000194.1 GCA_026692885.1 Planctomycetota bacterium | reverse complement strand
GACACTGGCTGTCGGCATCGAGGTCCCACAACCGGCAGGCAACGGCGTTCCGCAACCCGACGTCATCGGAGTACCACAGGAGGGAACTGGAGCTCCGCAGCCGGGGACAGCGCCGCCCGGCGCACCGGGCAGCGCGGCGGGCGGAGCCCAGTACGGTGTCGCCGGGTACACCGGCGCTGCCGGCGCTCGCGAGTTGTTGGGCCACATCCGCATCCAGTCCACCAGGGTGTAGGCCTGGGCTGTCTGTGCACTGAGAACTGTGTAAACGACGAACAGGCAGATTAGGGTCAGCTTACGTTTCGGGGGTGCCAACATGTTACTCTCCGACGCGAATTGGCGAATTCTTGGTACGGTCACTTCGGCCTCGAACCTCCCGTCGTGCAGACCACGAGCTGCCCAGGCCAGCCGCCATACCTTGAAATCTAGGCTATTGATAACGCTTGTGAATAGGGCTCGCCGTGGAAATGGACCTGTCGGACAAGAAATACTGTAGTTGCGCCACGGAGGGAAAAGCGGTAGTCGACGGAGAATGTTCCGGCGACGGCAATAATTTGGATTTTGCGGCCGCTTTGTGGAAGAAGGGGCGATCTAGCTGAGATGTCCTTGATCGTAAGGTGATCAGCTACGCACTCAGCTCGGACCTGATGTCCGTCACGATCCGATAGATTTGCTCCAGATCACGGGGCATCAGTGGCTTCGGTGCGAACCCGTCCATGCCCGCGGCATAACACCTGTCGCGATCCGTGGTGGACGTCAACGCCACGATCGGCGTGTACTTGTTCAACTGGGCTTCACGCTGGCGAATCTCGACAGTCGCTGCCAAACCGTCCATGACCGGCATGTCGACACCCATCAGAACAATATCAAAATCTCGCTTCTGCAAGGCGTCAACGGCTTCCTTTCCGTGGTCTGCAAGTGTCACTAGCAGGCCGAGGTTTTGCAACACGATGGAGGTCATCGCCCGATATATCTGGCAGTCGTCCACCAGTAAGACATGAAGGCCACGGTACTGTGCCGGGCCGCTCCAGAGGAGACCCATCGCCGCATACTCCATACGTACAAGACAAGAAAAGTCCGCGTTCCAGCGGACGAAGACGAACGAAATTGAAGAGTCTCTTCTCTGTTCTGTTCCAAGTCTGTTCCAAGCGTGTGCGGCTGGCGGTGGTTTGACCGCGATGACACCTTGCTGTCTAAAGCGGGGATGCTGCGGAGATGTACTCAGGGCTGGATCACTTTGTTGGAAAACCCTGCCGGTGTTACGCGGCCCGCAAACGGGTTCGAGGCTGGCCGTACGCCGTTTTTAACGACGAATTCGGATAAGGTTAGTCGCAATTGGTTTTTGCAGCTGCGACCAGGCCGGTGCAGTGACAGATGCACTCAGACTCTCGGAAGGGCTGTCCCACGCCCTGACGATCTGTGACGAGATTATTGACCCCAGAGTAAAATTGGTCCATGCACAGGATGGGTGGGTGGCAACGCGATTTCAATCTGCTCTTGTCCCCGCAGTCGGGCATCCGTCAAAACGTCCGCCGACGCACATTCCCTGAGGGACCGACTTGAGGGAGACACGTTGTCCACGAAGAAGAAACGGAAGCCGCTGAAACGCAGGAAGGGCCTTCCCAGTGTTCCTGATGATCGGCAGGCGGTAAGATCACTCAAGAGGAGATTTGCCATGACACGAGTAATCAAGTTCGCCCTGACCCTGTTACTGTCCATGCCCTTGCTCGCGACTGCTGCCGAGAAACACGACGACGCCGAGCAGAAGGCGGTCGAGTCCGCCAAAGCGTGGCTGGCCCTTGTCGGTCAGGACAAGTACGGCGAAGCTTGGGACGCGGCTGCCGAGTTGCTCAAGAACGCCGTCAGCAAGGAGGACTTCGAGAAGTCGCTGACGGCGGCCAGGAAGCCACTGGGCAAGATCAAGTCCAGGGAACTGAAGTCCAAGCAATACGCCACAAGCCTGCCAGGGGCACCGGATGGCGAGTACGTCGTCATCCAGTTCAAAACCGCGTTCGAGAACAAGAAAGCGGGGGTTGAGACGATCACACCGATGCTGGACAAGGACAAGAAGTGGCGGGTGTCGGGGTACTTCATCAGGTGACGCCACCGGCTCGCGCTAAGCGCGGCCCACGGAAGGATGAAGGTTTGGATCAAGGGCTGTGCCGTGGACATCTGCTCCAAGTATCTGGCCCTGCCGAAGACCACCGACTTCGGTATTCTATTCCTCCCCACGGAGGGCTTGTTTGCTGAGGTCGTCCGTCGCCCTGGCTTGGCCGAGGCGATCCAACGTAACCCGCGGGCGGTCCGAATGGATTTGTGGGATGACTGGACAGTAGCTGCTCAATAGCCTCCCTGGGCACGGCCAAAAATAACTCCCTCGCCCCGGTACTCCTGGGAGAGGGTGGGGTGAGGGGCGAAATGAGCTTGATCTTGGCCAAGCGATCACCCAGGTCGTAAGGAACAATGGTGGCCTGCGTGAACGCTGGTCACTGGTGGGGCAGGTCAGCGACTGCTGTCAGGGTGGCATCCGGCAAGACGGGACAATCCCGACAGGCACTAGCCGTCAGTAATCCGCCGCCACGGGTTTGCCTGTTCCAGTTCGTAGGCGATTTCCAGCAAGGTGCGTTCGTCACCATGGGCGGCAGCAAACTGTAACCCAATCGGCAAGCCATTGGTTGCCGCTCCCATCGGCAAGGCGATGGCCGGACTGCCGTTGGCATTGTTGATCGGCGTGAAACCGACGTACTTCGCCATCCGCTGGAATAACTCCGGAAAGGGTAGTTCGGGGCTGAGATAGCCCAGCTCCGGAGTGACATGAGCAAGTACTGGCGACAGAACCAGGTCGTAATCCTGCATGGCTTTGGCATGCTGTCGAAAGGTACGTTGCAACCGATACAAGGCCCGCGGCAAATGCCAGCTACGGTGGCGAAAGCGCGCTGCGAGCCCCCGCGTCAGAACATCCACCTGACTTGGATCGAAATCCTTACCGAAATTGTGATGCCCGAAACGGCTCACCATGAAAGCGAGGAAGCCCCAGTAATCAGCAAAATCTTCAGGAAAGGACGGTGCTATCGGGTAAGGTCGCTCGTCGACGTTGTGACCGAGACTCTCCAGCAGAGCTGCCGTTCGTTGCACTACCGTGCGAGTCTCCGAGCAGGTCGGAACACCGGTAAGTGAATTCATCACGAGAGCAATTTTCAGCCGCCGCTTGGCCGGTCCCTCCACCAGTTCCACCGGCGGCAATTTGCGATTGCGCCAGTAACGCTCCGCACCGGCAAGAAAATAGGCAGTATCGCGCACCGTACGCGTCAGCACTCCCTCGGCCACAATCTTGATGGGCAGGGTTCGCGCTATTTCGCCGTCGACCAGACGACCACGAGTAGGTTTTAGCCCCACCAGGCCACAGCAGGCCGCGGGAATTCGAATCGAGCCGCCGCCGTCATTGGCATGGGCAATGGGCACCGCGCCAGCGGCGACCAAAGCCGCGGCACCACCGGAGCTGCCCCCGCATGAATAACCAGTATGCCAGGGGTTACGGGTGGGTGGCTTGCCCTGGTGTTCGGTCGTGCAGTTGAAACCGAATTCCGGCAGGGTGGTCTTGCCAAGAACGGTAAAACCCTGCGATAGATACTGCCTGGCAAAGGCGCCATCCGCTGCAGCAGGAACCCTTGGCACTGCGCGCGAACCATGCCCAGTAGGCAGGCCTCGAAGATCGGTGTTGTCCTTAATCAAGGTCGGGACGCCGGCAAACAGCCCCTCGCGCCTCGTTGCCGCCTCGGCACAAGCCCGCTCATAAGTTGCCAGCTGTACCGCATTGAGCGCACCATTGACCTGCTCCACCCGGGCAATGGCGGCCTCAGTCAACTCCACCGGACTAATCTCACCGCGCCGCACCAGATCGGCCAACGCTACCGCATCATGATTAGCGAGCAGATCGCAACCAAAAGCATGAA
Source organism: Planctomycetota bacterium (assembly GCA_026692885.1). Next base: position 2,130 of record JAPLNJ010000194.1, on the reverse strand, counting down.
TTCTGTTGTTGCCCATACCGCAGATCACGATCCAGCCCAGGTGCAGCTCTGTGCCGTTCAACAGCGTGACGAAGTCCGCGTAACGATACAACGTAGCGATGGCGACGGTGGCCAGGAACTTGGCGATGCAGGCAGAACGTCGCGTCGTAAGGATGATCCGCTGGCACTTTGCCTGCACTTCGTCATCGTTGCGGCAGATGCGACTCGTTGGTGTTCATCGTTCGCCCGTTTCCGAAAGCACATCCCGGCCGGCTATTTTCCGCTAAGGGCGCTGCCTGTCAATCATGCCCACCGTAGTGGGTGGTCGACGAGTAGACGACCGCCTCGCCTGCCCGACCGCTTCAAGCACGTGGGCAGATGAGGCGATTCCCCGTAACCGTCGCCCCGTCTGATGCTACAACGCTGAATCCGAAACTGCGTCCTGGCCCTCCACCGGTGCTTCGGCCTGTGGTGGCGGCGATTCCGTGCCATCCGCTCGCTCGTTCATGACTCGGCGAGCTTGGATCCGGCCCAGCACGTGACCGGGAATCACCGCCGCGGCATAAATCAGGGAACTGGGCCCGGGCGAGAACTCGGAAAGGGTGCTGCCCAGATAGGTGCCGTACGCTGGATACAGAACGCGGTATGCTTCCTGCTCTTCCTCCGCACTTCGCTCGGCGCGGCAGTAACCGAGCGCATCCTTGGTCGCTACGGCCTCGTACCACAGCGCAGTTCCGGGGATCGCGTAGAGCGCCGCGTAGGTGCCTTTGTAGGTCCGGCGGGCAAAGTCTTTCGCGTGTCCGGCCTCGTGGGCCGCGATGGCAGGAACGTCCGAGAACAGGGAAATGGTGTTGGTGTAGGCATTGAAATGGTCGCCGCCGAAGATGCGGCCCGGCAACAGCGTGTCCTCCAGCCACGACAACGTCCCGCAGGTATACCGCCAACCCCACGCCACCGACGTATTGGCCACCAAGCGATGCCACTCGTCCTTCGGTGCGTACTGGTTCAGCCGCACCTTGACCGTGTCGAGTTCGTTGACGGCCAGGTAATCGGCGATAGCTTGGGCCGTCTCCAGCGAAATATCATGGTCGTCGACCCGCCGGTCCCAAAGAATGATCTTGCTTGGAATGCCGACAACCCAACCGATTCCATCAAGCGCCGACCGCGGCTGTCCCTGTTCGATCTGCGGCTGAGTGATGGCCGCCAACTCGGGCGAAGTGAGATAGTCGCTCTTGCAGCCATACTGATACGGACCACTCGCGCAGCCGCTCAGCACCAGCAGCAAGCAGGTGAGGAAGGCGATTGACCAACCACCACCGGCTCGCGACACTGAAAAGCCCGGTCTGTGCCTGTCGAATGAATCGCTCTGCGTTGTCACGGGCAATTCAATACCAAAGCGGCCTGTTCCGGACAAGGGCGCCTAATCCGCGACTCCGCCGCTGTCAACGCTATCGCGACTGATCTCGGCCGCGGGTGGGCGACTTGCCTGCCCACCGCTTCAATATGGTCGCCGTTCCGGGAATTCCGGAAGCCGCGATAGCAGGACGTATGCCAGGCGAAAGGACACTGCATGGACTGCCGGTCGCACATGTTGCGATGCCACGCACGGTTCGCAATGCGTCAGGCCTGTCGGTTCTTCTCGCGTGATACTTCTGCCGTGTCGATTGTGAATGGGACAGCCCTTGAGACGATCGGAGGCGAGTGTCGTGCTCACTGGACATGTCCGATTCGTCAATGCTGCTGTCCGAAAGGAAAAACGCGATTCTGCGGTCGCAGACCAGCGAAAATATCTGTCTTACCGGAAGGCCCCCTGCAAACGAGAGAGATCAAATGCGCCGACTATTCATCTCAGTGATGGTTCTGTTGCCCCTGGTTGCCTGCCAGACAGGTTGCCGCACGTGTCGGCCATGCGGTTGTGCGTCCTCCAGCGGGACCTACAGCGAAATCCAAAACGAGACTCGCGAGGGTGCCATCGTTGCCTGCCCATCGGGTGTCTGTCCGTCGATACAAGCTGTCACGGAAGAACTCCGGACAGCCAAAGCACGCATCCATCCCGATCAGGCTCCGCTGCCCCCAACGCCTATTGCTGATCCGCTCTAAGCCAGTCCGATGGCAGTCTTGACCCCGGATTATTCATGTAGGCCGGAACGA
>JAPLNJ010000193.1 GCA_026692885.1 Planctomycetota bacterium | reverse complement strand
CAACGTAGTGAAAATACCCAGCTTTTCGTGTATTTCCGTCCTGAGTTCCGGCCAGGGCGACCAGTGCTTTCTCATCCAATCCATCAACTCCTCTGCTTTTGCGTCCCAGTGCAAGAGATCTTCGGTGACGACGGTTTCGATGCCCAACTGTTGCAGCCATGGGAACGTCGCTTCCCATGTTGGATTATCCCGAAGGAAAACCATTTTCGGTCGGCAAGAGACTTTGGGATGCGATAACTCCATTGCTCTGGTCATGATGTCCGCAGCGTCTTCTGCGCTCGGTGGCTCATCCAAAATGCTTGTCATCAGAATGCGGCCGACATCGTGATCGACAGCCAACCCCAGCCAGAAACCGAACTCATCCTCTACGATATCAGGGAACGGGCAGAAATCGACCTCCATGCCGTGGGACTCCTGCGGCAATCGTAACAGGCGGCGTTTTACGAAGGCGTAGCGTCTGCCGAGTTTTGGACCGGCCTTTGGTTTGGTCACTACATTCTCCACTAAGCTGACCGCTTACGCAAAACCAACCTGATCGCCGCCCAGGGGAACAGGAAAAACAGGATCACGCAGATCTTCACGAACGCCATGCCGCAGTAGTGGATCAAATCCAACTCGTGTGCGGCTAGGCCAAACATCTTCCCGTGCAGGCTGTAGAGCAGGTCACCCGTCAACATGTAGCTGCCAAACCACGCCAGCAGGAGCAAGAAGCCGAAGATCCAGCACCGCAGCAGGATCTTGGCGAGAGTGTCGAAGAAGTCGTGTGTGGAATCGGTCATGGTGGTGGCTCCCTGGATGGCCGGTCATGGCTCCCAAGCGTTCGGGACCGGGGCCGAGGTCACGTTCAGCGTCATGTTGCCACCGACAATCTCCACCTCATGGTCCACGATAACCCTGCGGAGGTCAGGGAAGAGACTTTTCCGGCGATCCGCAGCCGTGTCCATGATATCGATGGCCACACCGATGGCGTCTTCACTTCCTTCGTCCCAGACGAGGTGGTCGAGGATCTCCTTCTCGACCACGGGCTGTTTGTCGGCGGGGAACAGTGACTTGTTCCAACCAAAAACCACGAGCATAATCACGGACTTGACTCGTTCGGGCGTCTCCCCATACTGTTTGAGCAATGGCTCGGCCACTCTCAAGATGACCGCCGACATTCTGGCTTCGCCTTCCGGCGTGGGGATTTCACCTTTGGCCCCCAATGCAGCCAGTCGCTTCCATCGATTTTCGGTCTTGCTCGCCATAAGAACTGCGCCTGTTGATCTGCCTGCCCACCACTATCAGGAATGCACGCCAGGAAGATCGCATCGTGTTGGTGGTTCTGGTGGACTCCTACGGTGGCGGACTCCTCAGTCCTGCTGCTTCCTCATGCAGCACTTCTTGTACTTCTTCCCGCTTCCGCACGGGCATGGATCATTCCTACCGACCCGCTTCGTCTTGGCATTTGAGCGTTTCCCCGGCAGTATTCCACCAAGCGGGGGAATGTTGAATGCGGGAGGAGTCATTTTCGGTTCCTCTGGCTCATCGGACATAGATTTGTCCTTGAGCCGACCCAGTGCCCATGACAGGGCGGCCATGGGGTTGTTTGCTACATGACTCCCAGCAGCCTTCCAGTTCGGCTATTTTGGCCACCGGGCGATGGCGTAGGCGTCCTGCTGGTCCACTGTGCGCCCATCGGCAGGATACCGCCTCCGCAGCATCGATGGGAAGCCCCCGGCAATCACCGACTTCCGCTTCTGCCAACCAGCCCAATCCCGATGAAAACGGCAAAGGCCGGGGATTGTTCGTAGCCCGGCATTTCCATGTAGCCAATCCACGCCGAGATCAGGCCGAGCGTGAACGGATAGCCGAAGCAAACCAGCGACCAAAACGACCGACGAAGGGCGAACACCAGCCCAAGCACCAAGGTCAGCGGCACGAGCAGGACAATCTGTGGGCCGACCATCAAGTTGCTGCTGGCGGCGATGGCGACAGTCAGGATCAACACCAGGGCGGCTTTGGCGATGCTGAATCGTCCGGCAGGCTCGGTCGGCGTGTAGCCAAGGACGTGTTCAAGCACCTGGGGCCGGAGTGGCGGCGGTTGCTGGTGGCGTAGAATTGCCGGTATGCTGGGCAAGTCTTGGCGACAAGAAATGAAAAACCCCGCCGGTGAAGCGGGGCCTCGCTGTGTTTAGCAGTCGTGAACGGACCAAACACGTCACTGGAGGAACGGCCAACAGCCGCTCCTCATGGCTGACCACCAGGGGGATCTTGCATTGGCTTGCCCTCCTGTCACAAAAGTGGTGTCGTGAATCGTTGTCCATCGTTGTCAATCGGGAGCGATCAAGGCGGCGTAACTCCGACCCGTTGAGTCTTGATCTTCCTAAACAATTGGATGCACTTCACGTGCCAAATGTTCCGTCATCTCGACCACACCTGCAATGCAGGACGCAAGTTCCCATCACGCCTGTGCTTGGGATTAGCCTGCCTGACACCCGGCGCAGGGGACAGGTTTGGGAAAGGCTACAGTCTGAGCAACATCTGCCGCATTCATGGGCATCGAAGAAGCCGACCGCTCAACCCAGCAACGCCGTTTTCAGAATCAGCACGCAGCTTGGCCCATGCGTGATTTCGCTGTCCATGACCTTCTGGACGGCTTCCGTCAATGGCATCTTCAGGCAGCGGATCTGCTCCGTTCCCTCCGGCTCCGATCCGCCGGGCAGACCAACACCGCGATGCCTCGCTCCTGCGCCCATTCACCAGCCAGCCGGTCAGTACCGCGAGCATCGCTGTGAATCAGCAGCGTGAACTGATACTCGGCGTGCAGTCGGTCCAGGGTGGACCACATTAGGTCACGATCGTCGAAGTTCCTGCCTCACCAAAAGTGACCCGCCTGTACTCACGTCGACTGACCCACTGCTTGGAAAGAGGAATCCTGTCAGGGCTGGAGGTAGCGCCATGGCGGTGGGTCACTCCAGCTGAGCTCAAGCCTGTGAATTTATCTGAGTGCCAAGGTCCCCGCCCGTACCTGCTCCGCAGTGTATTCCACGCGGCAGCGTAAGACCCCCGCCGATTCGATCAGCAGCACCGTGTCGCCGTCGTTGTTGAGCGGCATGGTGGCTGCGGTCATCACGATCCGCAATCGCCCCTTCGCCGCCACGGTCCCTGCCAGTCGGTACTGATTTCCGGCACGATCCCGGAGCTTCCAGCCGGCCAGATCCACCGGCTTATCGGTCGCATTTCCGATTTCCACCGCCTCGTGCCCCTCGTCCCGGCCTACCGGATCGGGTAGCAACGCGGTGATCTCGACGCCGTTCGGGACGACCTCGGCCTGAGCCGGCTGCCCTTTAGACTTCTGGGCCTTCCGCCAGTCCCACGGCGGCACCGGGTTCGGGTCTGCCCACAGGCCCAACTTGCTTTGTCGGGCTTCGGCTTCCAGCTTGGCCAGCGCCTGGTCCTTGCTGTACTTCTGAACCACCAGGCACAGCCCTGCCGCACAAGTTCCTGGCTCAAGCTGCGGTCATCGGGCAGGATGATGTTGGCCAGCGTGCGTCCATACTTGTCGGTGCCGGTGGATTGGACGGTCACCGTTTTGCCTGCCACAAGTTGGGACGTGGCCTGCTTGGCTTTCTGGCCGTAGGCTTGGTGAAGTTCGGGGCAGTCGATGCCTTCGAGCCGGATCTCGATCTGCTTGTTGTCGCGGAGGACGACCAGCGAGTCGCCGTCCTGGACTTTGACCACCGTGGCGGTGAAGTCGGCGGCTGCGCCCCCGGTCGGGAGCAACAACGCAACCAGCAACAAAGATCGTATCATCAACTCTCCCATCGAGTCCAATCGAATACTGCGGTCAGCACGGATTCTGAGCGGCGAACCATCTCCAGACTTCAAGAAACGCACGAAGCTGCTCTCGGTTCTCGAAGAACTTTCCCAGGACTTGGCTCCGCATTTCGTCTTTGGCCTTCTTTCGCCTCTCGTCTCCCTCCCGAAACTGCTCCACCTGCAAAGCCGCATTCAGCCGGTCAAACAGTCCGGGGAACAGCCCGCCAGCATCCAGGCGAAGGAACGGAAAGGCAAGCTGTCCATCGGCGTGGACCTTGAAGAATTGTCGATGGTCACCGACCACGAACGTGCCGGTTGGCGTGTCTTGCCAAGTCGGACCGAGATGTTCGGATTCAGCAAACTCGATAATGAGCTTTATCTGACCAACCTGCTCCTCGGTGAGCCGGTTCTCGGCACATCGCTGGAAGAAGGTGTCTTTGCACCACGGAACCCCCAACGGTTTGTCTCGAATTTCTCGGATTATCCAAGGGCACTTCTCTTTGACAACGGTGCGGAGTTCAAGCACAAAACCCTTCGGCCACTTGCCCAAGTCGTCCTGCCAACAAATCAGCATATCGCACTTGCTCTTGTCGTGGCCGTGTTCGTCGAACTGGCGGCTGTAAAGCTCAAATTCAATCCGAAGTTCCTTGCCTGAGTCAGTCCGAATCGTGCAATCCGGGAACGGTGTCTGCACCCTTTCAATGTAACTGCTCAATAACCCCTTGGTTCTGGCAATGGAGTGTTCGTGCTCGTGCTCAGCCGCTGGCGGCGGTGCTCGTGCTCGTAATCGAGAAGCCACTCCGATGACCGAAACGATCTTCCACCACGATCGACTGGACGCATGCCGAGAGGGATTACGAGCACGCGCACCGCTTCGCTGAGCACGAGCACGAGGCGGCAACGGAGCTTAGGCGCGCGGAATCCGCAGGCCATGCGGCTCGCCTGTGCGACCTGCTATAATCCGGGACCAGAACCAAACGACAACTCGAAAGCAGGAGAAATGGGATACTCCATGTCGAACAACAGCCTTTATCAGCCTTTCACCCTGCACGATCTCAAGCTGGCGAATCGAATCGTGCTGGCCCCCATGACCCGCTCCAGGGCCGGGACCGCACGCATTCCAAACCGGCTGATGGCCGAATACTACGTCCAACGCAGTTCGGCGGGCCTGCTCATCACCGAAGCAACCACGATCTCCGAGGAAGCGAACGGCTGGAACGAGTCGCCAGGGATCTACACGGACAAGATGGCGGAAGGCTGGAAGCACGTCGTCAGCGCCGTTCATGAAAACGGGGGCGTGATCTTCCTTCAGCTTTGGCATCTCGGACGCTCGTCCCACAGCAGCTTCCACAACGGCAAGCCTGCCGTGGCACCCTCGGCCATCAAGATCAACGAACCGTACATCCACACTCCCACGGGGAAGCAACCCCACGAAGTATCCAGGGCACTGGAAACGTCCGAGATTCCACGGGTCGCCGATGATTACCGGCAAGCCGCCCAGCGAGCCAAGGCGGCGGGCTTCGACGGTGTGGAAATCCACGGAGCCAACGGCTACCTGATCGACACCTTCCTCCAGTCGAAGACGAATCACCGGACAGACCAGTACGGCGGCAGCGTGGAGAACCGTTTCCGTTTTCTGAAGGAGGTCGTGGAAGGCATCACGTCCGTCTGGCCCGCCCACCGGATTGGCGTGCGGCTTTCCCCCAACGGTTCGTTCAACGACATGGGATCGTCGGATTACCGGGAGCAATTCACGTTCGTCGCCAGCCAACTTGACCGCTACGGGCTGGCGTACCTGCACGTCATGGACGGGCTGGCATCCGGGTTCCACAAGCTGGGCGAGCCGATGACGTTGGCCGACTTCCGCAAGGTGTTCCACGGCCCGCTCATGGGCAACTGCGGGTACACCCAAGTCATGGCGGAGAAGGCGATTGCAGAAGGACAGGCCGACCTGATTGCCTTCGGACGACCGTTCATCAGCAACCCAGACCTCGTGGAGCGGTTCAAGAACAACTGGCCGCTTGCGCAGGAAGCACCGATGTCCGACTGGTACTTGCCCACCGGCGCAAAAGGCTACACGGACTTCCCGACCTATGCACTGCAAGCCACAGGGAGATAGTCGGTGACATTCACGCAGATGGCAGGCTTGTCCCTTGCTCTTGTTACCTCCGTCTGGGCGGCAGAACCGAATGCGAGTACCGAGGCAAAGACAGCGGGTATCCTGTTCAGCGAGTCTTTCGAGGACGCCGACCTTGCTGAGCGAGGCTGGTACGACGGCACCAGCTTCCGAGTCGTCGGGGATGCGGCGGCGGGAAAGGGCTGCATCGAGTACGAGTGGCCCGACCGCCAATCAGGCGTGAAGGGTTCGTCGCCCGTTCGACGCTTGTTCGAGCCCACGGATGAGGTGAGCATCCGTTTCTACTTGAAGCTGTCCAAGGGGTGGGGCTGGAGTGGCCAGAATTTCCATCCGCACTTGACCCACTTCCTGACCACCGAGAACTCGAAGTGGCATGGTCCCGCCGCCAGCCACCTCACGCTGTACATCGAACCGGTCGGCGGCAAACTGCGTCTGGTTGCCCAGGACATCCAAAACAAGGACATGCCCCACGGATTGACCCAAGGGCCGCTCAAGGGCGGCTACAACGGGAAGCTCTACGACAGCCAGGAAGTGCTCTTCAAGGACGACCAATGGCACTGCGTTGAGGCGTATTTCAAGCTAAACACGCTCGATCTGGAGAACGACCGCCCGAACCAGGATGGCATCGTCCGTGGCTGGTTTGACGGGAAGCTCGTCGTCGAACACACCGACGTGGTGTTGCGATCCACAGACTTCCCCAAGATGAAGTTCAACCAGTTTTTGATGGCACCCTACTTCGGGCCTGGACTCCTGCCGCACGCCCAGAAGTTATGGATCAACGAATTGGCGGTTGGCACCAAGCGGATCGGCCCGCTGGCGTTGTCAAAGTGATGTTAGGTTGTTAGGCACTCACATGATCATCCGCTCCGAAATCCCCAGCGACCACGACGCCATCCGACAAATCCAGATTGCTGCTTTTGCGAATCATCCGTACAGCCACCAGACGGAACATCTGATCGTGGAAGCCCTGCGAAGGAAACGTGACGCACCATCCAGCGTTTCTTGTTGGTGAATGACCGATGCCAAGACCTGTGACTGAGCGGTTTGTCTACCGTTTTCTGGCGACCGGCGACGACACGGACGGCCGATATGCCATGTTCGAAGCCTGCGTGCCTCCCGGTGGCGGTCCACCGCCGCACATCCACAGCCGAGAAGAAGATTCGTTCTACGTCCTGGAGGGCGAAATCACCTTCCAGGTCGGCGACGAGCGGATCGTTGCCAAGGCGGGCACGTTCGCCAATATGCCGATCGGCAGCCTGCACAGTTTCAGGAACGACACGGACAAGCTGGCCCGAATGATCGTCTCCGTTGTGCCTGCGGGCCTGGAGAAGATGTTCCTGGAGGTCGGGCAGCCGGTGACGTTCGGGCAGCAGGCCCCGCCACTGTCCAAGGCCGAGATCGACAAGTTGCTGGCCGTTGCACCCAGCTACGGGATCGAGATCCGTGTGCCACAGGACTGATCGTGCTGGATGGTTACACATCCACCATGATGTAAGTCATTTTCGCCTCTTTCCTCGTCCTTTCTTACGAACGACCTGCTTCTTCTCCATGAAGGCGAAGTTCATCAAGTGCGGCTCTCGCTTGCCTTCGACCTGCACCGTCTTCAAGATCGTAACATCGAAGTCAGGTGCGAAGCTGTCTCGCAGTTCGTCCTCGGACGAGAAGTACA
>JAPLNJ010000192.1 GCA_026692885.1 Planctomycetota bacterium | reverse complement strand
GGTCGCGACCCTGCGCCCCGCTGCGTGGTCGCGACCCTCGCCCCGCTGCCTGGTCGCGACCCTCGCCCCGCTGCCAGGTCGCGACCCTCGCCCCGCTGCCAGGTCGCGACCCTCGCCATAGTGGGATGCCATAGCACCATTCCATCAAGCCATTCCATAATGGCGCAAATTCTCCTAAATGGATCTGCCGGAACTCGGTATCATCCAGTTGCACTGCCAGATTTTCATTTGGCCAAGAGGTCATCCCGTTTCACCAATCCAAGGAACCAAGTATGCCCGCCAAGCGAGTCACCCCGAAGCAACGCCGTCTGTTGAAGTCCCTGGCCCGCGTCAAAATGTACGTCGAGACGGCTGCGCCGGACGAACTGCTGCAAATGGAAATCAAGCTGCTCTGCAAGATTGCCAGAGTCACGCCCGATACGCTGGGGTTCGATTCGCCTGACGAGGAATTGCAGTCCCTAGCCGGCGATGATGACGACGTCCCCCCTGATCCGGCCGACTGGTGGAAGCAAGGGCCGCCGCCGGACGAAAAATGACTGATCTGTTTCTTTAACCATTGGAAGAACTGCCGTGACGCAACAACGTCTACCTGGCCCCGGATCTGGGCTGGGGCTGGCCGGCCAGCAGCTGCCGGCACGCCGTTCGACTGTGGCCACCGTGACCACCGTGGATGTCGTGGCCGGGACAGCGGCGCCGCATTCCGACTGCGTCAAGCCGATCAAGCCCGTCGGCTACGGCACGCTCCTGGCCGAGATCCTGCGTCGCCTGGCTGAAGCGTTTTCGCGGTTGGCCACCGTAGTCGCCAAGCATGAACCGTTGATCTTCAGGGCCTGCCGTGACATGATTGCCGTTTGCGTAACTGCTTTAGGCAACTACCTGTTGTACAGGAGGCGATAGCATGGCGCGTGCCAGGATGATCGGATTCTACGCTCCCGAAGAAATGCACGAAGCCGTTGATCGAGCCGCCGCCGCCGCGGGGATGCCGAAGAGCCTGTGGCTCCGGCGATTGATCGAGCGCGAAACCGGAGTCAATGCCGACATGCCGACCGGCGGGGCCGCCCTGGATGATGCGAGGAAAGTGGCCCGATTGCGGAAGTATCGACGAACGATCACCGCCAGGCAGACCGTCAGGAAGGAACGGAAGAAATGACTCCGCTAAGCCTGAGCCGCCCTTGTTGACTATCTGGCCAAGGGAGGGCGTTGAGGGAAGTCGTAAGTTGTTTACTGGCAGAGAGTTTCGCCAGATGCGCCCTGGCCGCGTCGTTAAGTGAGGGCGCACCGGCCCCCGGTTATTCTCGATGGCAAGCACGGCCGCAGGCACGCTGTCCCATCGGACCGGCCGCCGATCGTGCGCGAGGGGCTGCAGGACCTGCCCACGTGCCGAGCTGACCGCCGCGGTGATTCTCGATGACCAGCACCGCCCGGCCCGGATCGCCTGGTGGACGCCCGGCCTGGTGGACAATCGGCCCGAATCATGCGCCCGTCGGCTAAGGATGACATCAACCTGCCGACACGCTGCCGAAAGCAACTGAATTTCTGGCAGAAATGCGTCATAATCATGCAGGCCGAGGGCTTGGTCGGATGTATCTCGCGCAGCGGCAGAGGCCGCCTAAGGCTGCGTCCTGGGTTCCACCGCCAAAACCTGCGTTCCTGCAGGCGTACTGGGAGCGTAGCCGCGCCCGGGCCGGATAACCGGACGAGACGACGCCGGTTTGAATGCGCTGTGGGCTTGGTCCGGACTCGACGAGGTCGAGACGCCCGCAAACTGGCAAACGCCGCTGAACCGGGCCGAACTGCCGCTGGATCTGCTGGGCATCGACGAGTTGGACGAGTCAGACGGGCCGGATGACTTACTGGACGCCTAAGCAAGCGGCTGGACAACGACAAGCGCCTTCAGCGCCACCATCGTGCGATATTTCTTCTTCACTTGCTGATTGATCTTGCCGCTGTTGCTCTCGCGTTTTCCACCCTTGTAGACGCGAAGCTCCGAGGGGCTGTAGTTGTCCTCTTCTGGGTCGTGCTCAACACTGAACTCGTAGCAGACCTTGCCTTCCGTCGAAATGCTGGCGGGTACATCGTCCGCCGTGACTTTCGCGACACCCCACAGAATCCAATCACGTGAACGTTCAGTGCCATCCGGAAGTAGAACATCGGCTGGCTTGCTGTACTTCTCTCGGTTCACCGATTGGTCGGGGAAGTGGATATATCCTGGCAGGACTCTATCCCCATCATCAATCCACTCACGCTTGCATCGGAAGTAGAGCTTCTCCGAACCGAGGAACTGAGGATCTATCGGGCGACCATTGCGGTACATTCGACAAGGGCGAGGTTGACCTAGCCAGATAAGCCATCGCTTTATCTGGTAGCCAGCACGCCGGAGGAAACGCGAAAGAGCAACACGAGCCATTGCATTTGACTTACCGACCTAAGAAGGCACGGAGCCTCTCCAACGTGCTGCTCAAATCACAATCGACGTCGCCCACTTCCCACACATCTGTCTGGTCACCACCCAAGGAAGTTACAGCGAGAACTTCGCCTGAGTTGAAGCACTCAACGTCGCCGTAACGATTCCCCTGGCGGAACGACAGACAAACGCCTCCTTCGGCCGACGGGGCGATATCCGAAGGCCTAAAGTCAGTTAATGCAAGTCTGCCCAGGACGTATCGCGCCGTCTCGATTGATGCGGCAGTCGGGGGACTTGCGCCGTAGCTGTCCCAGTCATCTTCCAACGATGCGAGGCTTGCCAGCCGCTTGTGCGCCTTCATCAACCAGTCGCTTCGTCCCTTGATCAACGTTACGCTGGTTGCTTGGTTGCCTACTGCAGCCTCAACGGGCCACCAAGGAACCGGAGGATCCCTCCGGGAATGCTCCTCAGGAGTAACCTCTCGTTCGATTAGATCGCTTGAAAATGCGGCTGCCACTGACATTGTCAGCTAGTCCTTTTCCAGAGCGAATGCATATTGGCCGAGGTAAAGTCGGCGAATCCTCGGACGACCCATTCGCGGCCCAAGTCGATCCATTCCAATGTTGCCGCCGTCGTGCCGTCAGTCGGCTTGCCACGGGCAGTCAAAGTGAGTTGGAGTATTTCAACCCCGTCCTTGTGCCGAATCGCCGGGCTGAGCGAAACCCGAAGTCGTCCACGATCATCGGGAAGCCGGTAGTTGACCTCGAACGAAACGTCTTCAGGCGCCGGTAAGAACTCACCCCTCGATTTTCCGGACCAGCAGGGAAACACGGTGCTGAGGTCCGCTGCGGTATGCCATCCCTTGTCGACTTCAATGTGGTTAATGTACGAGACTTCACATTGTAAGACTTCGACGTCTCCCAACTGCTGTTCCCTGACGAAGTCCAAGAACTGTTTCCAGGCATCCTCGAAAGACGGACGCACCCATTCATCATAATGGGGATACGAGTCATCCGCCTCGGTCTTTCGCCAGTTGTATGTGAAGCGATTGCTCTGGACCTGAATCAACGCTCGATCGGCGGCATCAATGAACCAGCACCGAATCTCGGGCTCAGTGAAGAACTGCAAGCGAGGCACAGGAGGCGCCTTGGGCTTTTCGAATATCTCGATCTGCGATGCCAAAGGCGGCTTCACCGCGAATTTCGGGAAGCGGTCCTTGATTTGCTTCCAGAAGAGCCCAAAGTACGGGACGCTCCACGACTCCAGGCGTCGGAACTCCACCCCCACCACCGTTTCAATCACGGGCGGAACCGAGAACTTCGGTAGTGGCTTCTTGCCTAAACGCGGCATCTTCGTGGGATTTCTCCATTGCCCCTTCGTGGGGATTCCGCTTTCGCCTGCGATTCCTCGTGAATTTTAGGACGTCCGCGAGTGCAGTTCAATCCTCGTCAGTCGTGTTTACGGCACCAACTCGCGTTACCGGCCCGGTTCCGGCTCCGAAGTACCTATTGGAATAGCGAAAACCAGCGCGGTTGTCCAGATGCGTAACCGTTTCGGCGGAGTTGCCTAGACGAGATTCGAACCTGCTTACGCTTTCAGTATAGCGGGGTGTGACAAAATATCCACCACCAGCCACCCCGCCTGTGCTCGTTTGGGATCACGAGCACCGAGCAAGGCCACGGTCGCTATTTTCTTCTGTCGCCGCCACTCCCACGGAGCCACCGGCTCGTGATCCGCCCACCGATCCATCGACTCACCCGACAAGACGTGACCTACTGCGTCACTGCGTTTTGGATCATTCTCCCCCGTGCTCCAGCTTGCGGTCATCACTTTGGTCCCGCTTCGCAGCTTCGGAATCGCGTTTGCCTGGAGTGATGTGCTGACGTCCAACCCTTGCGGCAGCAAGGAATTGCGTTAGACTGAGCGAGGTTTTTCCCTGCCGGGCCTGAGTAGGTACGATGCGTGGTCCTACTGCGGGCACGCAACTCCATCTTCACCGCTGCGGGCAATTCCACACGGAGGGCGCGTATCCCGGTCGCGCATTCTGCTATTCTGTACGAATTCTGATGGCCGACGGGCCAATGTGCGGAGCCGAACGAACGTGGCAACGGAAGCGATTTTCTTGTTCGACAAGTCTCCACCAGCCGGCAACGGGGTCTCGGCCCACGCCGCGGAGTCTCGGCGTGCGCGAACAGCAGCCAAGAAGACCATCTCCGACCTGCGATTTCAGGAGGCCGTTTTGGCGGTCAAAGAATCCGCCAATTGCCAGGATCTTAAGGAACTGCAAACGCGGTTGATCGCCAGTTTCCATCAAAATAGCCAGGAAACCAGACTCCGGTACGCCCGGTTCGTGCTGCACTGGTTCTTCCCGGACGGATTCGACGGGGTCGCCCGGCGAACATGGACGGCCTATCAGGACGACAAAATCCTGACCGACGTGCTGCGCTATCTCTACCTGCAACACGAGCCGGTGATGGGCGCCTGTGTGGCAGAGTGCCTTTTTCCGCTGGAAATCGGAATGCGGTTGCCATCCACGGTTTTTGATCGGTTCCTGAGCGGCTACTTTGGCGGCGATCCGGCGAAGAAGACGACGCAACGACTGAAGTCGAACCTGAAGTTCCTGGGTATCCTGGAAAGGTCCCGCGGCGCGGGTGATCGACTTACTTCCCCCGGTCCGAGCAAGACGTCGCTGCTGATTCTGACCCACCACATCTTCGCCCCGACCGAACCGCGGACCATCGAACTCCACAACCTGCTTGCGAATCCGTTCTGGAAGTACCTCGGCTTCAAGAGTGAGGATGAGGTCCGCCGGATTCTGCGCGAAGCTGATGCCTCCGGTTTCGTCGGAAAGTACGTGGTCGCGGACCAACTCGAACAGGTGACCACCTGCCTGACGATCGAGGAACTGCTGGCCAAGAAAGCGAGGCTGTGATCCATGCAGGCAATTGAGGAACTGGTTCAGCTCCTGCGACAGCGGACTTGGGACAAAGAACTGTTGTTGTGGTCTGGTCCCGAGGCCAAGTTGCTGCCCGCGTTGACGGGTCTGCAGGCGGAGACGCTTGATCTGCTCGACCTGTTTGATCCGGCCCAGCTCCCGATCGACGACGACGAAATCCGTCTGCATCTTTGCCGGTCGCTCCGACGGCGACTCCAAGCCGTTGACCGCGCCCCCGGCAAAAGGACGGTCCTGATCGTCCGCTCAGCCGGCCTGCTGGCTCGGTATCGCGCCGGCGTCCGCGAATTCTATGAATGGTTCTGCGACGACTTCTCGATGGTCATCCTGCTTGTCGAAGGACCTTATGCCGACGAGGACTGGCCCGATGAAGTTGACGGCAAGTCGGATCGACTGATCGATTACTTCATGGACCCAGGCATGATCAAGCGGCAATTTGGAGCGTGAGGTTACGTCATGGCACTACAGAAGATCTCGAAAATCGTCAAGCTGAAGCCCGAGCCGCAAACCACGCCGGCCCTGTCGAAGTACATCCAGCGGGAAATGGCGACAGAATGCGTTTCGCAGTACTACCTGACTCCGTCCCTGCGTGCCCATTTCAAGCGGATCTTCGAGTGCGTGGTCCATCGCCAGGGCCAGGGGTTCTGGGTCCAGGCCGAATACGGTGCCGGCAAGACACACTTCCTCGCCACGATCGTGGTCTTGCTGATGTGGCTTGGCGAGAAGGTGTGGGATTACCTGCTGGACGACCAATTGAAGCAGGAATACGCGGATGCGCTGGCCAAGACCCGGATGTTTCCCGTGGCCTTCTCGCTCCGCGGTATGGGGCAGTCCGAGGGCCAAGATAGCCTGATGCGAATCTTCGAGGAGCAGATTCGCGAGAGCTTGGAACTCCACGATCCGGCCCTCGCGGCTCAGGTGAAACTCACGTCGGCCGAGATCGCCGACGCGTGGTACGCCAACGAAGCCAGCACGGCGCTCAAGGCCGCCGTCGCAGTCTTCTTCCAGGAAGAACACCACTGCACCCCCGCCGACTTCCGTGCCCAGCACGGTCCCAAGAAGTTCGGCCAGGAACTCGCCCGTTCGACCCTCGCCGAGGGGCGGCTGAAGGGGAAATTCAAGGAACGCTTCGCCTACATCTACGACCAGATCACCAAGCTCGGCAACTACGACGGGATCCTGTTCGTCGTGGACGAGTTTCGCTCCTGGCAGGACCGCCACTTGCCAGGCACCGCCGCTTACGCCGAAGACGAGGAAGTCCTGGAAACGCTGGCGTTCGTGTTGCCCACCCAGCACTTGAACATCATCACCATCATCGCCAGCCAGGGCGACATGCCGCAGAAGCTGTCGGGCGGCGGGCAGGGTGACCGGTTCATCCCGCTGTACCTCCTGGCGGACAAGAACAAGGGCGATTTCGGCGAGATCGTCACCTTCCGTTGCCGCGAACTCGTCCCCGGCGCCGCCACGGACATCAAGGACTACTACGATCTGTGTCGGAAAACGTACAAGTTCATCAAGCAGGGCAACGTCTCGCTCGATTACTTCACCGCCATCTTCCCCTTTCAGCCGCGGACCTTTGACGTCATGCGTCGCATCACCCAGAGCGCCGATAAGCACAACTTGCCCACCGCTCGGTCGGCCATCCGCATGGCGTGGCAGACGCTTTCCGACGACGACCTGCTGAAGGGCAAACGGCTGATTACGCTGTCGGACATCATCCGTAGCGACGAACTGCGCAAGGGATTGAACCACGAACAGTATCGGGACGATTTTCAGGGTCTGCAGGGAGCTCTTGAGCAACTGCCCGAACTGGATGTGGCGCCGGAGGAACGGGAGCAAGCCCGGCGCGTCCTGGAAACCCTGTTCCTGTGGGTCCTGAGCCTGCCCGACAATCTGCGCGACGGTCTGACCGCGCAGGAAGTGGCCGAAGCAGCTTGGCTGATGGACGAGGCCGTGGACCCGGCCACGCAAGCCAGTCACATTCTGAACAAGCTGACCCAGAGCGGGTTTCCCCTCCGCGCCGAAAAGAAAACACGCGACGGCAAGGAACTGGACGTCTATTCCTACGAGACCTCCGTCACGCAGATCAACCCGCTGCGGCACTTCAGCCCGCTCAAGAAGAAGGCCAAAGAAGATCTGAAATCGCAGGATGCCAAATGGGTCGAGTCCCTGTTCTGGCAACTGGCCGATCTCACGGCGGAAGCGCAGGAGGAACTTGGCGTCAACGGTGGGATCCTCGCGGACTTCCAGCCGCCGGATCAACGGTCGGCACACGATCGCCAAACCGGCAAGCCGGCACAGTACCAGTTCTCGCACACCGCGGCCACGTCGACCAAACGCGTCCACAAGGTCCAGTACGGCGGCGAGGTCATCGTCAGCGACCGCTGGCGCGCGGAGTTTGGCGAGGAGATCAAGAACCCGGACCAGCACTTTCGTCTACCTCACGTCCCAGCCCGATACGGACGACGCGACAATCGCAGCGGCTTTACAGGACTCGCGGATCGCCGTCTGTCGGCCCGAAGCCCTGTCCGAGGACACGCGGGAGGCCCTGGCGGACCTGATCGCGGCCGAAGCGATGAAGCGCAACGCCTCCGCGCCCAACCAAGCCGGCCTGCGCGACTATGCGGAGACCAAGCGGCGGGAAGCCCTCAAAGGTATCCTCAAGGATCAGCTGGACGAGTTCCGTCGCGGCAAGGTTCTGACGCAGAAAGGCTACGGCATTCCCCCCACCGAGATTTTCAAGGTCTCGAAGGATCGCGAAGCGGATCTGGGCGGCCGGTTACTCGAAAAGGCTTACGACACGCAGCTGTTCAGCCCCAAGGATTTCAAGAAGGAGTTCACGGACAGCGACGCCAAGAAGGTCTACGCGGGCCTGTTCCACAAGGATCCCGCAAAGGCCGAAAAGGACGCGGTCACGAACTTCGGCGTCGGCCTGGAACTGTGCGTCAAGTCGCACCCCGGCGAATTCCGGCCGGATGCCTCCCAGGCGTTGACTCGCGTCCGCGAAGTCATCAGCGGGCGAACGGACGTTCCGCTCGCGGATCTCAAGTCGGCCTTCTGCAAAACGCCGTTCGGGTTGACCGATTCGATGGTGGTCCTCTACGCCTGTGCGCTGGTCAAGACGGGCGGTCATGAACTGGTGTTGAATCCGTCCACCGCCATCACGCTGGCCAACGCCAAGCCGCTGCCGGGCAATCGTCTGACGACCCACGCCCTGGCGCTGTGCGACTGGAACGCCAAGCTCGACAAGGCGCTGCTTGGCGCCAGGCTGGCCATTTCCGTCCAGACGGGCTGGAAGGACGTGCTTCCTTACGCCCGCGTGCTGGACGATAGCCTAAAGCCGGTGGCCACACCCGCCGAAGAACCGGAGCGTAACGAACAGCTCCTGACGATCCTGGGCAAGCTGAATGCCGAAGTGCTGGAAGTGGAAAAGAGCCTCGCCCCGCTGGCTGCGAAACTCGGCGGCGCCGTTCCCAAGTCGCTGTCGGAGACCTGTGGCCGACTGACGGGACTGGCTACGGCCGCATCCTTCCAGGCGTTCGACGCCGCGGTGCGCGAAAGCTATCCGAAGGCCGAAGATTTTGGTAAAGCCTTCGACCAATATGCCAAAGGCCGCCAATTGCGCGACCGCGCGTTTGACCTGAGCCAGGCGCGCGACTACCTGTCGGGTGCTTGCGACATCGCCGGCTCCATCGACATCGAGCGCAACGCGCTGCTCAACTTTTTCGGCTTCGACGCCCTGCTGAAGAATCCGGGCGTCATTCCCGCGCGGCTCGAAAACTTTGAACGCTGGAAGATCGGGTACGTCCACGAGTATCGGAAGGCCCACCGGGCTTACCACGAGAAGCTCCGGGAGTTGGAGGCAGCCCTCGATGCGCTAAAGCCGAAGGCCAGGGCACTGGTCAAGATGAACGGCATTGTCGAATTGGGGCCACCGCTGCCGTCCACGACGGGCGTGGCCGCGGAGTTGGCCGCCGTCGAGAAACGGCTTTACGTCTGCCCCGACGCCGAGGAGCCGGCGGTCGATGGGGCGGACCCGACCTGCCCGAAGTGTGACTGGACTCCCGCCGTCCAGCCGCCGGACGTTGCGGTGCAGAAGCTGAACACCCTGGTCGCCGTGGGACTGGCCGATCGGTTCCAGCGGTTCAAGGATGCCGCGATTGCCGCTATCCTGAAGAAGGCTGCCGATCAGGGCGATCGGCCCGAGTTGCAGCAACTGCTGGATATCGTCCAGGTTGCCAACGCCGACGCACTGGCTGGCGTGCTGACCGACGACTTGGTCGATTTCCTGCGCAAACTGCTGTACGACGAGAACCTCGTCCAAGAGGAGATCCCGCTTGCTCCCATCGTTCACGCCGTGGGGGCGATCGAAGAGGATCACGTTGACGAGGCCGTCGAGAAGTTCGGCAAATTGCTGGCCAAAGCGGTGAAGGACGCCAAGGCGAAGCACGGAAAGTCCAAACGGGTGCGAGTCTTTCTGCGGCTGGAGAGCATGGATGGAGGTACGCAGTGATGTCCGATCAGGTTCCAGCAGCTGGTGCGATTGACGAGCAGGCGGAGGCGATTGCGGCATTCCTGGCCAGGCACGTCAAGCCCTACGATTCGATCACGGACGACTACGACCGTCCGCCGTTTGCCTCGGACATCAAGGAAGGCAAGAACGACCCGATCTACAACGTTCACCACTATCACACCAAGGTTCCTCCCCGGAGCATCATCCCATATATCTTGCACTACACTAAACCGGGCGAACTTGTGCTGGATGTGTTCTGCGGTTCCGGGATGACCGGCGTGGCCGCGCAGATCTGCGTCAATCCACCTGCAGACATTTTGACCCAGTTTCCCGAATTGGCAGACCGCGTTGGCCCACGGGTTTGCATCCTAAACGATCTGTCGCCTGCCGCCTGCCACATCGCCTACAACTACAATACGCCCGTGGATGTCGACTCGCTGCGGCACGAGTTCGAACGCATCAAAGCGGCGGTGAAGGACGAGTTCGACTGGCTGTACGGTACCGAGCACTACGAACCAGCGGTAGGTCTCTACGCTCCGAGCAACCCCGACGTGGCCAGTCGCCTGAAGAATCCACCCGGCGCGGGTTCCCAAAACACGCTGTTCAGCGGCGAGGATCACACTTGGGAACTACTTAGTAAAGCAGAGGTCGAGAGACGACTTGGTTATCCGGTGAACGAACTGCCGCGATTCGTGGAATGGAGCGAACTCGATGTCTCGACGGTCGAACATTGGGTCTGCATCCCGGCAATGATTCAATACACCATCTGGGCGGATGTCTGTCGGTGCGAAGGCTTCGTGACCACCGAGGAATCAACTGGCAAAGTCAGTCGGCGAGGAAAGAATGCGGGGCGGCAGATTGTCCAAAAGAGGTCTGTTGCAAGAGGATGCGGCCAAGAGTTTAGTCTGTACGACGTCGCAATGGATAAGGAAACCACGAAAGTCATTGAACGGTTTCATTGTCCAGGTTGCCAACAAGAGTGGGAAGTAAACGACGTGACGGTGCTTCGTGCCGAAGCGCACCAGATCGTATATCAGTTTGTCAGCCTTCGTAAACGTGCCAACGGGGATCTTGCTGTGCAGAGGGTGCGACGCGCACTGAGCGCGCGAGACCGCCGGAGACTGGAAGAAATTGAGGGATGCTCGGTCCCGTACTGGTATCCCAGGACGCCCCTCGTTCCCGGTGAGCAAGGCAACCCTTTCATTGCCCGCGGCCTCGTCTCGGTCGACCAGCTCTACACGCCACGAAGTCTCCGTGCGTCGTCCAGGTTATGGCAGGAGTTTGTGTCCGTGGCTGACGCCCGAGTGCGTGCCGCACTTCAGTTTCTATTCACGTCGGTTTCGGCACGCAACCTTACGCGGATGACGCGTTACCGCAAACGCGGAAATGAAGCTTTGGCGATGCGGCTGTTCATCCCGCATTTTCAGGCTGAGCTGAACCCTTTGAAAGTGCTCGGAGGAAAGTTCGACGACATTGCAACCTACTTTGCCGCGGGCTGTTTCGTCAAGAACTCCGTACTGGCCATAGCTGGTCCCGCGCAGGAAATACACTGGCTAAGTGATGCCTCCGTTGACTTTATTTTCGCGGACCCGCCATTCGGAAGGAACATTGCATACGCGGAACTAAACGTGCTCTGGGAATCGTGGCTGGGACGTACCACAGATGTTCCGAAAGAGGCAATTACTTCGAATGGACGGAAATGGAATGTCGAAAGCTATGTTGAGAAGATGCGTGGTGCCTTCAGGGAGATGTTTCGCGTTCTAAAGCCTGGCAGATATGCCCTAATTGAGTTCAACAACGGCGATCCCGCGTTAGGCCTCTTCGAACATATTAAGCAGGCTGCCTTGGCTGCGGGATTTCAAATCACCAATATGATGATTCTTGATAAGGAGCACAAGAGTTTCAATCAGGTGGTCGGGGTGATGAGAGGAGAGGATACCGTTGACAAGGACGTGGTTTTTAACCTGCGCCGGCCCGTCGGCATCCACAATGACTTCCTTTCCGAGGATGAGGACTTGGAACAGCAGATCGCCGACGCAGTGCGCCAGCATCTGCAGACCCTTCCCGATCGAATTGAAGCCGACGCTGGCAAGTACAGCGACGAACATCGCACCACAGCTACGATACATAGCATGTTGATGAACACGCTTATACCTAAAGGCGTTGGAGTTCAACGGCTCAATCCTCAGATGATCCAACGGGTCTGCGCCCGTTACTTCCGCAAAGTGGGCCAACGATGGTACCTGCGCGGCCAGGCGGTTGGCAATGGCACCAACAAGGAGGGGCTTTTCGAGGAAGACGTGCAGATCGGGGACGAGGTGACTGCGATCGATTGGTTGAGGCAGAAGCTCCACTGTGCCCCGATGTTAATTGGCGAACTGAAGCCATTGTGGATGCGGGCCACGGGCCTGCTACCGTCCGCTGTTTCTCAGACGATGTCCCTGGAAGATCTCCTGGCCGAGAATTTCTGGCGGGACCAGGATACGAATCGTTGGCGCGAGCCGACCGACGAAGAACGGGAACGGATGAACGACGACCGTTCGATCCGCACCCTGCACGATGCCGAGCGGTTCATCGCCGGATCGCTGCGCCGAGAAACCACGGACGCCGAACGGTGCGACTGGATCGACGTGCTGTTCAAGACCTGCCGCGAGGTGGAGGATGGTGATACCCAAAGCACGCCGGCCATGCGGGGCTTCGATTGTGGTGAGGGATTCCGGCTGATCGCTCGGCTGTTTCAGACCATTCTGACGGAAAAGGTGCCGGCTGGCGACTTTACCCGCGCCCAAAAGCAGGCTGCCGCCGCCTCGAAACGCATCTCGCAGGAAGTGCGAGACGACGACAAACGCCGCCAGGCCGACGCGGGGAAGAAACGGGGCCCCACCCTGTTTGATCTGGAGGACGTGACATGACGCTTGGTCCGGTGGACATCTTCTTCGAGTGGCTCAGCACGCGATCCGCGGATGCCCGCATGGCCGTCGTGGTCGACGTGGACCGACTGCTCGCGGACGCTGGGACATTAGGCAAAGCGGTGCTCGCCGACAAGACCGGCCGCACTTGGCGTTTGGTCGTGTTCCGAGGCGACGATTTGGCGTTCCGCCTGGCCTACCGGCAAGCCCGCGACGAAAAACATGTGTTGGTCGTGCTGGCGCGGGGCACCGCAGCGGGTAGCCGGATCGACGTGTCCTACGTGACCGACATTCTGGCGGGCAACGAGGGTGGCCCGCCGCTCGACCTTTCTATCCCGGCGGTCTTCCGGCGGCTTTGCCCCAAAATCAATTTCCCGGAGGCCGAGCTTCGCCGGTTCGCGGATGCGCTGTTCGAACGGATCGAGGCGGTGCCCAAGGCGGCAGGCAAAATCGTCGAACGGTGGGGACGCCCGGACGACTGGGGTTGCGGTCAGGTCGCGGCGCTCGTGCTTCTGTGCCGACATCCGGCGTGGGTGCTGGCAGATCTCTGGCCCGATGAGACGGATCCAGCCGCCGCCGTAACGCATGGGCTGCGCGTTCTGCTCTCGGTGCCTGGTGACTCCGATGACCTGCCGATCATCCGTCAGATGCTCCAGGGGGCTCTGCGTCCCCAGGCGAAGGATCACTTCTTCTGGTTCGAGGCTGCGCCGGAGCAGGTTGCAGCCTATCTCTTGGTCAGGGCTTTCGCCCTGGACTCGAAGCTGCAAAATCCCGTGATTCAATTGATTGGGCTGCAGATCTTTCCCCTCGAAATGCCGCTGGACAAACTCGAATCGGACGCCACCGATGTGATCGCTCGGCTGAGGTCCGATGCCGGCCCCTGGAGGCTTGTGGAGCAGCGTGCCGAGGCGTTCCTCACGCCCAAGCGATCCGAGCGGCTGGCCAGTCTGCTGCCCGCTGAAACCAGCGCCAAGACGATCGGGATTCTGACCTCACCAGCGATGTTGTTGCCATATCTCCGGAGGGGTTTGCTGAGGTTGTTCGTCCAGACAGGTGATGGCGACTTGGCCTGGGCTGCAGGGCTGGACTCGCACGCGGCCGTAAAATCCGCCTTCGGTGAGGACGTCGGACTTCGGCGGCAGTGCCGCGCAGCGGTGAGGCTTGCCGGAGGTATCAAGTCGATCGAGAGTCGACTCGCTGCTACGATCCCGGCCTTCGCGCACGCCGACGAACTCTTGGACTGGTACGTGGGTTCCGGCCACCACCGGCTCGAACTCGAAGCGGCCCGCGCCCTGCATGACCTGCATGCCTGCGAAGATGATGAACTGAGTACAGCGGGACAGGCCCACCTGTTCGGCTCAGGCGATGAATTGGCGCCGGCCCCTGGCTCTTTGGGCCACAGGATCCGCCAGCGGCTGGATGTCCTCGATCTGCGCCTGGCGAAGTTCGTTGAGGCCGACCCGGCGGCGTTTGCCAACGGGGCCAGAAGCGTCGTCGGATTCCTGAATGGCGAATTGCAGGATGAGCTGACGCCGATTTTGACCGGCGATTCTGACCGGCGCATTTGGGTGCTGATTTTCGACGGGATGCGGTACGATACGTGGGAAGCCGTCGTTCAGCCCGTCTTGGGTGAACACTTCACGATCTCCGGCCAGCCGCGATTCTGCGTCCTGCCCAGCTATACGCAGTTCGCTCGCGCTGGTTTGCTCGCTGGGGCTCCGCCATCGGCGTGGGCCACGGGGAAATCCCATTCCGAATCGTCCTTGTTCGCCAAGAACATCGGCCTGGCGGCACACGAGGTGAAGGAGAAGCTGCGTCTGCTCAGCGACGCCGACACAACGAAAGCCAGGGCGGTGCTCGGATTCACGGACAAGGCCGTGAAACCCGTGAATGTGCTGATCTACCCGATTTCGGACGAATGTCACGAGTATCGCGGGGATCTGGCGTCCTTCAACAACAAGATCCGTCAGGAGATTGTCGGTGATCCGCTGACGGGCATCCGAGGTGTGCTGGATGACCTGTTGCGGCGCGTCAGGCCTGGCGATTTCGTCTTGGCGACGTCCGATCATGGATTCGTGGAACTTCCATCCGACACCGCGGTGGTGGTTGGCGACGCGGATGCGGCCACTCATGAGGTTACCGTTTCAGAGTCCGTTTTCTTCCGGTACGCCAAGGGCTTCCGGCCGGTCGGCCTGACTTCCTGCGTGAGCGTTGTGGCTGGCAAGGATCTGCACTATCTGTGCGTGGGCCGACAGTGGCTGCGCCGACAGGGCGTCGGAACGAGCGTCCGTTATTCCCACGGCGGGCTGTCGTTGTCGGAAGTCGTCATTCCTGCTTTCAGG
>JAPLNJ010000191.1 GCA_026692885.1 Planctomycetota bacterium | reverse complement strand
AGGAAATTGCGTGGGCGGCGGTGAAGGGCGTAACGTCCACAACAGCCGCCACCCACGCCAACAAGCCCCAACCAGTTCGCCTGATCTTCGACACCGACATGATGGGCGACGTAGATGATGTCGGCACGGCTGCGGTCCTCCACGCCCTGGCCGATCAAGGCGAAGTGAAGATCGTGGCGATGGGGGTTTGTGTCAAGAATCCTTGGTCTCCGCTCTGCCTGGACGCCATGAACACCTACTTCCGCCACCCGGACATCCCTTTGGGTGTCGTCAAAGGTCCGGCGCATAACCGAGCATCAAAATATGCTCAAGGGATCGCCCAGGAATTCCCCCACGCTCTGAAGGCGGCTGAGGATGCTTCCGACGCCGCCTTGATTTACCGGAAGGTACTTGCCAAACAACCCGACCGAAGCGTGGTCATGGTGAGTGTGGGGCAGTTGACGAACTTTCGAAACCTCCTGAAGACCGGGCCGGATGAGCACAGCAACCTTGGCGGCGAGGAACTGGTCAAATCCAAGGTCCGGGTGTGGGTCTGCATGGGCGGCAAGTTTCCCGAAGGTCGGGAGGCCAATTTCATCAACGATGGGCCAGCCGCAGCCTACGCCATTGAACACTGGCCGACACCGATTGTGTTCAGCGGTTGGGAAATCGGCCAAGAGATCATGACCGGGGCCGGGCTGCGAAAGGCACCGGAAGGAACGCCTGTGCGGCGGGCCTACGAGTTATACAACGGCCTGAACGACCGCCAAAGCTGGGATCAGACAGCGGTCTTGTACGCTGTGCGGGGCTTGGACGGTGGGCTGGCTGACTACTGGGACGTGGTGACGGAGGGCTATCTCCACGTCAACGATGACGGCTCCGACGCATGGCGGACCACACCCGACAAGGACCACACCTACCTCGTTCGGAAAATGGACCCGAAGAAGATCGCTGCGGTCATCGAGGAATTGATGTTGCAGCAGCCCTGATTTTTACGGAGGAACCCCATGCCCAAAGGAAAAAAGAAGCCGGTCGTCACCAAGTTCAAGGTCGGCGACAACGTGCGAGTCAAACACGGCGTCACGGATGTGGATTACCCGGACATGCCACTTGGCGGCTGGGCCGGGGCCATCTCCGAAATCCACAAGAGTGGCATGTACACCGTCCGCTGGAGCCAGGAGACGCTGGCCGCTATCCATCCAGTTTTCAAGAAGAGATGCGAGCGAGACGGCATGGTCCTCGAAGACTACTGGCTGGGCGACGACGACTTGGAGCCCGACACGGGCGGGCCGCTCAGAATTGAGCACCCAACGGAGATCACGGCCAAGCCATTGTCGCCCAAGGACCAGGACGACCGGGTGAGAATGGTCTTCGGGTTGACCAGCAATGACCCTTTGCCCAACGTGGATGACGGCACGCTGAAGACCTACCACAAGTACCTGTCGAAGGATCTTGCCTTCCCGTTTGCGGCTGAACACGGTGCTGAATACGGCCACCCGGAAAAAGTCAAGGTCATTGGCCTGGGTGACCCAGACGAAGATCCCCAGATCGACGAAGTGTCCGGCCTACTTTGCGAGGCTCGGATGGAGGGCCACGTTGTCACATTGCCGTTGGGCGAATTGGAGGATGCCAAGCCCAACCGGCAGGCCGTCGCTGACTACTGCTACTGGCTCCACAACTGGTCCTGAGCAGCACCATGACTGTCACCGTCATCGAAGGCAATCTGCTCAACCAGGACGTTGACGTGATCGTCAACGCCTGGAACCGGAATATCATCCCGTGGTGGCTGCTGCTGCCGCAGGGCGTGTCCGGGGCGATCAAGCAACGTGGCGGCACCGGCCCGTTCAAGGAACTGCGGAAGCATGGCCCGATCCCGCTGGGCGGTGCCGTCATGACTTCGGCCGGGCGGCTATCGCCTGCTCCAGCATAGACCTTAACTTTGGCAACATAGCATCTGGGAAGCCGTCGCAATGGTGGTAGAGAATCGGTCCCTCCTTCCATTCATCCCTGAATCGTTCATAGAGAGTAACGTTGCATCTTGTACTCATATTGTCTTCCTTTTCATGACAGAGTGGGTTTTCGTCCCATGCCTTGGTTGATAACAGGCGCAGCCTGCAATCGCTATTGAAAGCGGGACTTTGGCTCAAAGACGCCAACCAACGCAACAAGCGGCGGTCGGCAAGACGCCGGTCAAACCACAGTCAGTGGTTTAGTTGGCGTGCCAGTAAAGAAGTAGTCGTAGTAAATCTTAGTAGTCGAAGTAGATCTCAGTAATTTCTGTGTAATGCGTAAGTTATCAGGTCTGTGGATTCGTGTCAAGTCTTTTCCAATTTGAAAGTCCTTCACGCAATGCCATATACGGAGCCACATCTAATCCAGGGTTTGCGTAGTAAATTCAAGACCGAGACTTTCAGTACGGAAATGATGAATATATTACGGCCCATATTACTCATAATTGTGTCAATTACTGATTCGGCAAGAAACTCATGCGTTTTCAATAGTAAATATGGTTCTATTTCGCTGTCGTCGCAATATACAGCGTGAACATTGCGGCGACGAATCAGAGTTTCGAGCAAAACGTGCCCGTGAAATAGATGCTAACATCTGGCCGCTCTGAAACCCGTTAGGCAACGCTTCGGAGTTTTGCGTTCTAAATTCGGGCAGACAGTTCTTTGAGACGCAAATTGGCGACTGGCGTGTTTGACGACTTCGCATCTTTTAGTCGTAAATTCTGGACCGTAACTTTCATCAAAGGAAATTGATGAATATATGTTGGCTATTCTGTCCGCAATACGTTTTCTTGTAGTAAATGCTGCAAATCACGTCACGCCCCCACGTCCTCCTCACCGCCTCTTTGTTTCCACATGGCTTCAATCACAGATTTGGATAGCGGCCGGTAGTCGTGTCCTTACGCAGTTGTCGTTTTTCTATCTTAAAGGCAGTTCTGATACGGCTAATAACGTCATCTGGAAGGGGCGTCAAGTCTGGTTCATAGTGCCAGCGAGTGTCATTATCACGGGCTGTTTCAGCCTCAATCTCCTCCTCAATTAGGCCCCCACATATTAAGTGTAACGGTTGGTTGTTGGGGGTATAGGAAGAAGAGTAGTCTGCATCAATTTGTGGTGCAAAGTGGTACAATTGCTTGTACTGACCGGTACTCTGCTTTTGCCTTATTCTGGCAAACAGTTCTTTTCCTTCGACCTGTTCATTGTCCAGTACGTTATCAACAATCCTGTTGATCTGCTCCAATACTTCCTGGGTTTCGCCAGTTATTAGCCTTGTGACTTTGTTATTGTGGCGACTGAGGACGTAGGTCCGCAAAATGTCCTTGGTTCGTTGGCGGTTCTCACCAAAGAACTCCACGAATCCGAACCACAAGGCCAGCGTGGAAACTATTTCGCAGAACTTGTCCTCGGTTGGGAAACCGTTTTCGATCAGAAACTTTACGTACTGGACCCACTGACTGCTACCCGCAATAGTTTGAATGTCTGCCCGGTAGAAGCATTTCGGGTAATCTTCTTGTTGTGGGCAAGCAGTTTCAGGAATCGGCTCAACTACGGGGACCCGGAGTTCTATTTGCGGGTAGCACTTTTCGGAAATCGGCTGAGCTACGGGCACGGGCGGTTCAGTTTCCTCGTCACCATTGTCGCCACGGTCCTCGACTCTTGGCTGGCCTGCCGCTTGGTTGATCAAGTCCCAGTCCAGGGGACAACCGTCATGACACCACGCTTTGATCGTTTCGACAACTTGCTGGCAACTTTCAACAAGGGAGGTTTTGTCGGCCTGGGTCATGCGGGTCCGCTGTAGGCTGAGCCCGTGCCGCAGGAACAGATCGTACATGGCAGCCAGGGTGCCAGCGGGTCGGGACGGGATTCCAACCGATGACATCGTGTGAATCCAGGTCGATGCAGTCGGCATAGGTTTTCGTGCCCGCCATCATGCCCAGCCAGAAGGCGGTTTCCTCCGTCCTGGGTTCCAGCCGATCACGGATCTTGCTCGACCTGCAAAATCGTTCAAAGTCAAGGTGCTTCTCGACCAGGGAATCGACGAGTTCCGGGTATAGGTGCTGCCAGCGTCCCTTCGACTTGAACGGTCGCCACTTGGGGAGTCTCTTGCCGAACTCGTCATAAGCTGGTTCATAACGGTTGCGGGTGTAGAAGCCCTTGGTCTGGGATGACCAGACAAATCGCTGCTTGAAGAACTCAACCTCAGCGGGGTAGAGTTCATGGAGCGTGGGTGTGCGTGGGATTTCTTCGAAAAGTGCATCCGGCTGCGAATTTTCTGCGTTACCCGGCACTATTATAGTTGTTGACATCACCGTCACCGATTCCTTTGCCCGGCCAGTGCCCTCTGCGCCGGGCATTTCTCTTTTGTGGTTTCATTCTTCTGAGTCTTGAAGCCTTCTTCGGATGCGGATCAGATCCGTTGTCCCGTAATAGCGGCGGGGCTTGTTCCCGATTGCCACGCTGGGCCGAGCGACCAGACCAGCCTCCAGCAAGTAGCGGAAGCGGCGTGGCTCCAGGCCAAGCAGGGCTGCCGCCTCTTCGATATTGAACAGCCCAGCCAGTCGCCGGACTTCCTCGGTCTTGATACGTGTCAGATTGTTCATGCCGTTATGTAGGCATTAAACTCGCCGTTTTCGGGAATTGAACCGTGGATTCTCCGGGGGGAAAAGGATCTTCCCTGGGTGACGCAAGGAAATGCCTGCTTGCCGTCCCTGACCTTTGTTTCCATGTCGTCGCCCAGCGCCATTGCTGTAACTCCAAGCCCGGTATGGGGCCAACAATACTGAACAGTCTGGGGTAATCACTGGCATGGTCGAAATTCCTTGGATCAACGCTGTAGTTCTCCGATTTGCGCACCGCATCATCCGCTATTAGACGGCAACTGTCTTGATAATCGGGGCGGGAAGCAGGCATTGACTCGTGCCTGGGGCCGACGAACCGGTCCTGGAATCATGACGCAAGCTCCGGTTCGTCCGGCCAAGCGGTATGGCGTGGCTTTGGCGGTCAACGGGCGTCCCAACCGGAAACACCAGCAGGTTACGAGGCGTCACCCCGCCACTTTTACGCAAATGCCTTATAGAGTCCGGTGGGCAGCAGCGAGGATGCGGCGGCATCACGGTTACTTCTCCGATTAGGGCAACCGGGCTCGCTTTCTGGCTTTGGGCAAAGCTCTCTCTAGCGGGCAGCTTTGTTTTTCGGCTTGATGTGTCCTGGCCTTGTCGAAGGCCGCCCGAAAGGTTTCGCTTTTGCGGCCAGAAGCTCCAAATGCCCAATGGAATGGGTGCCCATTACATTGTCTACCGTGGTCGGTGCGAAGGAAGTCCCGAATTTGCTGCCTTCCACGGAACTCCAAGCCGGGAAAGTAAACTACATCATCGGTCGGAAGGGTCGGATCAACGACGGCCTCGTTCCGAAGTAACCAACCATGCTCCATGAGATCATTTCGGCCGGTGACGACGTACCCCTCGACATAGGCGGCGTCCGAGTATTCCGGGAGTGAGCGAAGCACGCTTCGTGCGTTGAAGTAGCACTGTTTCGGCTCCGCTCCGATTAGTTCGCCGGTACGCAGGGACTCTGCAACGTCTTTCCTGGTTGGGCACGAGGAAGGTCGCCAACCTGACAGGAAAGTGTCGGTGGGCGATAGCTCGGCTACGGACGGTGGGCCGTCAAGGAACACGAATGGCAAGTGCATGTGCTGCCGTGCGTGGTACGATTCCATGTCTATCGTGAACTCTTCGTCGAGGTATTCGTCTGCCTCGACCGGCACCTGGGGCGATCACCTCGATCCACGCCATGGAATTCCCTGACGGTGTTCCCGAACCGAACGAGGCAAGCTTTTCGCCGGAATACGTCCATGACGATGAAGGGGACGAGGATCTGGAAGACGAAGAGGATGCTGAGGACGGCTAGGCCAAGAGCCGCTTGCGCCGGATGGGGCAACGAGGTTCGTGCGGGGCTCGGCGAATGGCCCTGCCGGAACGGCACCATGGCAAGTGTTGCCGCCGAACGTGGCGGAACGACGCCCTTCAACCTGCTGCCGATCTCCAACAGCGGCGCACGAGGCGACCATCCGGCGACGACGCCATACCGTCTGGCGGCATGGTGGTGCCGTTACCTGCTGCCTGAAGGCGGCGTGCTACTGGACCCATTCGCAGGCGGGGGTGGGATCTTGGCGGCTGGACTGGACAACGGAGCTTCGAAGGTGCTGGGGATCGAGCGGGTCGAAGAGTATGTCGAGATGGCTTGGCAGCGGATTGGGTGAGGGGCGTCCGGCCTCAACAGCAGGCCGGGTCAAAGACGCAGATGATGCGATTTTGATCGGGCGGGGGGGGGCTCTTCCATGTCTCCAGGTTTCTGGAAAGTTGGAATTTGAAGGCCCGTGTATCACCGGAGTGCCGGAGAGCGGCGGAATTGACGCCTCAAAGTTATCTCAGGCAGAACGGTCCAATTGCAGGTTGATGCGGCCCGGATTCTTTGAGACGGGAAAGGCCGTGAGGGTCTCAGATTCGCTGAACTGCTACCCCGCCGCCTGGGCAGCCCCGCCGCTTGTGATCCCGCCCCAAGGAAGCAAAATA
>JAPLNJ010000190.1 GCA_026692885.1 Planctomycetota bacterium | reverse complement strand
TTGGTCACTTACAGCGGCCACCACCACCTTTATTCCCCTTCGCCGCATTCACCGCCGCCGGCGGCGGCGGTGAATGCGGCGAAGGGGATGGGGTGTGGTTGCGATACGCGGCCTTGGTTTCAAACCTCTTGTCCACTGGGGCAAGCCCAGTGGGGATCTGAGGTTACGCTTAACCTCGTGCCATCCGGGCTTGCCCCGGTGGAATCGGGTTTCGTACACTACGTCGGCAGACAACAGCCATGCTGTCTTCCGCCGCCTCCCGCCCGCCGCCTTCGGCGGCGGGCGGGAGGCGGCGGAAGAAGTGAGGCGGTTGCGGACCCGTGGCGTAGTCCAGAAACCTCGCTCCACCGGGACAAGCCCGGTTTGGGGCGGAACGAAAACAGGACCATCCGTTTGACGCCCGACTACGCAGTTTTGCGCGGCCCACCCCGCCCCTCTCCTCGGAGTACCGGGGCGAGGGAGTTCTTCTTCGGCCGGGTACTCGCGGGAGCAGGAAGCATCAAGGATCAGTCAGTTCGTGCTGGAGAAATGCCTTCGCTTTGGCCCACCGGCGTTTCACGGTCGCATACGGGATGTCCAGGATCTGCTCGGCAATCTCCTTCAGTTCGTAGCCCATGAAGTAGTGGAGATTAAACACCGCGAAGACGTCGGGATGCGTCTGTTCGAGCCGTTCGACCACTTCGGTCAGCTCGAGCAACCGCTGCGGATCCGGCGTACGGTGCGCCAGCGGTTCCGGCTGGCCAGCGAAGCCCACAGGCGCTTCGCCGCCTCCGCGACGCTGGGCTTTACGCTGGCGGGCGTGGTCCACCAGCAGCCGGCGCATGACCTTGGCCGCGGTGCAAAAGAACTGTTCCCGGTTCGCCCAATTCGGCCGTTCGGCTGCCAGCAGACGCTGAAACGCATCGTCGACCAGCACTGTTTCCTGCAGCGTCTGACCCGGCGCCTCGTATTTCATCAGCCGACCGGCAATCTGCCGAAATCTGACCTGAATCAGCCGGAACAGATCGTTCAGGACCGCAGGATGTTCCTGCGCCTGCCGTAGCAGTTGCGTGATTTCTTGGACACTGCCATCCATCGTTAACCGTCGGCAAAAGACCGCCCCATGAGAAGCTAACTCTCGAAACTGCCCAATATACCCGACGCTCTGCCAGCCGACTACGGAGGGCGAGGTACGCTCGCCAGCCTGCCGGTATTTACCGGAAAGTTCAAAATTCCGCGCGCCTCGGGGTCGCAATTTTTCGCTGTTGCTCTTGAAAGCCAGAGCGACGTGCGCCGGCCGCGTCATGAAATCTTCCTTCGAACAGGAGTTCGCCATGTTTGCCAGAACCTCAGTTGGAGCCCAACCACAGCATCAGAAAGCCCGAAATGCAAGTCGGCGCGGTCAAAGAGACGGTAATGGCAAACTCGCCCGCCGCTACCTGAAAGCCCGGACCTTGTTTCTCGAAGCACTTGAAGACCGTACGCTGCTGGCTGCTGGCCTGGGGCCCACTCAGGATTTCCCTGGGGGCGAGAGTCCTCACAACCTAGTCGGCAAGGGAAACGTGGCCGATGTGCAACTGGCGCCGCAGAACCTCGACGACCGAATCGTCAGCGTGGCGACTACCGAACTGTATGACGCCCGATTGCCTGTCGACACGTCCTGGTTAACGTCGTTGGGTGATCCTGGCATGAGTTTGGACACAGATGCGGTCGCCGGCTCCAGCCAAGCCGAACATCCGCAAACGCCGGGGCGCCCTCTCGCTCCCGGTTTCGTCGATTCCCTGTTCGGGGGCGGTTTGGCAGACCTCAACCCCGATCTCGCACTGCTTGGCAACCCCACCTCGGCCAGCCGTACGGCGGCAGATGCTGCTCACGGGTTGCAGCTGGTGTTGATCAATGACATGCTGCCCCGGGCGGGGGAGATCACGCAAGCGGTCACCGACGGGGCTACCCCCGTACTTTATGATGGCGAGAAAATTACGATTGGCGGGTTCGTCGATTTGCTGGCCGACCTTTCCCGCGAGCACGGCAACGCGCCCATCGAAGCCGTGGCCATCGTCACGCACGGCCGTCCTGGCGCGTTGCAGTTGGGGGCGAATGCCACGCTCGATTTGCAGTCGCTCGTTGCGCATCAAGCGGAACTGCAGCAATTGCGGGGTTTGTTGGGACCCGGCGCGCAGTTTGAGTTCTACGCCTGTTCGCTCGCCGGCACTACCGCGGGCCAGGTGTTCCTCAACGAATTCTCTCAGGTGATCGATGCCAGCGTGTTCGCAAGCACGAACGATGTGGGCAGCGGCGAACTCGGCGACTACACATTCGAATTCAGCACTTCAGCCAACGCACATTCGAGGACATTGATTTCCGCCGCGGCTCTTGAAGGAATCCCCGAACTGTCGTTGCCCGACACGACGCCGCCGACCTTCTCGAGTCCCCGGCTGAACGGCGTTGCTCCTGGCACCAGTTCTCAAGTGAACCTGGGTCAGACTCTAAGTTTCTCCGGTTCGGTTGCCGACAACGTCGGGCTGGCCGTGCTCACGGTCAGGATCAGCGGGCCCAGGGGCAACGATCTCACCGTGGCCACCAACAACGTCAGCGGCACCAGCCAATCGCTGTCCCCCTACAGCATCAACACTGCCAACACTGCCTACGCCGGTCTCCCCGGCAACTATACGGCCGCATTTTTCGCCAAAGACACGTCGAACAATGTGACGCCGCAAACGTGGAACTTCACCGTCTCGTCAGCAACTGGTGGCGGCGCGGGCGTTCTCGCCACGTACTTCGACAACATCGACTTCAGCGGCGGCAGCATTACGCGGACCGACGCCACCATCAACTTCGATTGGGGCGGGGGCTCGCCTTCCACCAGCATCGGCCCCGACACCTTCAGCGCTCGCTGGGGCGGCCAGATCCAGCCGCGCTTCAGCGAGACCTACACGTTCTTCACCACCAGCGACGATGGCGTCCGGCTGTGGATCAACAACCAGTTGGTCATTGATAACTGGACGGACCACGCATCCACGGTCAATTCCGGCGCGATCGCCCTCGTCGCCGGGCAGAAGTACAACATGCGGATGGAGTACTACGAAAACGGCGGTGGAGCCATCGCCAAGCTCGAGTGGCAGAGTGCCAGCCAGACGCGCGAAGTGGTGCCGCAAAGTCAGCTCTACCCTGACGCGACGGCCCCGCAGGCGCCGGGCGGCGTCGCTGCCACGGACGGCAGCCACGCCGACAAGGTGTGCGTGACGTGGACGGCTTCGGCGAACACAAACGCCTACGAGGTCTGGCGGAACACCAGCAATAACAGCGGCATGGCGGCCAAGATTACGTCATCGGATGTGATCGGAACGAGCTACGACGACACCGCGGCCACCCCGGGCGCGACTTACTGGTACTGGATCAAGGCCAAGAATGCCAACGGGACCAGCGGCTTCAGTGCCGCCGACTCCGGCTACCGCGCTACCGTCAGCGAACCGGGGAACAACAACTTCGCCAACCGGTCGACAATCATCGGCGCGACGGCCACCGCGACAGGCACGAACGTCGGCGCGACCAAGGAGAGCGGCGAACCCAACCATGCGGGCATCACCGGCGGCAAGTCGGTGTGGTGGACGTGGACGGCCCCGTCCACCGGCAGCGTTCAAATCGACACCATCGGCAGCAATTTCGACACGATCTTGGGGGTGTACACCGGTAGCAGCGTCTCATCCCTGACGGCAGTTTCGGGCGGCTCCGATGACGATAGCGGTGGCAACTTAACCAGCCAAGGGACTTTTAATGCCGTGGCGGGTACGACGTATCAGATCGCCGTGGATGGCTACGGCGTGACCTCCGGCAACATCACGCTGCATGTCAATCAGACCAGCGGCCCGGGGAACAACAACTTCGCCAACCGCGCGAGCATCAGCGGCGCGTCGGTGACAATCACGGGCACGAACGTCGGCGCGACCAAGGAGAGCGGCGAGCCGAACCACGCGGGCAACAGCGGCGGGAAGTCAGTGTGGTGGACCTGGACGGCCCCGTCCAC
>JAPLNJ010000189.1 GCA_026692885.1 Planctomycetota bacterium | reverse complement strand
CCGTTGGCGGGAATGATGCCATACTGGCAGGTGCCGCGAATCCAACTGTTGTTGCTCAACCAGCCGGTGTCCAGGCTCAGCACCTCGATACCCGACTTGCCGGTGAAGATGAATCGCTCGGAGGCTTTGTCGCGGTAGCAGCGATGGTGAGGCATACCGACCTTGGGGCCTTGGGTGTTGATCTGCTTCCCCGGCTCGCCGGTTTTCAGGTCGAGTCCGCGGAAATCGTTGCCCACCCAAACCACCCCGCCGATGACGAACAGATCGACGGGCGAGTTGTAGCCCTCATGGCACGGCGCGGACCACAATTCCTTTCCGTCTGTGGCGGCATAAGCGCGCAGCGTGCTCTTCCCGTGGCGCGGGAAGCCGGGCTCGTTCCAGCCGTGAACGCCCCATTCGACCGAGCCGGTGGCCGCCTTGCCGTCCGCGGCCTGGCCGACCTCGATGTCGGCCAGGAGGATCGCGTCGTCGGTGGCGACCAGCGTCGGCGCAGAGAACGACATGCGTCGGGCCGGCGTCGGACGCGCCGTCTTCCAGATTTGGTCTCCGGAGCGGGCATCGAGACAGGCGATGCCGGACGTGCTTTGGTAGTAGACGCGTGAGCCCTTCACCGCCAAGGTCAGCGGCAGGAGGCCTTCGTCCTTGTCGAACGCATGCTTCCACAAGGTTTTTCCCGTGTCGGCGGTGAGCGCCGTGATGAACCGGAAACCGGCTGCCGCTGGCTCGCCGCGCGCGAAGAGTCCACCTCCTCGGCGGTCTTCTTCGGAGGTGCCCACGACGAGATACAACGTGCCATCGGCGGCGAGGATCTCTTCCGTATACTCGGTGCCGGCGTAGTCGCGCACGGGCTGGCCGGTCGCGGCGTCCAGCGCCACCACCGGCGCATTCAGGCTCGGCGTCACGTAGACGCGGTCGCCCACGGCCACCAAGCGGCGCGGCAGGTGCGCCGGCCCGGAGCGGAAGTGACGCAGATGATCCACCCAGGCGCCCAGGGGGCGTTTCCACAGCAGCGTGCCGTTGAAGGCATCGCGGGCGACCAGCTTCCAATCGCCCAGGAACCGGATCGAAGCCAGTGGCGCCTCGTCCACGATGTAGAAGAGGCGGCCCCCGGCGGTGACCGCGGCACTCATGCTGGCCAGTTCCTCGTGGCTGCGGCCCCAGCGCGGTTCGCTGACCCACTGGATGGAACGCGGAATGTCCACGCGGCGGTCGCGGGCGACGGCGTTGTTGTCGGGGCCGTGCAGGTAGTGCGTCCAGTCGTCGATGTCGGCGGGACGCGGCTTGACGAGTTTGTCCGTCGTCAGTTGCCCGTGGTCCGTGACGAAGACCGCGACGCCGTTCGGGACGAGGACGCGCAGGAGTTCTGCTCTGGCAATTGACGACTGACCACTAACCACGACCAGATTGACGAAATTGTCCACATACGGCAGCCGCTGCCCCGACCACTGCTGGACCGAAATCGGCCCGTACGACCCTAGCGACTGGATGTGTATCCGTGCCGCCGCAACGTGCTTGGCGTCCGTGTCGAGTCCGTGAACCAGGAAGCGGTCGCTGGCCCGCAGGCACGCCGTCAGCTTCCCGTCGCCGCAGCCCAGGTGGACGACGAGGCCGCCTTCGATCCCGGCGGCCTGGAGAATCGCGTCGGCCGCTTGCCGTTCGGCACAGAGACCTCCGTGCGCAACCAGCGCGACGGTCAGCCCCCCGAGCGCGACCGACAGGAACGTACGGTTGGAGTTTTGCTTCTTCATACCTGGTCCTTTCTGTCGCATGGCATCAGTCCTTTGGCACGAGACTCTTCCACCACGTGGGATCGGGCTGCCAGCCGGGTTCAAGATAGGCGGCGTGCGACTGTTCGAGACGGGCCTTCTGGGCTTGCGCGGCTTGCCGGCTTTGCTCGGCCCAGGCCACGTTGTATTCGGGATAGGGCTGCGGGATTTTGGCGCCGGTCTCCTTGAGCCAGGCTTGCAGTTCCGCCCAAAGTTGCGCGGTACGTGCCGCTTCCTGCTGAGCGAGATCGCGTTGTTCCCCGATGTCGTCGGGCAGATAGTACAGTTCGTGGCGGTTGTCTTCCCAAGAGTGGATGAGCTTCCAGTCGCCCTTCTGAATGATGGACGACGGTTCGCCGCCTTGATTGCCGTAATGGGGATAATGCCAGAAGAGCGGACGCGGCGCGAGTTCACCGCCCTTCAGCAACGGCACCAGACTGGCGCCATCCAGGTGCTGTTGCGGCGCCAACGGCAAACCGGCCAGTTGCAGAATGGTGGGATAGAAATCGTTGTGGATTACCGGCGTGCCGCAGGTGCTGCCGGGCTTGGTGACGCCGGGGGCCTTGATGTAGAAAGGCACGCGGAGGCCGCCTTCCCACTGCCGGCCCTTGCCGCCGCGGTAGGGCAACTGGGAAGAGCTGAAACTGTCGCCCGAGGTCACGCCGCCATTGTCTCCGGTGAAACAGACGACCGTGTTGTCGGTCAAGCCGAGTTCGTCCAGCCGTTGCAACACCCGGCCCACGGCCGTGTCCATATTCTCAATCAAGCCTGCGTAGATCGGGTTGTCCTGCACTTGGCGGACCGGCAGGGTCCGGTCGATTTGGAACCGTTCCGCCGGGGATGGCAGTTTGGACGCCTTGTCCCGATACTTGCTCCACAGCGGCTTGGTCGTCTGGATCGGCCCGTGGACCGCGTAGAACGACAGGTAGGCCAGAAAGGGCTGGTCCTGATGCTGCTCGATGAAGGCCATGGTCTCGCTAGCCAGACGTTGGGTCAGCGATTCGCCCGGCGGACCGCTGGGCAGGTTGGGATTCTGCCAGGGCGAAAAGTAGCCGCCCATCGGGCTGCCCGCGTCCCAGCCGCCCTTGTTGATGTCGAAGCCGTGGTCCTCCGGC
>JAPLNJ010000188.1 GCA_026692885.1 Planctomycetota bacterium | reverse complement strand
GTCCCGTTCGTGTCGCCGGGCACCAGGTTCGACGCGAGAGATTGAAACGCGACGAAGCGGCCGTCTGCGCTCAGCGACGGCACACGACTGGACCCGATAGCTTGGGTGCCATTCGCGGCCACGCTGACCCGTTCTACGGTCTGGTTCTCCCGGTCGAAGACGAACACGTCCCACACGTCCCAGGTCCCGTTCGTGTCGCCGGGCACCAAGTTCGACGCGAGAGATTGAAACGCGACGAAGCGGCCGTCCGCGCTTAGCGACGGGGAGGAGCTCGAATTGCTGCCTTGCGTGCCATCCTCGCCCACGCTGACCCGTTCTACGGTCAGGTTTTGCCGGTCATAGACGAACACGTCCCTCGTCCCATTCGTGTCCCCGGGCACCAAATTCGACGCGTAAGACTCAAACGCGACGAAGCGGCCGTCCGCGCTCAGCGAAGGTGCGTCGCTCCAATTGTCACCTTGGGTGCCATCCTCGGCCACGCTGACCCGTTCACGGGCCGTGAACGTCAGGGACCATCCCGGTGCCGGACGCGGGCCCGTCAAGTAGGTTCCGGGAGCCAAGGCGGCGAAGGAGAACGCTCCCTGCTCCTGGACGGTGGGCGTGAGCGGATCATCGGCCGTGCTCGTGGCTGCGGGCTCGCCTATATCGTAGATCCCGTTGTGGTTAAGATCGACAAACATGAATTGCCCGGCCAGACCCATTTCGTTCGCGTCGCGCTGGCCGTCGCGGTCCAGATCTTCAAATACGGTGCCGCGAATCTCGGCGTGAAAGGCTTCGAAGGCGCCGATATCCGGTTGTGCCCCGCCCGTTCCGTCACCATCCTGGGGCCGTGCAATGCCACGCTGATCGGTCGCTGGATGGTTCGCAGGATCTGCGGCATCCCTGGCCGGGCTATCCGAAAGGATGGCGTGGGTCCAGGTCGATCCTCCGTTGTCTTGCAGCGGGCCTAGCCAAGAATCTGACTTGGGAACCACCCGATCGCTCGACAAGAGCTGGACTCTGGGATCCACCACCGAGGCGATCAGATTATGACCGGTTGAGATTGACCCGAACGCCAAGTCAACACTCGCGATGCTTCGGGCCGTGTTTTGGGCATAGAGCGAATTGTGCGTCACCATGGCGCCGGAAATAGCGCTCCACCCCCTGTTATCAGAAACCGTGACACTCTCCAAGAGTCGCTGGTCACCGACGGGTGGAACGGTTGCGGACTGGACGGTCTGGTTCTGCCGGTCATAGACGAACCCATCCAAGGTCCTGTTCGTGTCGCCGGGCACCAAGTTCGACGCTGCCGAAACGAAGGCGACGAAGCGGCCGTCCGCGCTCAGAGATGGTGCGCTAAACTCCCAACTGTTGGAATTACCTTGCGTGCCATCGTCAGCCACGCTGACCCGTGCGACGGTCCGATTCTGCCGGTCACAGACAAACACGTCGGTAGCCCCGTTCGTGTCGCCGGGCACCAAGTTCGACGCGGCCGAAACGAACGCGACGAAGCGGCCGTCCGCGCTCAGTGATGGTGCGCTCCACTCCGAGCTGCCGGAATTGCCTTGCGTGCCATTCTCAGCCAAGCTGACGCGTTCGACGGTCCGGTTCTGCCGGTCGTAGACAAACACGTCTCTGGCCCCGTTCGTGTCCCCGGGGACCAAGTTCGACGCTGCCGAAATGAAGGCGACGAAGCGGCCGTCCGCGCTCAGCGATGGTGCCGCATACTGGGACTCACCCACCCGTTCGACGGCCCGATTCTGCCGGTCGTAGACAAACACATCCCTGGCCCCATTCGAATCGCCGGGCACGAGATTCGACGCCGTGGAAACAAACGCGACGAAGCGACCGTCGGCGCTCAGGGACGGCCAATTGCTGTCGCTGTTACCTTGGGTGCCACCCCCGGCCACGCTGACCCGCTCGATGGTCCGATTCTGCCGGTCGTAGACGAATATGTCCCACATCCCGTTCGTGTCGCCGGACACCAAGTTCGACGCCCAAGATTCGAACGTTACGAAGCGGCCGTCCGCGCTCAACGACGGATTCCAGCTGTGGAGGTTACCTTGGGTTCCATTCGCGGCCACGCTGACCCGTTCGACGGTCTGGTTCTCCCGGTCGAAGACAAACACGTCGCTGGCCCCGTTCGTGTCGCCGGGCACAAAGTTCGACGCGGAAGACTCAAACGCGACGAAGCGGCCGTCTGCGCTCAGCGACGGCACACGGCTGGACCCGGTAGCTTGGGTTCCATTCGCGGCCACGCTGACCCGTTCGACGGTCTGGTTCTCCCGGTCGAAGACAAACACATCGCTGGCCCCGTTCGTGTCGCCGGGGACCAAGTTCGACGCGTAAGATTCAAATGCGACGAAGCGGCCGTCCCCGCTCAGCGACGACGAACGACTGTCGGCGTTGTTGCCCAGAAATATGCCCACGGCTCCCCCGGGTGCGTCTCCCGCATCATTCCCGGAAAGCGTGCTGTTGGTGACCTGGGTTGCCCCACCATACATCGACAGAATGCCTCCACCACCTCTTAGCGCCACGTTGCGTGCAATGGTACTCCCGTAGACCTCTAAGGACGCCTGATTACACACCAGTAGTCCCCCACCGCCGTTGCCTGTCGCAGTGTTGTCCGAGATCGTGCTTTGCGAAATGTGGGTTTCCCCGCCCCAGACTGCAATGCCGCCGCCGGCACCGGAAGTCGAGTTCTTCGCCACCAGGCTCGCGTCCAGTTCTAGCATGCCAGCCGTCAGGATCCCGCCACCATCTTGGCCCGCAGGAGCGGCACCGCTCGTGATCCCCGTTCTCCTCAGGACGAGTGTGGCGCCCGTATAGACTTTGAATACGCGATCCAGGCCTCGCGCATCGATTGTGCTGGTCCGCGCATCGTCACCGACGATTGTGACATTACCCACCACATCCAGGTCGCCGGTTGTCTCGTTCGACCAGGGAGCCGACGACTCTAGTGGCGAGCCGCCTTTGACGTGGGTCGGGAACGGAACGGTCGCATCCGGAATGGGCGGGAGGCTCAGCAGGTAAATCCCGCTGTCCAGAATGATTGTGCGTACGGCCGGCGCGACGGCATTGGCCTCTTGAATGGCCGCCCGTAGCGTGCCGTGGCCGCTCGCATCCGCGGCGATCCCGTCTCCCACGTTCGCATCCACGCCGTCGGTGAATGTGTCCACGTAGAACACCGACGAATCCGCAATCCGCACGGAAAACTTGCCGATCGACTCAGCCGGCGCGAACAACCCGTTACGCCCTCGCACTTGCTGGTCAACCACGCGGATCGCGTAGCGGCCGAAGTCCAACACATCCCAACTGCCGCCCGGCGCGACCAGACGGTACGTCGCTGTGATGGCGGTGCCGTCCCCATTAGCGCTCACGGAGCCGGGAATGAGCGTCACCGGCAACGAATCTTTAGGCCCCCATTGGCGGGTAACCACGAGGTCGCCAGCGTCCAGGCTAGTCGTGTCGATGCCGTTCCGGTCTGTGTACCGTACCGTGATCAGATTGTCTACGCCGCCAGCCGTCGTGACGTTGGCTGCACTGACGAACTTCGTCCGTGGCGCAAACGCATTCGAATTCATCGCTTCCAGGGCGTTCAGACGGCCGCCCGACACCGTCAGGCCCAGCAATTTCGGCAGCGATTCCACACCGCCCAGAATCGCTTGCCGCACTTCGGCCAACGTTGCATCTGGCATCTCGGCCCAGATCAAGGCCGCGGTGCCGGTGACGTGCGGCGCGGCCATGCTGGTGCCGTTGGCCGTGCCGTAACGTCCGCCGGGCAGGGTGCTGAGCACGCCGATCCCCGGTGCGGCCAGGTCGACCGAGGTGGCACCATAGTTGCTGAAGCGGGCCAACTCGTCGTTCGAACCGCTGGCGGCGACGCTGAGAATGTTGTCCAAGTCGTAGCTGGCCGGGTAGAACGGCTCGCGATCGAGGTTGATCCCTTGCCCCAGGATGTTGCCGTTGCCGGCGGCCGCCACGAACAGGATGCCGGCCTGACCGGCCGCCTCGATCCGCCCACGCAGCGCCGCATTCGACCCACCGGATTGCCCCCAACTGGCGTTGAGCACACGCACGTTCGCGCCAAAATCCTTCCGCATCATCGTGGCATAGTTGACGGCCGAGATTGCGTCCGAAGTCAATCCCTGATTGCTGTCGTCCAGAAACTTCAGGCTCATCAGCGAGGACCGCCAATTGATCCCGGTCACACCGCGGCCGTTGTTGCCAATGGCTCCGATCGTCCCCGCCACGTGCGTGCCGTGCCCTAGTGCATCACGCGGATCGTTCGGAGCGAACGGCTCGTCAGCAGCCACGCGGAAATTCCAGCCGAAAAAATCGTCCACGAAACCGTTCTTGTCTGTGTCCAAGCCGTCGGCCCAGCGCGGATCGGCCAACAGGTCCACTGCGTCGATGTAGCCGTTCCCGTTGAAGTCCGTCACCACGGTCGCATTCGCCGAGTCATTCAAGTCGTAGAACGTGAACCGGCCGTCGCTGTCGACATCCTTCAGCCGAGCACGCATGTCCGGCCGGATCTCACCCTGGTTGATCCAGATGTTCAAGTACAAGTCGGGATGCGTCACGTCGATCCCCGAATCGATCACGCCCACGACCACGTTCGTGCTGCCCGTGTTCAGGTCCCAGGCTTCCGGCGCGTCGATATCCGCGTCCGACGTCGAGCCAAATTGCCCCACGTTGTGCAAGTCGGTCATCGACGAGAAATCGGGATCGTTGGGTAGGACTTGCGCGGCGACCGTGTCGTCGGCTTCGAACGCGGCCACGTGCGGATTGGCCGCCAACGCCGCACGCGACTCGGCCGCCGTGGCGAAGGCCCGGACGAGCGCTTGGCCGGGGAGTCCCAAGCCGCGAATGACTTGGAAGTCGACCGCCCCGTCGTTCAGCAGTGGTTCGGCGTCCCGTGGTGAGCTGGCCTGCCCCACTTCGTCGGCGTTCAGCCGCACGATCCAGCGCGGCCAGCCGACGTCGGGCGGACTGCTGTCGTTCCCGCTCGTCAGGCTGCTGACCGTGACGGCGTCGGCTCCCGTGTAGATTTGCGGCACGGTGGCGAACCAGGCCGGGGTCACATCCCCGAAGTCCGCGAATCCTTGGCCTTCCAGAAGCAGCCGCGGTTCGAGCAGTTCCAATCTTCGCCGCGCCTGGCGACGGGCACGAAATCGCTTGTCTACCGACCGACTAGCCAACCGCTGATGCTGCTTCCGCAGCCAAGCTCGCAGATGCATGGAGTTCTCCTTTTACGATTCAACGGGAGGCCAATTCGGACGATCAGGAACCGGTGGCTAACGCCAAACGGTTTTCGGGGCGATTCGCGTAAAGAATGAGATCTTATAGTTCTGTGAATTGGATGCCACGGGCTTGCCCCGTGGAGGCTCACGTTCGCGGCTACACGAGACGCTCCACCGCGTCACCTCACTCCCCCGTTTCGCCCGCGGCGGCGAAGCCGCCGCGGGCGAAACGGGGGAGTGAGGTGTAGGGCTTTTGTGTAGCGACAAACGTTAGTATTCCCCGTGCAAGCCCTCGTCGTTATACACAACTCTTCCGCCCCAAAGGGGCATTAACAAATCAGCCCAGGGCAGAGCGTCGCGGCGACAGCCGCAGAGCGCCGCCCTGGGTACGGTATCGATTTATCCCGGTAGCCCTGAAGGGGCGAAACAAATCGGT
>JAPLNJ010000187.1 GCA_026692885.1 Planctomycetota bacterium | reverse complement strand
GGCCGTCAGCAGCGACAGCAAGTACAACGGACTGAACGCGGCGGATGTCTCGGTCACGAATCAGGATAACGACACGGCTGGGATCACCCTGACACCGACCACCGGGCTGGTGACGACAGAATCGGGTGGGACCGCGACGTTCACGGTTGTGTTGAACCTCCAGCCTAAGGCCGACGTGACCATCGGCCTGTCCTCGAACAACACGGCGGAAGGCACAGTTTCGCCGGCCAGCCTGACGTT
Organism: Planctomycetota bacterium; assembly: GCA_026692885.1. The sequence goes on along the minus strand of JAPLNJ010000187.1, from coordinate 4,998 downwards.
CACGCCGGCGAATTGGGACGCGGCCCAGACGGTGACGATCACGGGCGTCGATGACGCGGTGATGGACGGCAACGTGGCCTACACAATCTTGACGGCGTCAACGGTGAGCGGCGACAGTAGCTACAATGGTCTAAACGCGGCGGATGTGTCGGTGACGAATCAGGACAACGACACAACCGGCGTCACCGTGACTCCGACCAACGGACTGGTGACGACGGAAGCGGGCGGGACGGCCGCGTTCACGGTCAAGCTCACCTCGCAACCGATGGCCAACGTGACGCTGGGACTCTCCTCGAACAACGCGGCGGAAGGCACGGTTTCGCCGAGCAGCCTGACGTTCACGGTAGCGAACTGGAATACGGCCCAAACGGTGACTGTCACGGGCGTCGATGACGCAATCGCGGACGGGAATGTGTTATACACCATCGTCACGGCGTCGGCCGTCAGCAGCGACAGCAATTACAACGGGCTGAACGCGGCGGATGTGTCGGTCACGAATCAAGACAACGACACGGCCGGCGTCACCGTGACTCCGACCAGCGGACTGGTGACGACGGAAGCGGGCGGGACGGCCGCGTTCACGGTCAAGCTCACCTCGCAACCGATGGCCAACGTGACGCTGGGACTCTCCTCGAGCAACGCGGCGGAAGGCACAGTTTCGCCGAGCAGCCTGATCTTCACGACGGCGAACTGGAACGCGGCCCAGACGGTGACGGTCACGGGGGTCGATGACGTGGTGGTAGACGGCAACGTGGCCTACACGGTCGTGACAGCGCCGGCCGTCAGCAGCGACAGCAACTACAACGGGCTGAACGCGGCGGATGTCTCGGTCACGAATCAGGACAACGATGTCGCCGGCATCACCGTGACTCCGACCACGGGGCTAACCACCACCAAGGTTGGCGGTAAGGCGACCTTCACCGTGGCCTTGAACACGATCCCGACAGCCTCCGTGACCATCGCGTTGCAGCTCTCCAATGCAGCCGAGGCGACCGTTTCGCCCACGTCGCTTACATTTACGTCCGGGAACGCGTTGTTGCCTCAGACGGTCACCGTGACCGGACTGGACGACGGACAGACCAGTGACACGGCCCTGATCATCTTCACCGACCCGGCCGTCAGCACCGATGCGCACTACCACGGCTTGGATGCGGCCGACGTCAGTGTCACCAATCTGGCTGTCGCCCATCCGTTCCAGAACCCCACGCGATCGACGGATGTCAACGGTGACCAACAAACCACCGCCATTGATGTCTTACTCATCATTAACGACATCAACACGAACGGCACCCGTGCGTTACCCAAAGTTCGGCAGCCAGGCGCGCTCTACTTGGACATCAACGGCGACGATGCCGTGACCGCCCTGGATGTGCTGACGGCGATCAATTACATCAACAACCACCCCGTGAGCAGTGCCGAGGGCGAGTCGTCGGGCGTGACGTTCCACACGGTCAGCAGCGGGTCGCAGATTGTGCCGGCCTCGAGCTGGAACACTCGGAACCTGTACTCGCCCGGCAGTTTGGCTGCGGCAACGCCGTCCCCGCTCACGATGGCGGTCGCCACGACGGTCCCCGCCGTGGGCGAGCGAGATTCCTTGGCGCGGGCGCTGCACCGTGCGTCTACGGCAGCGTCTGTGCTGAAACTGTCGGCGAACGTTACTCAGCGGCAGACGTTTGCGCCGCGGATCGTGCCGGGATTGGAAGAGATCTTAGACGTGATCGCCGCCGACGTGCAGGAGAACTACGCGGGATGAATCAAGGCCGTCTTTGGCGAACAAGCTCTTCCACCTGGTCCTCGCGCGGCACGAGCCAGATATCTTGCATCCCGTCCAGGTCCGGAAACGGCCCGCACAGTGCGGGAGCTGTGACGCCGGGCCAGACCTGGACGTCGAAAATTTCGTCCACGCCCGCCTGAAACTGGATGAAGGCCACCGCTTGTCCCGTGGTCAGATCGATGACGGCCACGCCGCATTTCAGCGCATCGCGCTGCTCGGCGATGGGCACGCCGCCGAACACGGACGTCTCGCGAATCTTCGACATGCCCACGAAGGCAAACTGACCGCAGAAGGCCAGGCCGCGGGTATAACCGGGCACCTCGCAGACGGTCTCCACGCGCCCCGAAGGAAGATCGACCACGGCCAGGCGTCCCTTGCCGGAATCCAGGACCCACAGCCGTTGGTTGTGCCAGCGCGGCGAGTGCGGCATGGCCAGGCCCTGGGCTACGATTTCGCCGCTGGGCACGTCGATCACGCAGCCGCTGGTCGCTTTCGTCGGCCGCCAGCCAGCCGGCGTGTCGGACTGGGCCATGGCCGTGACGAACGCCGGTCGACCATCGCGCAGGGCCAGACCATTCAGATGGCAGCGATCCTCGGCGGCCAACGCGCTGATGAATCGTGGACGCCAACGGGGCACGAAGCTGAAGCCATCCTGCAGCGTGGAGAGACACGAGAAGAGCGTGTTCACCACCCACAACTCGTCGCCCTGCCATGCCATCTCATGCCCATGGATGTTCCCGCTGACAAAGGCCCCGCGGGTCAGACAGCAACCATCGTAACGCCCGCGGGGTTCGAGCTGGGAAGCCAGGTCCGAGGCACTGTCCAGGAACCAAATCTGCCCGCGCGCGCCGACGGCGATGCGGCCGCGAGGACCGCCCACGGCGACGCCCATCGCTCGCTCGAAGTTGTGCAGCGATAGCACCAACTCGTCTCCGTGCCGACCCACTGCGACCAGCTTGCCGGCTTGGTACGTCGAAACCAGTAGCGACGCGCGGAGGTGCTCTAGCACCGGCAAGAAATCGCGTGAGATCGTGTAATGGACCTCGCGGAGTGCGGTCCCCGAAAGGCCGACCTGCGCATCCGCCAGGCCGGAAGCTGCGTCCGGAAGTGAGTGGTTCGTAGAAGATGTCATCGCTGCTAGCTGCCTGTGCGTACGGTGAATAGAGCGAGTCGAGTCGTCAGGGTTCTATCGACAAGATAGCAGCTTACCCAATCCACGGAATCGGCAGAATAGTTGCATGCGATACTTTTTCGCAGACGAAACTGGTTGCAGTCCAGACTCAAGCCCGGCGGTTGCGGCGATTGTCATGCTCGCACTCTTGACTGCGGTTGAGACTCACCGCGTGGCCGCCATGGCGATGTGGACTTGGATGTATTAGACCTGGACGCTACGGCTGAGCCGCGTACTGCTTGGCCAGGGCGTTGGTGGGGTCTAACGCAAGGACCTCGGCGAACGTCTCCCGAGCGACGTCTTTTCGGCTTTGAGCCACATCCAGCAGCCCGGATTCGGACAGCCAAGAAATGTCCGCCGGATATGCGGCCAGCATCCGCTTGACGACGCGATTGGCGGCAATCAACTTCCCCTGCATCCGCAAGGCAAAGGCCAGCCGTAGATTGCCGTAGTAGTTGCCAGGATCCGCCTGAACCACTTGGTCGGCCATGGACTCGGCTTCCTTGTATTGCGCGCCGGCCAGCAGCGGCAAGAGGCGCCCCAGCTTGGCCTCCACGGACTGCGGAGCCAAACGCACGGCTGTGTCGTAGTACTCCCCCGATCGCCGATAATCGCCGTTCAAGTAGTTCAGCCAACCCAAACGCAGGTTGAAGGTGTAGTCGTTCGGGTTGGCGTCGTACTTCGCCAAAATGGTCTTGATCGCCTCGCGATAGTTCAGACTCTTCTCCTGTTCCACAGACACCCGCAAGGCTTCCAGCCGTTCTGCCTTCTTCGCTGGCGTTTTGGCAGCCGTCGCCGAATTCGGCAGGCCTGCCGCTTGCAGCGCGGCCTCTTCGGCGAGGAACAGCACATCGGCGGGATGGGTTGTCAACATGCGTTGGACGACCGCGTCAGCCTCGGTCAACTTGCGTTGCAGCCGCCGCGCAATGGCCAATCGCAAGTTGGCGTAGTAGTTCCCAGCATCGTCCTTGACGATTCTGGCGGCACTGGCTTCCGCTTCCTGGTATTTCGCATCCGCCAACAGCGGCAAGAGGGATCCCAATCTGGCTTCGACCGACTTGGGTGCGGCTTGCATGGCCGCCTGATAATAACGGGTGGCTTCCGCCTGCTTGCCGCTCAGATACGACAGCCAACCCAGCCGCAGGTTCAGCGTGTAGTGTTCGGGATGGTTAGCGAGTTCTGCCTGCAGGCAGCTAATGGCCTGCGGGTAATCGCGGCTGGTTTCGTACTCCACCGACCGCTGCACGCCGTGTCGGGTCTGGTCGGCACTTTTCGAAGCCGCCACCACGGCAGCTGCCACTCCGGCCAACGCCACACCGGCGAGACAGATCATGGTCCCTTTCGCCATCTTACTGCTCCTTGTTCTTGCCTAAGTAGCATGGCTCTCCAGAGCCGTGCGACACGGCTCTGGAGAGCCATGCTACAGGGTGTTGGCCACGTCAATCCCCCACCGCCCAATGCGTAATGTGCGTCTTCCTAAACTCGAACTCTCCAACCTTCACCACCGCCAAACCACATTGCTCGTCCAATTCGACTTCCGCCGTCGTGTGCAGGCCCAGCACCCGGGACTCCACCGTAGTCACGATGGAATTTCGTGCCTGAAAACGTTGCGTCACTTGAACCCCATTCAACCCCGGCCAGACAAACGCGACCAGCCGCGCCGCGATGCGATTGACACCCGTAGTCGCCACGCTTAGCGGGACGTGATCGTGCCACTCCAGGCGGTTGCTGTAGGCCAAAGGCAAACGGGGTAGAGCCAGAAGAAGCTGCCGCAAATGAGGGTCGTCGCCGTCGACGCGGTAGAAGTAGAACGTGCCTTCGTGCTTGCCGAAGTAGAGCTTGCCGCGGTCGGTCTGGAAGTAATAGGTCCCGTCGACGGCGATCTTCACGTGCAGGCGGAATCGGCCGGCCGGTTGGCCCGCGCGTCGCACTTCGTACTCGTGCAGGTCATCCAATACGAAGCTGGTGACGTCGTTCAGGTGTTTGTCGATATACAGGGGTTCGACCTGCGTCTGTTCTGCCGGCAAGCTGTTGGCGTGGTGCTGTTGGCCCC
>JAPLNJ010000186.1 GCA_026692885.1 Planctomycetota bacterium | reverse complement strand
TCCGGCCTACAGGAGCTGCTAGCTGGTCCTGTTGGAGAAGCTCCCGATGTAAGTCGGTGAGAGCAGTCCCGCCAACTCCTAACACCGCGGTGCCTCACCGAGTTCTCCCGACTCGTCGGCTGGTCGGAGATGGGCTCTGGGTTAGGCACAGGGCGGGAACACTCCCACCGACTTACGTCGGGAGCTTCTCGGACGGGACCAGCTCGCAGTGACGGCATTTCGCGGTGTTAGGCGAGCGGCAGGAAATAACGTACCCAATTTAATGTACGATGGTCTTCCAAGACCGTCCCGATCGGCCTGTCGCCCCGGTACTCTGGGGTGAGGGCTGGGGTGAGGAGCTGGGCCCACTGCTGTGAACATCTTTGCAGCCAGCCAGAGGCTGGAAATACAAGCACGACGCGCAAGCGAGTGGGTCTGGATTTCACTTGCCAGTCCACCTCGGACCCACTCGCTTACGCGTCGTGCTTGTATTTCCAGCCTTTGACTGGCTGAAAAGATGTGCACAGCAGTGGGGTGAAGGCCCCTTCTTCGATCTGAGTTCCATCCCACGCGATCTGGCTGCACGTCTCGGTCTGAGAAGATATGCGATACGCGACGGGTCGCCACACTTTGGCAAGATGGGGTCGATAGGCAGTATCGCTTCGGCGGTTGGCCAGCCGGCAACGCTTCGATTTGAGCAACGCTAATTTGCCGTTCGGGTCTGTTTTCGCACAAACGCCTGATTGGCGCACGATGCACGGTGGCGGACAATATCCTCCAACTTTGCGGATTTCAGCCCCTGGTAGACGAAGGGGGGCCTCATGAATTTCCAGCCGGTTTGCTTGCCCGTTGATGCTTGCCTGTGCGGAGTGGCAGATGCCTTCCGGGCTTGGGTGAAGCAATTGCCCCACGGCTCCGTCGCTGTCGTCGTCCGTCCTGCTCAACTCGCGCGTGGGTTGCCGCCACCGCGGTCTATCTCGATGATTCAGACCCCATCCGCCTTGCGCGGATGGTGAACGAGATTGGCAGGCTAGTCACGGTGAACAGGGAACTCGTGGGACCCCCTCCAGCTCGTCTGGATGGTGAACGAGATTCTCAGGCTACACGACGCAGGAGCCACGTAGCCCGACAATCTTCTTCACCCGCGAGGCAAGCTCGTGGGGGTCGCGTAGATCATCGCTGACTCGCACTTAGCTCGCCAATCTCCTTGACCATCCAGGCCAGCTGGAGGGGCTCGTCAAAGTGAACTCAGACCGTCGAATTCGTGAGTCCCAGCGTGATCGGCGACACTGGCCGAGAAGAAATATGGATGGTCCCTTTCCGCCTTTCCGTATCAACTGTCCTTCCCAGTCGTTCCGGATGCCGGTTTTCCCCCAGGCCGGCAGTCTATTGCGAACGGCGGGGCGACGGAACGGCGGGGCGACGGAACGGAGCCGGGGGCGGGGCGTGAAGTTTGTACCGGTTGGCAACGGAACACTGTCCGAGCTAGAATGAGGCTGCTTCGGCCTTCCTGACTTCTACGGGGATTTTCGTCATGGGCACATCTCTTTATTCCGGTGCCGACCTGCAACTCGTCTCCCCGCTCATTCCCAACGGTGGCAGCGCGGGAGCCGAATCGCCGATATCGTCCCTGTCCACACCGGCGGATTGGCAGCGTGTGATCGAGGAACTCCAGCGGATTGGCATGCTGACGGAGGACTGGGACGGCCAGGGGGCGGAGGCACCGCCGCGTGAAACCGTGGATTGGGCCGTGGATTGGGTGGAGCAAATGCGTGATTATTGTCAAGCACTCCCCCCGTCGCGAGCCGTTCCGGGCATCGTCGGCGAAGTCTACCTGGAATGGCAAGGAGAGTCGTTTTACGTCGTCGCGGAAATCACGTCCCCGGCGCGGGTCGAGTGGACGCTTTCGCTCCCCGGACAGCCAAACCGCCATTGGCTGACCGAGGGACGTCTCTCCTATTTTCTAAGCCCCGGTCGATGACGCAGAAGACGTGAATGGCCCCATGACCACACGCGACAGTCACGATCTCGAACTAGCTCTGGCCGAATACGAACGGGACAAGTTGCGGCTGAAAAACGTCCTTCTCGAACTTTCCCGTTTGGCTAGTCAAGCAATTGTCCACGAGCCGGAGAGTGAGCGTCACGGTTAAGTGAAGGAAAAGCGGGCACGAACCCGTCTTGGGTCTGCCCCGTGGGCGACGGGTGCATTCCAGGTTCCATTCGGTGGCGCTGCTCTTGTTCTCAGGCTACCCGACGCAGGAGCCACGTAGCCCGACAATCTTCTTCACCCACGAGACGAACTCGTGGGGGTCGAGCAGACCATCGCTGACGCGCACTTAGCTCACCAATCTCCTGCACCATCCAGACGAGCGGCCTGTCGATTTAATCGGCGACCGTACCAGCCGTAGAGGCCGGTATTTTACAAGCACGACGCGCAAGCGAGTGGGTCTGGATTTCACTTGCCAGTCCACCGCGGACCCACTCGCTTGCGCGTCGTGCTTGTATTTCCAGCCTTTGGCTGGCTGCAAAGATGTGCACAGCAGTGTGGTGAAGGCCCATTCTTCGATCTGAATTCCGTCCCACCCGCTCTGACCGCACGTCTCGGTCTGAGAAGATATGCGATGCGCGACGGATCGCCACGAGCTGGCAAGATGGAGTCGATGGGCAGTATCGCTTCGGCGGTTGGCGGCCTTGATCATAAGGTTGCGCATCGTAACCCGACGCGTAAGCGAGGAAGAGCGGCGTTTCCTCGCTGACGCGTCGGGGTACGATGATCCGCTACTAGCGTTTTGCGCCACCTTATGATCAAGGCCGCGGTTGGCCAACCGGCAACGCTTCGATTTGAGCAACGCTAATTTGCCGTTCGGGTCTGTTTTCGCACGGATGTCTGATTGACGCACGATGCACGGTGGCGGGCAATATCCTCCAAGTTTGCGGATGTCCGCCCGTGGTACACGAAGGGGCGGGCCTCATGAATTTCCAGCCGGTTTTCTTGCCAGTTGATGCTCACCCGTGCGTAGAGGCGGGTGCCTTCCGGGCTTGGGCGAAGTAATTGCCCCGCTGCTCCGTCGCTGTCGTCGTCCGTCCTGCTCAACTCGCGCGTGGGTTTCAACCCACGGAGGGATTTCCGCCGATCTGCCTTCGTCGCGTAGCGACGGCTGAACCACCGGACGGGCAAGGCGGTCGCTTCGGTGACCATGGAATTGCCGTTTCATTCCGACACTTCTTTCGGATTCTGGTGCCCTTCGATTCGCTTGATCTCCTTCTCGAAATCGCTCTCGAAGCTGCGATCTTGCTGGACGCGAAAGGCCGCATATTGCTCTTCGGCCAATCGTTTGGCCACTTCGGCGGAGACGATCTTACCATGGGGCGAGTTTTTCCAGGCGGTCAAACCCATCGACGGTTTCTTCGCGTCGGCACGTTCCGCGATAATCTCGGCGGCGGTTTTGCCGGTGACCGCCCAGTGCAGTTTGTTCTGGACGGTCTTGAAGAATGCCTTGCTGATTTCCGCGTGCTTGTCGTAGTCGATGCTGCACTGCTCGTAGATGTCGGTGATCTTCAAGTAGAAGCGGCGTTCGCTGGCCCGTATCTCGCGGATGCGTTCCAGGAGTTCGTCGAAGTAGTCCTTGCCAAAACGCTTGTTCAGCTTCAGCCGTTCGTCGTCGAGCACAAACCCCTTGACAACGAACTCCCGGAGCGTCTGGGTCGCCCAGATACGGAATTGGGTAGCCTGGGTGCTGTTCACCCGGTATCCCACCGAAATGATGGCGTCCAGGTTATAGAAGTTGACCAAGTAGCTCTTGCCGTCCGCGGCAGTTGTCCGGATTTTCCGGAGAACTGACTGCTCGTCTAACTCCCCACTGGCAAAGATGTTACAAAAATGCTCGCTGATGGTGCGGATATCCACCCCGAAAAGCTCGGCGATCTTCTTCTGGTTGAGCCAAAAGGTATCGGACTCGTAGAACACCTCGATCCTGACAGTCCCCTCCTGGGTTTGATACAGGATCAGTTCCCCTTCGCGGGGTTTCTCGGCATCTGTCATTCGGTCCTCCTGCACGGTCCTCAAATTGACCAGAAATCCTAACCGCCGCCGCGACTGCTTCTGTCGGCTGGCAGAGCCAATTTCTCGCTCGTTGGCGGGGGAACGATCGCGGCACGAAAACGGTCATCATTTTCGGTTCCTGCCAGTTGCTGTCAATTGGCATCACGGGCCGAAATTGCGTCCTGCTTTGGATTCGGGCGAAGCCATAAGCGGCCGAGAATTAGTCGCGGAGCGACGTCACGAAGCTATTGCGGCCCGCGTTGCTACAGCCCTTCCAGCGGGATTTCGTGGGGGTCACACCAGGAACCGGAATTGACTGTGGCAAGCGCGCGGATTTGTTCGAGCGGGCCTTGATCATAACGTTGCGAGATGCTGGCAGTGTCGTGATCGGCCCGGAGAAGCTCCCGACGTAAGTCGGTGGGAGTGTTCCCGCCCTGTGCCTAACCCGGAGCCCCCTATCCGACC
>JAPLNJ010000185.1 GCA_026692885.1 Planctomycetota bacterium | reverse complement strand
TGGGATTCGACCTCCTGATCCCTGATCCTGAATTTCTTGTAAGACTTCCTCGGACTCCGTACGATCCGGGTAGAGGGGCACTGGTCATACCGATTCCGGCACGGCGAGGCGACCATACGCTTTCGCCGCGGAACTCGTCAGAGGAGGCATCAATGCAACGCATCATTCTCGCGATCATGCTTTCGACTTGCTGGATGGCAATCGCACCGCCGGCCGCCGTCGCCCAGTCGAGTGATCTCAGCATCGGCGAACCGGAAAGTCACCGAAACTTGACAGTCTTCCCCGTCTTATCGAAGGTGTCGCGCGACGAAGATCCCTACCTAACGCTCGACGAAGGGCTGAGGGAGGGCAACGTACAGGTATCCGAAGTGGACGATGCCAATCACACGCCACCGGCGTCGCGCCGACCAGCGGCTCAGAGATCCCGCACACCACGCTCCAGAGCTAACGACAGCGACCTGGCGGCAGACCCGATTCAAATCCCATCAGGGTCGCGCCGCCCTCCGGCCCCCACATCGTATCAAGTCGGGCGGAGCAGCGGCGATGTCAATCGATTGATCGTCGTGAACCATGCAAAAAAACCGGTGTACCTGATGCCCGGGGAAGTGATCTACGGCGGCCAGCAAGATCGTGCCGTCGGCGAGGAAGCCATTATTCCGCCCGATGGCACCCCGACTCCGATCAAGGTCTACTGCGTTGAGCACGGTCGCTGGGCCTCCCGCAGTTCCCGCGACACTGCAGCCGAAGTCGCGAGCCTGGCGGAAGCAGCGGGAGAGACGTTGGACTCGCAGGAACTCCAGCGCAAGGCGACCGAAGCCCAGCTTGGTAAGTTCGTGGCCCCGGCGGGGAGCTTGCACAGGAAGGGACGCTTGGCTGTTCAGGACAGCCGGACTCAGAGCGAAGTCTGGACCCAGGTGGGCGAAGCGAATGCCGCCTCGGGCGCCACCACGCGCAGTGACACGTTCTCGGCGAATTACACCAGCCCGCAAGTGCGCAAACAGATCCAGGGCTACGTCGACGCGTTGGAGACCTCGATAACCAATTGCCCCAGGGTCGTCGGTGCAGTTGTCGCGATCAACGGAAAGGTGGAGGCGGCCGATGTGTTTCAGTCCACGCCGCTGTTCCGTAAGCTCTGGCCGAAGCTGCTGAAAAGTCATGCGTTGGACGCCGCTACGACAGTCCGCCAGTCGGAGGCGAAAAAGGTCTGTACGCAGGCCGACGCGCAGGACTTCCTGCGAAACCTCCTGGAAGCCACCGTCGAAAAGACAAGCTCAACCCAAAGCGGACTTGTGGTCACGAAACGCGAATCCAAGCGGGTTGTGTCGTTCTCCGCCGCGCCCCGCGATGGCGCTGCCCTCGGCGGCATGGGGGCGTTCGGTGGCGTCCACAGTTCGGGTTACGCCAAGTAATGAGGATTGCGAAGAGCTGCGGTCCGGTAGATGCGGGCCACCATCGCCACAACGCTCGCCCACGTCGCCCACGTTCGCTCGTGTCGCGTTCACGGGCTCAATTCGTGTCCTTGGTGCCAGGTATCCACGGCGTCGCGACGTCGGCACGGGGGCGAGCTGTGGCCGCTTCGCCACGATTTGGCTGGTGATGGCCCGCCAATCACAGACGAGCGGAGGCGTTCAGGTCCTCAATGCCGAGAGCCAACTGGGGAGGACAACGTGGCTGAAGACGGCGGAGACTCGCCGGATCGCGACTCGTCGCCAGGCGGACCGAAGCCGCAATCGCGTGGAACGGCCGAACTCACGATCTCGCCGCCGTCGTCCTCTAGGTCAGGGCCAACAGAGTAGATGGTCCAACCGTGATTTGTCTTCTTCACGAGCAGGGGATTGCCGCTGAAGGGGTCCACGGTGGCGTCGGCAGGCAGATCCAACTCCGCCAGACTGGCCGTCTCGGCGCCCGCCTCGGCGGGCCGGCGTTGCAGGGCGTTCAACACACGTAGACAACGCATCTCCGCACGAGTCACATCCAGAAGTTTGCGGGCAACGTAAACCTCGAAGACGGTCTGGGACGTCAGGTCGTCGGATTCCTTGTACCAGTTCCGGCTTGGGCGTGCTTGGCTGCGAACCTCGTAGCAGGGCACGGCGCCAAACGCCAACACATGCTCCATCATGTCCAGGTAATCGCACGCGGCGTTCCTATGCCGCCAGCGGATGAGCGGCAGAATCCATCGGGCGACGGATTGCAGCATGGAACGGTCAGCACCTCCGACTTTGTCGTCGACTTCGCCGGTACACATGGCCTGATACATGTCCAATCCCAGCGCCCGCTCGCTGCGCAGCGCCCCGATGAAGCCTTCGAGTGTATCGTGCCGAGCAAGTTCACTATCCAGTTCTTGCCGCAGTTCGGACGAAACGGACCCCGCCTGTAGAATCCGGTTTGCCTGGAAGGCCGCCCGGCGTCTCCAGACCAGCGACGCGTGATAGGAGGCGATGGTCGGTTCTCGTTCGATCAACATCGCGAGCCGGAACATGATCACGCACGTCCGCAGCGATTCGTCCCGCCGACCTTGGTGCATGAGGAGATCGATTCGCAGAGCGAGGTACTTGCACGCCGAAAACGGCAGCGCACGCTGCTCGTCGTTATTCATCAAGAACCGGAAGGCCGAAGTATTGAAATCGACCTGGGAGCGATACTCGGGGCAAGACGCCGCCTGCTGAAGAGTTGGCAAAAGGTCCGCATAGCGATCCCACAAGGGCTGTAGCGTCTGGACCTGTTTCTCGGTCAGCCGGTCTCCGCGAGCGGATTCCGGTTCTGGCCGGTCATTTCGGTCCGGGAAGGCGTGGTCGAACTCGTCTTCCCACGCCTGTAGGCGTGGTCGAATCGTGCAGACGAGCGCCGCGGCGTCCCGGTTCTCCGGAACCGGCTGCGGTTGCAGATCCGCCAGCGTCACCGGTTTACCGGCAGCGCGCAAGGCGGCCAGACGCTGATCCATTCGCCTGGCGGCGTTCCACGCGAGGACGGCATTGAGGACCAATAGCGATAGCAGCCCGGTCGTGACGACAATAGCGGCCCACTTGAGGCATCTTTGAAGGCGTCTCATGTCTCATTCCCGTATCGAAGGACCGCAACTGCAGGGTGCGGCCTAGACCATCCGACCCCCGCGGCGTCTGCCACGGCGTTATCTCACCCGGTTCGCGAAGCGGTGCCGCCTGATCTTGCCGGCGGATGCCTTCGGCACGGTCTCGAAGAACGCGACGAGCCGCGGCGAATCGTACGGGGCGGTCGTCTTCTTGACGAACTTCTGCAACTCCCGCTTCAATCCCGGCGTCTGGAGCCGACGTTCGACGTTGTCGCGCTCCAGCTCCGGGGCTGTTCACCACGACATTCTGAACTTTTCTGTGCGAGTTGTCGCCACCACGTCGGGCGTGAACTCGGGATTCCAGAGTCAACCAGACTGCGAGTGTTCCGCCCCGCGTTCCGCCGTCACAAGTGGTAACCCGCCAGTCATTTCTGTGTTTGAAGACGGTTGGGCCTACACCGAGCCAGACATTACCCGCAAGACTGCGGGCCGGAACTGCCGTCTTTGCGCGGGCTCGCCACCGCGTCGCCCACGTTGGCGGCAGTCACGTCCTCGTGGCCAGGGCGGCCCACCGGGGCCGACGGATTAAGAGTTTGCGACAGGCGCAAAGACTGGCGGCGTTGCACCCGGCCAGCCACCTACTTGCCCCGCGAACGCAACGTCGGTTGCTCGCCCAACTTCGACGCTGAGCGACGTCGCAATCTCGACTCGACATGTTGCAGCAAGTGGCTTGAGCCCCAGGTCAAGACGGAAACGAGCAGTACACCAACGGCGAAGTCGCCTGCCAACTCGCGGTAACCGCCGATCATGCCCATCTGGCGTCGAGGCAATTCATCAGTCGGGTGGAACAGGCCGTAGCACAATGCAAAGGTCCACGGCCACCCGTACTCCACCGCCCCCGGAATACTCCGAGGCTCCGATGGGAACCCGTTATCTTCGTACTCCACGTTCGAAAAACAGCTGAAATCAAGGCGTGGAGTGACGTTGACCCAGACCACACCCGCGGACCACGCCATCGCGATCAGCAGCGTCGCCAAGCTGAACTGGGGGCGAAGCAATCTGCTCACGTCTGTTCCTCCACGGCCTTGCGACGCCGCAATCTCGCACCGACACGACGCAGCAGCTGACTCGATCCCCACGTCAGCATGGCGACGAACAGGACACCGACAACCGCATCGCCTGCCAACTTCCAGGGCCACCATCCCACGTTCTCTGCATTCCCGGGACGGTCGCCACCGAGACCAACGTCGCCAACGGCCCGCGTATATGCCCACGGCCAACCGCGATAGACATTGCAGAGTTTCAGGGCATCGTGGTCCGGAATGTGCAGACGCTCGACGTGTTCCCTTGTGTTCATCCACACCGCGACCCCAGACCACGCCATCGCGATCAGCAACGTCGCCAGGCTGAACTGAAATCGATGCTGAGATTTCGTGGCATCCACAGGCGGTCCGTCCTGCCGCGTTTGGCCAGCCATGAATTGATCCGATCACGATATCCGACGGTTACGCACAGCGACTGGCCGCATTGTACCGTCGCCTGAGTGCCCGCGACACTTGGAACGTGTCAATTCAACCGCCGCATCTGGCCGGTGGTTACGTCAGCGTCAGCCGGTTCCGAGCCGCAGCCTGGCGAGTGCAGTCGAAGAGCCGGAGCGTTGATGAAACGTGAAGCGAAGTCGGGCGATCTGACGTGAGCATGCTTGCCCGGGGAGAAACGGTTCGATCAGTCGATCGCCTTCCGTGTCAGGCCGTGCCAAGCCATCGCCTCGGCAGGCTGGCCGGTGTTAGCATGGGAAGTTTGCGCAGGCTGGGGCTGAAACCGACATTTCTTGGCTCACGCGACGTACGAACCTCTTGTTGCGGTTCCCGACCGGCCAGACTCCGCGGTGCCTCGCTCCGGTCGCAGTTGGCCGATACCGTGCAGGGCGGTAGACTGAAGTCCATGACCACCGAACCGACCACCACCCCGACGCCCCATCGCCGCTGGCTGCAGTTCAGCCTGCGGACGCTCATGGTGCTGGTGCTGATTTGTTCGGTGCCGTGCGGGTGGGCGGCGTGGAAGCTGAAACAGGCGAGAGAACAACGGGAGGCGGTGGACGCAATTGAGGAGTTGGGCGGGATCGTGGGTTGGGACGAAGCATCGAAGCCAAAATGGTTACCAGCGATCCTGAGCGATGACCTCTTCAGGAGAGCCATCCGTGCCGACATCAACTTTCCTCGCCCAGGCTATAGCCCGCCTCCTAACTCGACCCTGGGGCTGGAACATCTCCATGCACTGACGCACTTGCAGTGCTTGCGAATCAATTACACCCAGATGACGGACTCCAAAACCCAATACCTGAAGGGGTTGGGCCAACTCAGAGAGTTGGAAATGGTCTATGTGGAGATCTCGGGCGCCGATCTTGATGCAATTGGGGGGTTGACGCATATCCAAAGGTTGCGTTTCTTCGGCACGAATGTCTCCGACGCCGGTTTGGCCCGCCTCCGCAAGCTGGTCCGACTCGAATCTCTCGATCTCTACAATACACAGGTCACCGACGACGGACTGGCATCTCTGCAAGGCATGAATCACCTCCAATCTTTGGATCTGCAATGGACAAGAGTCACGGATACGGCGTTGTGGCGGTTGGCGACGTTGAGCGAACTGAAATCTCTGCATGTTCACGGCACCAAGGTCACCGACGACGGGGTCGCCGAACTCCAGAAGGCATTACCGAACTGCAAGATCACACGATGACCACCGCACCAACCACCACCCCGAAGCCCCATCGCCGCTGGCTGCGGTTCAGCCTGCGGACGCTGCTCATCATGGTGTCGGCCTATAGTCTGTTCGTTTGGCTGAACACCCGCGCGACGGTAACGGAATCGAAACCATATTACGCACCGCTTATGGGTGCGTTACTTCATCCACCGCCATACGTTTTGAAGGAAATGGGTGTCACGTTCCACAGAGATCGCGGCTGGCCCATTTGGCATTCGCGAGCGACAAACCACTACGCGGCGCATAATGCGGCTCTCTACTACTCGAACGATGAGGTATTCAGGCCGAAACTCAGTTGGGAGACGGATTTCCGGCGTCTCGCAGTAGACGTCGG
>JAPLNJ010000184.1 GCA_026692885.1 Planctomycetota bacterium | reverse complement strand
GCGGCGTCAACTGCGGCATGGAGATTTCGAAGGGCAGCTTCTTGGGGCTGTCCGAGATCACGATTCCGGCATGCCGGCGCGTCTGTTGAACCGATGCTACCAACTCCGCATCTGTCATGGTCGGTTACTCCTGGTACCTCTGCCCACCACCTACGTGGGACGGTTGTTTCGGTTTCGACTTGTCGAACCTCTCCGGGAAGATGCCCTGCCACCCGTTGCGGATGGACAGACGCAAACACTCAGCCGCCTGGACGGGACCCAGGGGAACCAGCGATTCCAGTTGGGCACGCATGGTAAGTTCGCTGGAGCTCAGCCGACGTTTGCGCCGGTAGCTGATCCATTCGGCCCACGCGATTGAGAACGGTTCGCCAGTCAGGGCAGGCGGGATAGTCACCGACTTTGCGAGAGGGTCGGGTGGCGTGACCTTCTCTTCAGAAAGAGGGACTTCAGAAGGGACAGAAGAGGAAGAGTATTCCTTATAGGGGTGTCCCGCCGGGTCACCCCCCTGTCCCGCCGGGTCACCACCCTGTCCCGCCGGGTCACCCCCCTGTCCCAACAGGTCACCCCCCTGTCCCAACAGGTCACCCGGTTCGCCATCGGTGTTCGCGGCGTGAGTGTCCGGCGTGTCTCGCCGGTCGGACACTCGCTCTCGCAAGATACGCTCGATCCCTTGCCAGTCGATTTCGTATCCGTTCGGGCTCTGCCCTTCGGTGACGTAGCGGTTTTCGGTCTTACGAATCAATTTGAGTTTGATCGCCTTGGTGATGATCTTTCGCGTCCCGGAAACAGAGCAGCACATCCGCCATGGACGGCTTGCCAGTTCTTCATGTGACTTGACCAGCGGTCCATTTCCTTTGTCGGTCACGTTGAAGATGTACTCGCAAAGTCGGGATAGCTCAGCGCTGCAGTCAACAGCGATCAGGGCCAGTCCCAGACGCTGACGCCGCTCATCGCGGGTGCCCTCGGCCTCAGCGAATGGTAGCTTCTGATTGCCCGCCATCACGTCGCCTCCCTGCTCAGTTATCAGCGCTTACCCACACCTTCGCCGGTGATGCACAACGGGTCATGCGACGCTGCCCGGAGTCGCGTATCAGCCCGTCCCGTGCCAGGACGTTGGTGATGGGCGTAACGCTTTGGATCGGCCAACCCGTGGCCGATGAGATCTCATCGTTGCTAACGCCTTGGGGGCCACGTCCGTCGATGATGGCGAGAGCGATTTGCCGGCGGGAGGGAGTCTTCGGGGCGGCGACATCGGCAGCCGCGCGGGACGTGTCCGAGGAGTTAGACGGGGGCACCGCTCGCCGCTCGTGACGGCTCGCCCCGGCCACGCCAAACAAAAACAGTTGCCGGGTACTAGACCCGTGATCAGTCAAAGCGTATCCTGTCATACATCACCTTTTGGTTTCGAAAAACGCTCGCAATCTTTCCAGGGAAGCGAGCGTTTTTCATGCGCTGTCATCTCCGCGTCCATCATCCGGGACAGCCGCTTTCATCGCTCGGGAGTAAAACATAAAAGCCCCGTAGGCATCAAGGGTGTTGTCGCCAAGTGTTGGCGCGCCAACAGGGTGTTGGCACCCTTTTTTCCAGGGAATCGTGGCCAAGAAAATGGCCAGAGTGTTGGCGCCCGATCTTAGGAGGACAGCGCGGCTAGACAGCGTGAAACTGTCAGAGCAGAATCCGGCCCTTCCGCTTGTATCGCCAGATTTGAGCGAGCGCCACCTTTGCTTTAGCTTTGTCCCCGCTGTAGAAGTCGGTCGCTACTTGGTTGTTGCTCTTGCCCGTCCCCCTCGCCGCGTCCAAGTGAACAACTAAGTCCACGATGTCCGGGTTCTCTGGGAGACCGCCGACGAACAGCCTCGCGGCGTTGGGATTTGCCGGCGCCTTCGCCGACCGCGAGTTCGACGTCTTGGCGTCGGCGATCGCCGCGGCCTCTTGGGACGCTGCGTGAGTCACCGCTGCAGCCGCTGGTTGCGACGTGCCCCCCTGGCCCGTCCCCTGCCTGCCGTTGCCGTTGCTCGGTTCATCGCGTCCGGTCGGTTGAATCGCTTCAACGGGTGAAGGTGACGCAACAGCCACGACACCCCCGCGCCCACCGTTCCGCGCGGCAAAAATTTCCTTGAACTCGCTTTCACGGAAGAACCAAGCGTCCTTCCGGCTTCCCCAACTCGCCAGCCGTCCACGCCGCGCCCGTACTTTCTGCCCACCGAGCGCCGGACAACCTGAACGATGCCAAAGCACAGCGGTTCCTTTCGTGATGCCGAACCGCTGGGAAACGAGCCTTTGACAGATCCACTTCTCGCCACCGTCTTCAAACTCATCGGGCGAAGCGTTTTGTGCGGCAACAATCGCGTTCACGTTCGCTTCGCTCACGTAGGTACGCCAAACCATTTTGCCGCCACTGGCCACTACAACCCGATGCTGAATCAGCTTGATTCGCTTGCCTCCGAACGAGGGACAACCATCCTTTGACCAGCGGTACATCGTATTCACACTAACGCCACAGCGCGCGGCAGCCGCTGAAATGTGCAACTCGCCGTTGGATGCGTCCGTCCCCCGGTTCCAATCGCCACTCATCAACGCCTTGATTTGTGTCAGCCGGCTTTCGCGGAAGAACCAAGCCGCCCGCCGCCCGCCCTGCTTTGGCAAGATCCCTTGGCGCGCCTCTAGTTTCTGCCCACCGAGCGCCGGACAACCTGAACGATGCCAACGTAAAGCGGTATGCTTGTCGATGCCGAATCGCAGGGGAACGAGTCTCGCAGAAATCCACCGCTCGCCACCGTCTTCAAACTCATCGGGCGAAACTTTGCTCCCGGCAATAATCGCCTTCACGTCCTCTTCGCGGACGGAGGTATGCCAAGTTGCCCGGCGTCCACTTTTTACCGATCCCCGACGCCGAATCAGCTTGATTCGTTTGCCCCCCAACCACGGGCAACCATGTTTTTCCCAATCTCGGAAGGCTCTGGAGGAAACACCGCAGCGTGCAGCAGCCTGTTCGATGTGCAACTCGCCCTTGGATGCGTCCGTCCCGCGGTTCCGATCGCCACTCAGCAACGCCTTGATTTGCGTCAGCTCGCCTTCGCAGAATAACCGCACCTGTCTTCCGCGGTGCCCAACGAATCGACGGATTGCCCGAAGCTTGCTTCCCCCGAGCAACGGGCAGCCATTCAGATGCCAATAATGAAAGGTTCCCCGCCGCCAGCCGAAGCGCTCACTGGCCAGCTTTGCAGAAATCCAGTGTTCGCCTGTCTCGTCAACTTCTTGTGTTCCCTGGGGCAGCAGAGCATTAGAATTGCGCGACATGAATCCACCTTTCAAAACGGGTCCGGCCTGGAGCGTTCCGTGAAAGGCAGGAAACGTTACGCCCCAGGCCGCGTTGGGCAGCAGGTTTCGAACCCTGCGGCCACCCGATTCGCTCAAATGTACCGATTCCGTTCGTTCCGGCAATCGGCCTTGCCGTGTCCCGTGCCGCCGGCGATCGACGCGACCGCCGCCGTAGTCAGCGGCGGGGACCTGGTCGACCAGCTCGGCGGCCGGGCTTCGTTGTCGGATCGGTGGGGACGCGGGGTCTCAGGTCCGAATCATCTGGAAATAGAAAAGGCTTCCTGCGCTCGGGGAACAGTTGGCCTTTACCCACCGAAGCCGACAACACGGCCGGCGGCCGCCCAGCCGCCGGCCGTCGCATGTCAGACGCGTCTGCCTTTCGTCGCGGTGCCCGAAGGTCGCATGCGGTCCCGAAAGTCGCTGTTCATGATGGCCTTCCTGCGATCGGTCACCGAGTCGAGGAGTCTGTCGATGTCGGCAATCGTCCGGACGTCGCTGAGCATGTCGATGATGCGATCCGTCACGACGTCGGAGCGAGGCTTCTCCGGCGGGGCCTCAGTGGTTCGGACCGCGGCCGTAGGGCTTACATGGTCAACATGGCGAGCCCGGTTGGACGTGGCTCTCGTCGCGCCCGGATCGCTCAGCGTGGCTTCGTCCTGGTAATCTTCGTCCGGCTCCAGGTCTGAAGCGGGATCGCTGTCGTATTCGTGCTCTTCAGGATCCGGATCGTTCAGCTTGTCGAACACGTCGACGATGGCGTTGACGCTGTCTTGGAAATCGTTCGAAAGCCAGTCCTGGGGGTTGGCCTCCATGTCCTTTTCGATCGCTGCCAGGATTTCGGGGCGATCGGAGTAGGCCGCCAGGGACCGAGCCTTGGTCTCGATCAGCTCGCCGCTCACAACCTTCTGTTGCCATCGGGCGGGAAGCTTCAGCAGACGCAAGGTGTTGCAGACGACAGGACGTGAGAGGCGGAGTCTTTGGGCCACTTCCGATTGATTCAGGCCAGCGCCGCCTTCCTCCACGGGCTTGGTGAGCAGCTCGAAGGACTTGGCCTTTTCAATGGCGTTCAGCTCCTCACGCTGCAGGTTCTCGGCAACCATCATCGTGATTGCGGTAGCGTCGGTGACGTCGTAGACAAAGGCCGGTATGGTTTTCCAGCCGGCCAGCTCGGCGGCTCTCCACCGCCGCTCGCCGTCGATCAGCTGGAAGCGGCCCATGCCCAGCGGCCGGACGTCGACGGGGTGAAGCAAGCAAACATCGTCCAGGGATTCGGCCAAGGACTGCAGACGCTCTTGGTCGAAGTGCTCTCGCGTGTTCAACGGGTTGGGGTCGATCCGATCGATTGCGATCTGGACGGGGATGTAGCCGCCGGGTCCTCGTTTGTCCTGCTTTGGCGGATTGGTCACGGGACGGCGGTCGTGAATGGGGGTGCCGTTCTTGACGGGCGGTGCTTTTGTTCGGGTAACCATGCGTTCACCTTTGGTCCTTGGGTTTGGGAGAAACTTGTAAACTTTACAAACGCGGCCGTGCCGGCGGCGGCCGCCTACCGCACGTTCAGGATTGTCCCACGTCGCCGGCGGGGCAGGTCGGATCCGCCTTCGCCAGGGGCGCGAGTTCTGGAAGGTACGTAGTGGCATCATTCCCCGCTAGTCGCGTGGGATCCACGTACCTCCGGGTCATCTCTTCACTGCTGTGGCCAAGAAGGGCCATAGCTGCAGGCATTCCCGCATTCACGGCTGCCGAAGTGGCGACCGTGCGCCTCCATTTGTGGAAAAGGCACACGTTACGGCGTCCGTTAGAGGGTACACCGGCCGCCTTTAGGATGGCATGGAACTGCTTGCCGAGGTGTGACGGGTCGGCGGTGAAGGGAAAAAGGCGTTTTCGCTCGGGCAGCCAAATCTCCCGGACTGCAGCCAAAGCATCCGCTCCGAGTCTGAACCGTTTCCCCCGGCGGGTCTTCATGTTGCTGCCGGGCAAGTACAGCCAGCTGTTGGCCAGGTCTATGTCTTCGCGCCGAATACGCAACAGCGATTTGCGGCGTAGTGCTGTGTACCAACACGTGAGCAGCAGAGCGAACCAATACTTGCCAGCGGGAATTCCTTGGATGGGCGCCCGGTCAAGCGACCTGGCCGCATCAAGGATGCGGCTGGCTTCCTCCTGGGACCAGGAATCCGGCTCCTCTTCGGTCACCTTCAGTTTTCTCACTCGCGGACGGCTGGCCACAAGTGAACGCTCCTCAGCCATTCTCCAGACGGCGAAGAGGCGGGCGCGGTGGTGGTTGACAGTGGCAGCTGTCAGACCGCTGTCCAGCAAGTGCTGGAAGAAGTCGGCGGCCAGCGAATCGGATAGTTCGGCCAGCTGAACGTCTCGGCCTGCCATCGATTGCAGTCGCCTTAACGTCATGCGGTACGCTCTCACTTCCTGGACTTCAATTCCGATGAGTCGCTGCGGACGGTACACCTTCTCAAAAAAATGGCGTACCGTGCCGGTCTCCGCCTCGGACAGCTCGATGAGCTGCGGCCGGGAAAATCGCTGCGGGGAGTGGGCCCGTAGGATGCGTCGCAGGACGTTCAACCGTCTGGTCACTTCGGCCGGGCTGTGGCCATTGGACTTGAGATTGTCAGCAAACCCGCTGAGGGTCTCTTCGGTCACTTCATCGGCGAGTACTTGCTTGTCGAGGTAATCGTGAAGCCAGGTCACCGTCGCGTCGAACCGCGTTCGGTCACTATCGGCCTTCTTGGCCACGTGGTCCGGGCGATAGGTTTCGCGGTAGAAGTGAAGCAGAGTGCCAGGCTCGGGGGCCAAAGTCTGCCAAGCCGGCAGCGTCACGTTCAATTTGCCCAACGGCGGGGCGTCCACTTCGGCGGCCAGGCCGTTGAACACGGCGGCGCGGGTGTCGAAGAGATAGGCGATGCGCTCGTTGTTGCCCCCGCTGTCGAGCATCCAGTCCGAGTAGATCACGTCCCAATACTCGCCGAGGATGGGCAGCACGCGGCCGAGGTCGGTGAGGTCGTTGCGCAGTTCCACCAGGGCGATGAGGTCGAACTGGCCGAGGATTTC
>JAPLNJ010000183.1 GCA_026692885.1 Planctomycetota bacterium | reverse complement strand
CGGCATCAAAGATCAGTCGGATGGGTCCGGATTGGACGTAGAACTTAGGCATCGGTGATTCCTTTCGTGATTCTGGGTAGTCCCTTGTTGTTCTCTTGACGTCAATTAGATCGCCAACCCCGTGACACGTGCGGTCCGCCGCGGAAATAATTCTGGGCTGGCCGCGGGTGGTACAATTGGCCAGCACGGTGTTCTTTTCGCCAGAAACTCGGAAACCACCATGCCCCGCACGATCGCCATCGGTGACATTCACGGCTGCGCCATCGCCTTGGCGAAGCTGATCGAAGCCGTCGCACCGCAGCCGGACGACACCATTGTCCCGTTGGGTGACTACGTGGACCGGGGAATCGACAGCCGGGGCGCGATCGACCAGCTGATTTCGCTGGCTGATCATTGCCGGCTCGTTCCGATCCTGGGCAACCACGAAGAAATGCTGCTGGTGGCCAGAAAAGGCCGGTCTGATTTTCGTTTCTGGATGAACTGCGGTGGCATCACCTGCCTGGACTCGTACGGTTCGACCGGGCGCATGGACCTAACCACACGCACAATACGGCTCGCGCACAGTCATCCCCGACGCGGCGGTATCTCCGGCTTCACCCCTTGACGGGCAAAGCACGGTCCGAACCACGCCGATCGCCGTCAAGATGCCGCACGAGCCACGGCCATTGCCATCCCGCGCGCCGTCGTCTGCGGGAACCGGGGGCCTTTTGTCTTCGCGGTCCTTTGGAGCCGGAAACTTGGCCGCGTCACATCCACCACGAACGGTGAGCTTTCAATTCGGTAGCTCAACGCTTCGATGGACATCCCGCCGAATTTCCACTGGATGTTGAGGGCAATCACTCGACACAA
Source organism: Planctomycetota bacterium (assembly GCA_026692885.1). Next base: position 1,345 of record JAPLNJ010000183.1, on the reverse strand, counting down.
ATCATTGAAGTCTTCCACGTCGTACTGCTGACAGTGACCGCGAACGTCGAGACAGTATTTTCTAGGTCCGATGTACCGTATCGGTCGGGTACCGCGATAGGTTTCCCGAATCGCGTGGTTCAGAAACCACGTGGGCGCACCGGCGTACGAGGCGAACAGATTCGCCTGCCGTTCGAGTGCGATGGTGGTCGCAAAGTCGATCGAATCCTCGGTCGTGACGACGCGTGCATCGTCGCGGTTGCGGCCGAGTTGCTGACGCAGCCAATCGCCCTGCAAAATACCGTGCCCACCCACTTCATGCCAGCAGGTGAACGTGCGCCGCGGGTCTCGGGTCGTCGGTTGCAGCGACATGTCGATGAAAGCGGTGTTCTCCCATGGATCATATTGGCCAAGAATCTTCTTGCCCTCGTCATCGAATCCCAAGTCCTCATCCTCGACCAGGACAATCCCGAAGTCTGGATAGATGACCTGTTCATATACCGCGTCGAAGCTGACGGCCATGAGGGCCAGCTCAGGCTCCACCAACAGCGCGTACTGTCGGGAAAGGCGCTCGGCCGTTTCGACAATGTGGCGGCGAGAAAACACGGGTGCCCCCGTCAGCCTTCTACGACTTGGTGCGCTCACGTCTGCTCCTTTCGGTACAACGCCAACGCCGACGCGTGTTTTGCGTCGATGTCTCGCTCCGCCCGTTCGAGTTGGCTCTGCTTGGCCAGTCCCAGCAACTCATCGGGTTCAATTCCGTAGACACCGGCGATCACGCAAAGCAGTTCGGCGCTCGGAATTTCGCCGCGGCCTTCGACGCGCGAAACGTAACCGGGACTCTTGCCGATCCGCGCCGCAAACTCACGAACCGTGAGCCTGCGAGCCTCGCGAAGCTGCCGTAGTCGTTCACTCAAAGTGCTCATTCGTAAAACCGCTGTTTACTTGAATTAGTAAACATCGTAAGCGCTGGGGGAAACGTGTCAATAGGCTGTCGATAATTGTCGGACACTTGCGTCGACTGTTCGGCCTGCGCGGTGCCGCTGAATCGGACAGCCCGTCTGCCACGGTGGTGGCGTTATCGCTGCATCGTAAGGAACGCCACGGCGTGTGGTGGCAGCACGGTGGTCAATTCCTCGCCCCGAATCTCGACCGACAAGTCTCGGACCAGGTCTTCACGACGTGCGAGGAACGGATCACCATCAGCTTCGGAATGGGAGAGGATGACTCCCGTGCCGCTGCGCGGAGCGAAGCCCCGCAGCGTCACCCGAACCGGCACGGTCTTCTCCCACGAGCCGTTGGCCAAAACGAGATAGAGCTGCTGTTCGTCGGCGCTCAGGGTCGCCACGACTGGAGTCAGAGGGCC
>JAPLNJ010000182.1 GCA_026692885.1 Planctomycetota bacterium | reverse complement strand
GGCGGCGGCGGCGGCGGCTCAACCTTCGTTCGCGGTGCCTTTTGTTCTGATTTCCGTTTTCGCTTCCCTGACACGTCTTCTCCTCCATGATTTTCGTCCTGGCCGATGGTAGCCATCGGCCAACATGGCCGCCTCAAAGACGGCGTTGGCTTCATCGCACACCCTGCGGAGCTGCTGCTGTACGGCGTCATAGGCTTGCCGCCTGTTCCGTTCGGCCTCCCGCATCGCCATTCTCGCAGCTCTCCGCTCGCTGTCCTCCTTTGCCGCGGCTTCACCGACAGATCCGCCGCCGACGTATTCCTTCACCACCCGCCGGCCTTCGCGACGTCCGCGGTAATAAAACCATCCGTTACGTCGCTTCTCCCAGCCCATCCCAGCCCCGTTGTGCAACAGAAGGTCATTTTGCTCCACTTTGGCTGTGCAGCAGCAGGTCCACCGGCGGTTCCTGGTGGCCACGCCCACAGCTCCAGTGACCAATGTACGAAAGGTCGACAGTTACGTCAGCGCACGTTTGACTATCGGCGCGCCGCATCCGACGATGGCTCCGCTACGACAGGCATGTATCGCCCCAGGCAGCCGGACGATTGCCGAACCCAGTGCCGGTACTGTCCGACAAGCCTCGCCGCAGTCGCCCGACAGAGCTGAACGACGAGTCGGACGAAGTGGTGATGCGCCGCACGGGCACTGTCGCTCACGGAGGCAGCCCCTGAGCACGGCCCGAAAAGATGCGCTTATGTAAAGCGCATCTTTTGCGCTATTCATCTACCTACGGTAGATGGACATGCTCGGCTCTTGCTACGCTCGCCGAGCTGGCTCTTGGCGCGTAGGAAGAGGCTTAGTTTTCCCTTTAGAACGCTTGGGCGAAGCCGGTGCAACCTTCTTGACCCCTCGACGTCTCCGGCGAGGCGGGCGATCCCAGTTGGGATGTGGAATCCCGAGATCGTTCAGAACCTGCTTACATTCCAGAATAGTCCGTCCTCACGTGGGCGATGGCGAGTTGTTGTGCATGATGATCGTGCTGCGTCAGTTCCCCAAGCAGAACGAGCAGTGCTCCTTCCAGGGCATTGAAGCCTTGGTCGGCGAGGGCCAAGTCTCACCTCCGATACTTGGGCTCCGCGGCTACGGGCAGGGCGATTCAAGTTCCAGTCGCCCGCGTAGACCCTTACAATGGCAGCACGGCTGGCGACGGGAAGAAAATGTGGGAGAAGATTTAATAAATCCAAAGACGTCTTTGTAATCTTTGAGATTACGTGAACGTAACGCAAGTTGACTATGGCCAAGGTAAACATGGGGTCCCGATTGAAGGATAACATCGTGGCGAGGACAACAAGACGTGACGCGGCGAGGTCCGCTGGACCCGCCCCAATCAAGATTGAAATCGGAGGTCAGGTGGCATGGCTGGACGAGACAGCCACCAAGGACCCGTCCGTCACGGCTCTGGTGCTGCCCCTGCTTGAATACGACATCGCCGTGTTCGAGGAAGGCGGACCTTTGGGCTATCAGGAGCACCAAGAGCGGGTCCCGATGCACGGCGTTCGCCTGGATCGGCAGGGGTACTTCGGCACCGGCCTGGTCCCGCGGGTCGCACGGGTGCTCACCCAGCACGGCTACCGCGTGAAAATCGTCGATCATCGGGATTACGGGACGCGGCGGTTCGCGGTGGACGAGAAGTACATGCGGCTGCTCCACGGGGAAGATCGGCGACTGGCAAACGCGGTGCGCCGGGAGCCGGTGGGGCAGATCGAGGTCAAGGACTTCCGCGACCTGATCCAGACGATGCGGTTGATCATCGAGCTGTACCCCCACGCTCGCGTATTGATTCCCGTCGCCAGCAAGGACATGACCCGCAAGATCCGAGTCAAGGTCGACACGGCGGCGACGGATTTCCCGGTGCGGATCATTGGGCAAACGTGGCCGGAACAGCCGTGGCGGTGTGCGGTCTGCACGTTCCAGTCGATCGCCACCTGCCGAACCGAAGACTGGGACATCGTTCTGTTGCCGGAAGCCGTGCGGTCCATGAGCGACACGGGGGGCAAGGCATTGGCGCAGTTCCACGGGCCGTACGATCGGAAGGTGTGGCGGGTGTACAGCTTCATCCAGCCCGGTGTGCGACTCGGCCGCCGCGGAAGGATGCGTCTGGAGGCGATCACCGGCGAGTTGATCTACCAGCGGTCGCCGGAGCAGGCCAAGGTCCAGGTGCTCTGGCTGCCCACACCAGGCTGCGCACCGATCCCCAGGGATGCCACGGCGCTGGTGTTCAAACGGAAGGCGTATTGGCATAACGACCGGCGGAACGACTACATCGCCGGCGTGGCCAGAGCCTTCGCCAGGATGGACGTACAGAAGCTGCGCAAGTACGGCGTGCCGTTCGCGGACGAGGAGCCGGTACTGCGGCACGCACCGGGCACCAGGATCGCGATCCTGGTGGCGTCCACGGAGCAGGCCCGCGAGATGGCCAAGCGGCTGCCGGACTGGAAGGTGCTGAACGCGGCGACTGACGGACAGAAGACGGAGAGCGAGACGGAGGGGGAAGTGCCAGCCGGCAGCATCGTCACCGAGATGTGGGCGGCAGAGAACGGCATGGACGCCGACGTGATCATCCGCGCAGGCGGAAGCAGCGGGCAACTGTGCCTGAAGGGGCTACCGCCGCTGTTGCAGCCGGAAGAACGCCGGAATGTGATCATGGTGGACTTCAAGGACGAGTTCGACGACCGAGGGGCACGGGATGCAAAGCAAAGGACCAGGGAGTACGAGACGTTGGGCTGGGAAGCCGAGATGATGTCGGAGAGCGGTGGTGGGGGCACACAGAGCGGCGCACCGAAGTGCGACTCGTACTGACAGGAGAAACCGAAAGGAATAGAATGTTGCTCGTTGGTCGGCGCCGAGCCGCCGGCCGCCCGAAGCCCATCCTGAGTCAGGGGCGCAGGGCGGAATCCGATGGAGTTTGCTCCACCCGATTCCGGCGATGATCTGATGAGATGCCAGGGTCACGATCAGATCCGTCCGAATCTGAGCTGGACGTAAGGGAGCTCAGAGGGTTCATTCCGCTCGGTCCACAAGCACGGGATGTAGCTATGGGGGTCGGAGCTGTATGAATCAGCCCGGGACACTCGATAGTTGCCCAGACGGCAGTCTTCGATATTGAAGCAGTTTGGGCACGGGAGAGTTGGGAGCGGCAAGGTCTCCGACGCAGGACTCTAGCCTCTACGGAGACGGAAGCAGCCCCTACATCCTCCACGGTGTCGCGAGCTTCGCTCAGCGACTGAATCTTTCTGGCGACAAGCCAGGGCGGTGGTGCGGCAGGAAGCCAACCCGCCGCCATTTTTATGTCAGGGCTGCGACGGTTATGTACGAGAGCCTTCTCCGTTCCCCGGGCGATCTGTGGTTCACACCGGACTGCGTTGATTGGCACGCCGCCAGCCGCGACAAGTACGTGACCCAAGTGAAGCTGGAAGTCGTCAATGCGGTCCGTGAAGGCCGCCCAGCAATCAAATCGCTCGGCCCCAATCTTCTGAAACGCATCTCCGACTCCCGCCTGCTTCGCGAGGCGTGGGACAAGCTCGCGGCCAAGGGGGAAACCGCTCCAGGCCCGAACGGGCGCCGCTACGACGACTACGACGACAACGAAGTGTGGGACAAGCTGAAGGCGATCAGCATCGCGATCCGCAAGGACACGTTCCGCCCTGGTGGGGAACGCGAAGTGCAGATCCCGAAAGACCGCACCAACCCGGCCCGTGGCACGCGGGTCCTGACCCTGGTCAACATCGCGGCCCGCGTCGTCCAGCGAGCGGTCATCGAGCTTCTTCAGCCGCTCTTCGACTCGTTGTTTGGCCGGAACATCCTTGGCTTTCGCCCTGGACTCGGACGCCTGCATGCGCTGGCCCTGGCGGAGCAACAGGCGGTCGTGGAAGGTCGGCATGTCTTGGTCGTCGAGGATCTCGCAGATGCCTTCGATCATGTGCCCATCGGCCGCCTGTTTGACGTGCTGGCGATGCACATCCCGTCCGCGGATGTGCTGCGACTGTTGCGGCGTTTGCTGGACCGGGGAGCGACCCACGGGATTCAGCAGGGCGGGCCACTGTCGCCGATCCTGCTGAATGTCTATTTGAACCACTTCCTGGACCAGCCGTGGGCGAAGGCTTGGCCCAGCGTCCCCATGATCCGCGTGGCCGACGACATCCTGTTATTGTGCCGGACCAAGAAGGAGGCCGAACAGGCGCGGGCCGGGCTTCGTGAGTTGCTGACTGCGGCAGGCATGCCGCTGAAAGTCCAGCAGCAAGGCCCCGTCCACGACCTGAGAAGGGGAGGGACCGCGACCTGGCTCGGCTTCATGCTAAAGAAGGGCGTGAACGGCTTCACCGTGACCATCGCCGACAAGGCTTGGCGGCGACTTGCGGAGTACCTGACGCTGGCCCACGAGAAACCGGACAGCGCGGTTCGTGCCACGGCGACGATCAACGGCTGGATTGACCAGATGGGACCGTGTTACCCGTTCGTGAAGCGGGCAAAGGTGTATGACAAGCTGGCGGCCCTGGCCGGCAAACTGGGGTTTGACGAGATCCCGAGCCGCGATGCCGTGACTTCGCGATGGCGGCGGGCTCACCAGCGCTGGTACGAAATCCGTGATGCCGTCCGTGAGCGGCCGGAGGTGCTGGACAGCGCCTGGGCGAAACAAACTGCTCCGGGGGCTTCGGGCTGCATGTCGCTGGCGGACGACGGCGATCCCGAGATCAAGCTCCAGGGCACAAGCAAAGTGCCTTTTGAGCCGGATTAGCCCGTCATACAGCGAGTCCACGGAACATCGAGAAGCAACGTGACCCGCCCGCTGCTCGTCCAGGTCATGACGCCAGGCCCCGGCCCCGCGCCATTGTCCGCCATGTCAGCGGCGACTCCTCGGCCGTTCCGGACACTGGGGGCTTGACTACTCGTGGCTGCCGCGTAGCATGATGGGAGCTGTGAATACCGTCCCGCTGTCGGTCGCAGCCACAGAACGAGTTTGGCGGTGCGATCGCTGTCTTGCGGGACGAAATGAGGGTTGGTCTTCTTGCCCCCTCGTCAGCCCTGCAAGCTGCGACCACCAAAGTTTTGTAACGAGGAGGTTTCATTAACACTTGCCTCATTGGGCGGTTCCCAGAGGCCATTCACGCCGGCGAAGTGCCGTGCGCGGAAAGGGCATGGGAACCAACGATGAAGGAT
>JAPLNJ010000181.1 GCA_026692885.1 Planctomycetota bacterium | reverse complement strand
CTTTTGCAACAGAGCCAGCGACACGGCATCCTTGGGCAAGGCGGGAGCGGCGGCTTTGGTGGCGGGTGCAGGGGCGGCCTTGGCCTTCTTCTTGCGTTTATCCTTCATGTTGAATATGGCCATGCTGACGGCGGTATTGGTGACTTCTATTCCTTGTTCCTTCAGCTCTGCAACGATTTCCCTTGGCTCCTTGCCGGGATTCGCCTGCAAGGCATCTCGGATGGCTTGGGCTTTGGCACCCCTGGGCAATTCGGGCGTGGCTTCAACGGGTGCGGCTTCAGATTCGGTTGCTTTGGCTTTCCTCGGCATTGATTGGTCTCGCAAAAAGTGGTGAAAGAATGGACACGAAGAGTATAGGTGACAGAGAAATGGGTGTCTATCGGTGGCTGCCCAGGCCGATCCCTTTACGCTCGTGACCCGAAGTAGAAGACCGTCAACCCCAGCGTGATGTCCCGCAACTGATACGGCACCAGATCCGGCCGGTTTGCGAAGGTTGCTCCTGCGGTATACAGCAATACCAGCAGCACGGCAGCAGCCTTGAAATCCTCCCACAGTCGGAATCTCTTGAAACGCAGGATGACCCCAAGGAAGTAGGCGAAGACCAATCCCAGAACAGATAAAGTCTGAGGCTCATAGAGGCGATTCTCTCGGTAGAGGTACGCTGCTACACCGGCAAAGGCTAAAACGAGCATAACCCGGATGCTGTATCGAGGGAGAAAAAGCGGGTTGGCCTCAGTCTCAACGTGGCCCTCTGCCTCCAGTCTGTGGATCACGTCGGTTGGAAGGTTGATGGCCCGCCTTGATGTGAAGTAGTGAGCCAGCGCCATCATCAAGGTTTCGATCCAGAGCAGTTCAACCTCTTGCCCTCGAACCAACTGGACAATCACGACCGCCACGATGAGGATCGTCAGCAGGGCTCGGACGCTTCCTCTGGGAAGGCCCAAGGGAGGCCAGTCTATCGGTCGTTCTGACATCGGATCGGCTCCTTACTGGTGGTGCTGGAACGGGTATATTGCGATAGTAGCACTCCCGGACCAGAACGGAAATCCGCCACAGTCGCCGCTGGCGGCTGCCTACGCTTCCTTCTGTCGAACAGAGTCGGCATCCTTCTCGTGCAGCGGGATCACCGTGACGTGTCCGTTGTTCTCCAGCACGGCAAATCGCACCTGTTCCGGCCCGGCGCAGCCTACCGCTCGGAGGGACGCTTCCAGTTCATGGTTGGTCATCTGCACTTTCCGCATGGCTAGTGTGTTGTTCGAGGATGGCGTGGATGATGAGCTTGGGATTCAATGGGAGGGCGAGGTGCTGGAGATTGGCTAGATCGTCTACTCTTCCACAACCACCGTCTTACCCCCGGCTTCGCTGGTGATTCCAATTGCCAGATATTCCACCGCCTCCGTTCCCGCATTTCGCATCTGGTGAACCTCACGGGGATCGACCACAACCGCATCGCCACGATGCAGGGTGGTGGTCTCCGTTCCGACCGTGATCTCCGCCTCCCCCTGCACCAGGATGAAGATCTCCTGCATGTCTTCGTGGTAATGTCGGACAAATTCTTTGCCTGCACCGAGACTTGCCCAGTTGACCATCTGAATACGCCCTGGC
>JAPLNJ010000180.1 GCA_026692885.1 Planctomycetota bacterium | reverse complement strand
CTCGAAGCACTCCAGCAGAAACTTGTCCAGACACAGCCCCTCGACCCAGTCCATCTTGAGCACCGGGTAGCGTTCTCCCCGCACCAGGAGTTCGTTCGGCAGGTAGTCGAAGCCGACCAGGAACGAAAGTCGCTGGCGTTGTTCCCGCAGGTGCAGGTCGATCTGGCGATACCGCTCCTGTAAGCCGGCCACGCGCCGGGTGAAGCATTTCACGGCCCAATTCTGCCGCAAACTCGCCCCGCGGACTTGGAACACGGCCGCGAAGTTGCCGGTCCACCGCAAGGGCCGCTGGCGGGCATCCGTCACCGCTCGCCCGGCACAAAGCTGCGCATCGCGGAAGTTGGCCGCTGGATTCTGCAGCACCTCGCCGTAATCGCTCGCGTTCGGCCAATACGATTGCGTCATCCTGGTCTGCCAATCTCGGCCTTGATCATAAGGTGGCGCAAAACGCAAGCAGCGGATCATCGTAACCCGACGCGTCAGCGAGGAAACGGCGATCTTCCTCGCTGACGCGTCGGGTTACGATGCGCAACCTTATGATCAAGGCCCCAATCTCGAAGAAGCGATGTCGGTGGCACAAGACAGAAATAGTACCAAATGGAAGCTGACCGATCCACCTGCCGTCCCGATCCCGCCTGCGCGGGCACCGTCATCCCCGGACTGCGACAGCCAGCACCCTCAGGCAGATGTCTCGACACCGGCAGGTCATTTCCTCGGTCGGCGATGGTGCGGCAGCAAGGCTTCCTGCGCCACGGTCGAGTGGTTTCTGATGCGTTTTCGGTAGGCGTACTTGACCGGTGAGGCCAGCCGACTTAGATTTGCCCCCGTGGATTCAGCGATCCTCCGTGATCAGCGGGGGATGCTGGCACCGGCTTCCGGGACGCCGCGAACAGACGCAGGCCCGGTGGTTCGTTCGAAACCGGACGGGGGGGGCCGCGCTGGCGGCGCCCGTCCTCCGTACCAAGGGAGCGATCGCGATGGCCTATGCTGCAGAAATCAGCCGCGTAAACCCAACCTGTTTCCTGTTCCTCGTGGATCAATCCGGCTCCATGAGACGCCCTTTCGGCCGTAACTCGGAAACGAAAAAGTCCGAAGGGGTAGCGGACGCCATCAACCGGCTGCTGTATGGGTTGGTGCTGCGCTGTGCAGGGGGGCAGGACATTGTCGACCGCTACTACATTGGCGTCATCGGTTACGGGACCCGCGTCGGCTCGGCTTTGGGAGGCGATCTGGCCGGACAAGGATTGGTGCCGGTCAGCCAGATTGGTAACCACCCGTTGCGGATTGAGCGACGCTCGAAGAAGGTTTCCGACGGCGCCGGCGGGTTGGTGGAGACGACGGCCAACTTCCCGGTCTGGATTGATCCCGTGGCGGAGGGAAACAAGACGCCCATGTGTGCAGCGCTAGCGGAGGCCAAGAAGACGATCGGGGATTTCGTAGGCGGTTGTCGCGGTGCGTTTCCGCCGATTGTGATCAACGTGACCGACGGGCAGGCAAACGACGGTGACCCGGAGCCCGAAGCCCTGGCCTTACGCAACTTGGCTACCGAGGATGGGCAGGTGCTGTTGTTCAACGTGCACATCTCTGTGGCAGACGAGCCACCGATCCAGTTTCCGGTGGACGAAGCGAGGCTTCCCGACAAGTTCGCGCGACTGTTGTTTCGGATGTCCAGCCCCCTGCCTCCCAAGATGCTGGAAGAGGCTAGTGAAATGGGGTTCGACGTCGCCGAGGGAGCCCGGGGCTTCGTCTTCAACGGTGACCTCGTGTCCGTCGTGCAGTTCCTGGATATCGGGACCAGGCATACTTCCCGGTAGGCCCGCTGGCTGACCGGCGCAAAACTGGGCGGAAACAGCGGCCAGGGTCAGTCGTTCAAATTTCAGTTTTTGCGGCGGCGAGACTCTCCACCCTCGTTGCCCAGACGCCGCAAAAAACTGAAATTTGAAGGACTGACCCATGTCTGCGGGCGGAACATAAGTAAAACAAACTCTGGCCTGCCTCGCGACACTGTTTTGCGCGGCCCACCCGCTGGCTGACCGGTGGCCGCCAGGTCTTCGCGGAAGTTGGCCGCCGGATTCTGCAGTACACGCGCCGTAGTCGCTCGCGTTCGGCCAAGGCGGTTGCGTCATCCTGGTCCGTCTATCTCGAAGACGGAGAGTCGAACTGCACGGCTCTGGAGAGCCATGCTACGGGGGGGCACACCGTACGAACTGCACGGCTCTGGAGAGTCATGCTACGT
>JAPLNJ010000179.1 GCA_026692885.1 Planctomycetota bacterium | reverse complement strand
CAGCCTCTTGGAAACCGTCAAGCAACTCGTTCTGGCAGCCATCGAGCAGCACCAAGCCAAACAAGTCGCCTGATCCCTTACTGTGGCACATGGGCCAAGGCTTGTTTCGCCCCTTCAGGGCTGGCGTTCCTGATACTCCCCTAACCCAGGGCGGCGCTACGCGGCTGACGCCGCTCCGCTCTGCCCTGGGCTGTTATGTGGCTGCCCCTATCGGGGCGAAAACTCGAGCTGCTATGTGGCTGGCCCTATCAGAGCGAAGAACTTGTGTATAACGACGAGGGCTTGCCCGGGGGATACTTCCGTTTCTTGCTACCCACACGCGGATCCCACTCCCGCCTCGCCCGCGGCGGGCGAGGCGGGGGAAGAAGGGGCGAGTTGGGCCGCCTGGTGTAGCGAGAAACGTGAGCCTCCACGGGGCGAGCCCGTGGCATCCAACTCGCAGAACCGAAACCTTCGGCCAGCGAACAACGGCTGGCTTGTTGGAATGAGGAAGTTATTTCGTGAGCGTTGCTACGAGGGATTCAGTAACCGCGACGACCTGCTCAGCCTCCGCTGGCCGGCGTCCAGCCGGACTGTCCGAGGGTGCCGTGAGCCTTGGGCCAGCCTTTCGCAGCCACTCGCTGAGACGTGCAAAGCAGAACCGCCAGACTGCCGTCGTCGAGTCCGAACGCCACCCGTTCCGGCTGGATGATCACTCCTGCAGAGCGAATGGCCGACCGCAGTTCGGTCGTCCAGACACGCTGGCCACGGGCATCGACGGCGTGCACGGTGCCGTCATTGTCGCCGACATACACGATCCCGTCGTCGCCGATCACCGGTGTGCATTCGAGCGGCGCAGCCGTCGCGTACTGCCACTTGATCTGATGCGTGGCTCCGTTAATCGCGAACAGCACACCGCGGGCGGCCTGATCACGCGGATTTTGGGCCAGGCCCGCGTAGATTGTCCCTTGATCGTCGACCACGGGCGCACAGAGCATCTTGCCCGGCAACGCCACAGCCCAGTGCGATTGCCCGTCCAGGCCAAATCCGTAGAGCCGGTCATCCTGGCTGACGACCAGTAATTCCGGCCCGTCGGCCAGAGCCAACGGACAATGAATGGAGCAACCGGTGCGGCCGAGTGCCACCGAACCGGCCCATTTGTTTTCGCCGGCTTCACCGTGCAGCGGAATCGCGTAGACGTAGTGATTCTCGCAACCAATGTACAAGGTGTCTTCCACAATCAAACCGGTGCAGTCGAATCGATAGCGGGTGCGGAAGAACGGACGTGCTTCGGTCGCTCCAGAAGGTCCGACCCGAATCAGGCCGCCGTCGTGCCGACAGATCCAAGTCTGGTTCTGTTGGTCGACCAACGGTGACGCCCAACCCAGCGGTCCGCCCACCGCCACCGGTTTGAAAACTGCTTGGCCCTCCAGATCAACGACGTGCAGGCAGCCATCATTGGAATGCACGCGGACATTGCCGTCGGGCCCGATCGCTGGCGAGCGGGGAATCAGCCCGGCAGTCGAGTACTTCCAGCGCGGCGACGGGCTGCCCGCCGGAAACATCACGAGCTGGTGCTGCGAGCAAACGAAGACGCGCCCTTGCGAATCGACCGCCGGACACCCGCGAAGCGGTGCGTCGCCTGATGCGGAAGTCTCGACAGGCGGGTAACGCCAAGCCAACTGTCCGGGCCCTGGTGGCGGCGGTGGCGGC
>JAPLNJ010000178.1 GCA_026692885.1 Planctomycetota bacterium | reverse complement strand
TTCCACACGATTGCCTACGATCCTCGTTCCGGAGTGATTCCAGCCGGCGATGCCGCACAGGCCGTTGTCGGTCACGTCGTTGTCGCGGATCAGATGGTGACCGCCGATCATCACTCGTTGCTCGTCCGCCGCCGTGTCCGTGAGTGCCTTGCCGTCCCACGTCTCGCTGCCGCAGTCCAGGCCGATGGTGGCGGCGAAGCGGATCGTGTTGCCTTCGATCACCCAGTCGTGCCCTGAGCGGACACTGACGGCCCCGCCCTGCGGAAATGGCCCTTGGTTGGCGCAGTGCTCGAACGTGAAACCCTTGACGTGGATGTAGCCCAGGCCGCGGCGCAGGGGTGCGAAGATCCTGTTGCGAGTGGTGATTTCCACCAGGCACCGGGACGCTCGGTGGCCTGCGGGAAGTGGACGAGAATGGACTTCCCGTCCTCCGGCACCATCCAACCCCGCTCCTGCTTCCGCAAGTCGGCCAACCGGACAGCCTGGGCATAGGGCTGGCCTTCGACGAAGACCTCGCCCAGCACCTCCTCCAGGTCGCCCTGGGCAGGACGCACCTGCTTGCTGGTGTCCGAACCGTTGATGCTGACGCCACGGTGGAACGGGTTCTCGCCTTGGAACACCACCGGATCGAGCACGCCGCGGAAGATGGGTTCAGGGCCCTCGACTCGTTCCCACTTGGGCGCGAAGAGATCGCTGCCTTTGATGACCGTCTGACCCCGTTGGGCCGACAGGTACACGATGGGCTTGTCTTTCTCGCCACCGCGTGCGGGCACAACACGCTGCCGATACACGCCCGGATGCACCAAGATCGTGTCGCCTGGTTGTGCTGCCAGAGCTGCTGGGCCGATCGTGCGAAATGGACGCTCTTCGGTGCCGGGCCCCGCATCGTCGGCTTGGGCATGGGATGCTGCGACAACCCACGTTCTGGCTTCCGCCCGCGGCGTGACAGCGGTCGCCAGGACGAGCGCCAGCAGGCTACAACACGTAGTTGGCCAGATCGAACAGCGCCTACGCCAAGTCATGCAACGCTCCTTCTTGTCCAGGCAGGTGTGGTATTGAGTCGGCCTGTTCGGGCAGGGACGCGGAGCATTGTACCCTGTTCACGGCCAAGCGTGGCTCGGCCGAGATATGCCATTGGTGATGGGGCGAGGTGTTCCCACAAGAACTGCCTCGGAGTTGGAGCCAGGGTCTTGACTTGGTCGGACGACTTGATACCCTTGTCATTGTACGGTTGCCATTCTTGTGGTCCTAATCCATCGGCAACCGTGGACACCGTGAAAGCGAGTATAGGTCCCGTAAATGGGATCAGCCTCGTCGGAGACGAGGCAGGCCGCGCCAGTTCGGGAACATCAGCAAACCATACAGACGAGCCTGTCTGTAGCCGATGTGCTCGGACCCTCTACGAAGGCGAACTTGGCCCTGAAACACACAACCTGAATCGTGCTGCCGTTTACGCCTGCTGATGCGCCCCGGATTTTTTGAGACGGGAAGTGCCAGATTGTGTGAGATGGCCGGGGCAAACAATATCCCGCAGTCGATCAACGGGGATGGAGTGGGAAGAGGAAGAGGCGGGACCTCCGTGTCCCGGTGTCTTAG
>JAPLNJ010000177.1 GCA_026692885.1 Planctomycetota bacterium | reverse complement strand
GTCGCTGAAGTTCATCGTGCGCCTTGGCACTGTGCCGGGGCGACTGTGTTCTCCCACACGGTCGCCCGGCTCCGGGCGACCTTAGCTCTCAGGAGGTTGCCCGCGATGATCGCAAGACCTAAGAAAAAGTCCCCCGATTCGGCCGCTTCGATCCGTGAGCGTTTCCTGGCCCTGTTGCCTATGATCGACGAGCAAGCTCGCTTCGCCTTCCGCCACGAACAAAACGAGCGGCGTCAGGAGCTTGCTGCCGAAGTTGCGGCCAATGCCTTCGTGGCCTTCGTCCGTCTGTTGGAACGTGGCCTGGAAGCCATCATTTACCCCACACCTCTGGCGCAGTACGCAATCATGCAGGTCCGCGACGGCCGTCGTGTCGGTGCCAGGCTAAACATCCGCGACGTGTCATCCGAATACGCGCAGCGTGCCAAGCACTTCGCGGTCGAGCGTCTGGACCGATTCGACGAGCGGAAGGGCGAGTGGCGGGAAGTTCTGCTCGAAGACAGAAAGGCCGGTCCCGCCGAAACCGCCGCGGCTCGGATGGACATCGCTGACTGGTTCTCCCGCCTGCCGACGAAGAAGCGTCGGATCGCGGCGACGCTGGCCTCGGGGGAGACGACCAAGCGCGCGGCCCGGAAGTTCCGCGTCACCCCGGGCCGCATTTCGCAGACCCGACGAGAGCTGGAGAAGTCCTGGAGTGACTTCCAGGGTGGACCGGCCTTTACCTGAGCATGACCTTACGCTGGCACCGTCAACGAGTGCCGGCTGCCCGCCCGATCCAAGATCGTCGCCAGACTACCAACGCCCGGCTGCATGGGACACCCGTCTCGTGCAGCCGGGCGTTTTGTCGTTTCTTGACCTCCTTACCACCAAGATCTGCAAGGAAAAGACATGACCGCCGCCATTGTCCTGGCCAGCTCCGTGTTGGCCGTCCTGCTCGTCGTCGCGTTGGCCCGCGAGATCCGCCGCCGACGAGCCACCCAAGTCCTTGCGTCCCGCATCCTGAATCGTTGGAGGAACCCGTATGAAGATGAAGTGGTTGAACCACGTCCCCTGGCCCATCCTGATCGTGCTGATGATCGGCTGCGGCGAGACTGACCCCCGCGTCGTGCAGGTGGCGATGGAGTCAACCCGGAGCCAGGCCGAACAGAATCGTCAGATGGGCGAGCTGCAGCAACACGTCGCCGAAGGGACCAAGCAACTCGTAGACGCCGACGCGCAAGCCCGGCAGCAGTTGGCCGAACTGCAACGGGAACTACGCAGCGACCAGGCTGAAGTCAGCAGACAACGCGACACCCTGGAGTCGGAGCGTCGGGCCATCGCCTCCGAGCGACGCTGGGACTCCATCGTGGGCGCATCCATCTATGCCGGCGCTGGAATCCTAGCCTGCCTCCTGCCGCTGCTGCTGTGCGGCTGGCTGCTGTACGCGACGCGCGACAAGCAGGGCACCGATGAAGCCCTGGCAGAACTATTGGTGGAGGAGCTGGTCACCGATCGGCCGCTGTTGCTGCCGCCGCGGCACTCGGTACCCCTGCTGGCCCATCAGCCTCCGCCCAAAACCACATCGGAACCGACTGCTGATGCAGACGCCCCGCCTGGTTCTGCCTGATGCCAGCGTCGACCGTCCGTTAAAGATCCACCCAAAGAACAAGGACCAACCCCATGTCACATATCGTCGTGGTTAAGACAGAAATACGGGACGCAGCGGCCGTGCGAGCGGCCTGCCAGCGACTCGGACTCCCACCGCCCGTCCAAGGCACCCACCGATTGTTCACGAGCCAAGCGACGGGGCTCGCCGTCGCGCTGCCCAAGTGGCGGTATCCGGCTGTCTGCGATCTCGGCACAGGCCAGATCCATTACGACAACTTTAGAGGCCACTGGGGCGATCCGGCCAAATTGGACCAGTTCCTTCAAGCGTACGCCGTGGAGCGCGCGAAGGCGGAAGCTCGCCGAAAGGGGCACCAAGTCACGGAAGCCAAGCTCAGCGACGGCTCGATCAAACTAACCGTACAGGTCAATGGAGGTGCCGCATGAAGATCGAGATCATCGTGTCGCCCAAAGGCGAA
Organism: Planctomycetota bacterium; assembly: GCA_026692885.1. The sequence goes on along the minus strand of JAPLNJ010000177.1, from coordinate 199 downwards.
ACCACCGTCACCACCCGAGGCTTCGCCGGCTCGTCCTGCCGCGAGGCCAGCAAGTTCATCGAGCAGGCCCTGGGACAACAGACCAGCGAGCGGCTCACGGCCGAGTTTCACCACGTTCAGTCGGTGGAGCAGATCACGCGGCAACGGGCTTGATTCCATCAGCACCGGCCGCACGGATGCATCGAATCGGAGCATGGCT
>JAPLNJ010000176.1 GCA_026692885.1 Planctomycetota bacterium | reverse complement strand
GCGAAGCCGCGAGCGTAGCGGTCCTGCCTTCGATGGTCGGGCCAGCCTTGATTTCCTTCAAGGCCATCGCCATGTTGTTCTGTTCCAGATACCGGGCCACTGCCGCTTTGAACGGCCGCGGGTCAACGGACGGAGACTCTGACTTGCCGCACCCCTGAGAGACGCAGACGAGCAGAGCGAGTAGCACGAACGCACGGAGCAAATAGTCTAGACTGGTCATGGCAATTACAACTTCTTTCTAAGGCGTCCGCGGAGGGAGCATCTTGACCCGATAGTAGTCGATGATCTGTTGACGATGCTCCAATCCGGGCGAAGGCACGTTGGCCCCACGGATCTGCGGTGCCTGGAGATCCACATATCGCTGGGACACCGGCTGGGGTCAGAACGCCGAGGGCGAGCACAACAAGGTTTTTCATATCTGCACCTTACCCACTGCAGCTAAGATCCTTCACGTCGGCTCAGGTCTTGTTCCGCTGCGTCATGATTCGGAGCACTGTTTCCACGTCCGTTTTGATTTCCAGCAGGTGCTGCCGTACGGCGTCCTTCTGGCGACGCGGTAAATCATCCAGCAGCCCTTCCTTTCCGTTGTCCGTCGCAAGTTCTCGTGCCCGCGCAGCGGCAATCGCCAGTCCTTTGAACGCCTTTACCACATCGTCGGCCGTCGGTTTCATGCAGTCTGCCTTTCACGGTGTGCGTGGTTCGCTTGCCGATGGCGGGACTATCGAGGTCCAACTCCGCGTTGTCAACGATGATGGCCCGTACATCCCCACGCTGCAGGACCGAGTAATGGTCCTCGGTCACGCGGAAACGAACGCTCGGATTGGTTAAGCTGGTGATCTTGGGGGCGGCCAACGGATGTTCCGCGAGGGTGACGCCTGGGATACAGCAGGCAGCGCACGCCCACAGAACCTCAGCGGCAGGCAAACCCGCCCAGCGAAAGAATCCGACAAACGGGGCGATCGCCATCATGATCGAGTTCCAAGTTCTCATTGGGTTGCCTTGCTCCATTTCCGGCGGAGGTCTGTGAGCGCCGAACCACGGCATCGCGATTATTCTCACACCGCGGGCCGGCACTGACCAGTACGATGTCAGCCTGTTGGTAACCTTGCTGGACATGCGGAGTCTCCCTGGAAAAAAGAACGGACGTTATGGGACTTCCCTCTGCTGCCGGAGGATGCACAGCGAACGGGCATCCAGACGCCAGTTGGAGCCAGCCGTCGCGGCGCCGTTCGCGACTGCACAATACGCGTTGGCCGTGGTGACTAGAACCAGAGTCGTCCCGTAGTTCGCCAACACGAGGTACAGCTCTCGATTGGCGAACGCCGAGGCCACGACGCCTGGGGGTAACGGTTCCCGGAACAAATCCGACTGCCCGATCTCCAGCCAAGCCCATGTGCCTTCCTCGACCAACGGCAGGTACTGCTTCAGCCAGCGGGCGTGCGTGGGCTGGGCCTCCGGCCGGCCCGGCGCCGAGTCCCACCAGCCGTAGCTGTGCGGACCGTCCGGATGCGTCTGGTAATGCTTCCAGATCGCGCGGCAGTGGCGGGTCCAGAAACATCGTTCCTCGGGCGGATAATTGATCCCAGGAAGACCATCTCGACAAACCGGTGAAAGCCGGCGGGATTGAGCGCGGCAAGTTTGTGGCTGCCGAACAGACGCTGGGAGTCGTTCCATTCCTCGTGAACTTGGATCAAACGGATACCGTGGTCGCGCAGCCGATCAAGCTCCTG
>JAPLNJ010000175.1 GCA_026692885.1 Planctomycetota bacterium | reverse complement strand
AACTGCAATTGCGTTCCGGCGAGCTGAAACGCCCCGTTGTCGGTGTCACCCTCACCGGCCACGAGTTCGAACCCATGCCGCTCACTGCCATCAAGGTCGCTGGCCGTCAAATCTCCGACGATCACGGGTACGTAAGTGCTGGCCGTTTCTGTCACCGACTGGTTGGAGAGCAAGATGTCCGTTGGCGACCGGTTATCGTGGCGATTTCCAAAATCGATGTCAGCGACGGTCGCGTCGACACCGAGCCGTACTCGCTGGGTGGTAGCCAGCACGGCGTTGTGCAGCACCGTCACTTTGTCCGACCGTCCCTTGGCGACGGCCAAATCGAGATTGCCGTCGCCGTCGACATCGCCGGACGCCACTGAGAACGAGTAGGCTTCGGGGAGATCCGCGACTCCCACAATGCCCGATGACTCGAAGGTTGCGTTGCCTCGGTTCTGCAAGATCACCACCCCGTCGCCACGCCCATTGCTCACAGCCAGATCCAGGTCCCCGTCCCCATCCAGGTCTTCGGCGGTTACCGAGGTGGCACCCGTGCCAAGCGGTATGGTAGTGGCGGGACCAAAAGTGCCGTTGCCTGTGCTGCGGAAGATCGACAGGCTATCCGACAGGGCGTTGACGGCCACCAGATCTTGGCGGCCATCGGCATCCAGATCCGCGGAAATCACGGCGTACGTGCCCTGCTCCGCGGTCAGATTGGTCGGGTTGCCGAACGTTCCATCTCCCCGGTTGAACAACACGGAAACGCTGCCGGCACCTGGATAGGGGCCAAAGTTGGCCACGGCCAGATCCGGATAGTCCTGGCTGTCGATCTTCCCGTCGCCGTTGTCGTCATTGAAGTGGCCCGTGACCAGCGCATAAGGATCGACGCCCACCTTGATCCGGATCGGCGCGGACAACGACCCGGAGCCATCGCCCAGCAGGATCGCCACGGAGCCGGTGTCCCAGCCGCGGCCCTGACTCTCGCCGAGCGTCGTGACGGCGACGTCGGGAAAGTCGGCCTGATCGATGCGGCCATCGTGGTTGTCGTCGTTGAACTGGCCGGTGCTGATGAACGAAGGTCCGGTCCCGACCACCACGTTCCTGGAACGCGTGAATCCGCCGGCTCCGTCGTTCAGCAGGATGGAAATGTCGGACTGGTAGAGATTGGCGACTACCAGATCCAGGTCCCCGTCGCGGTCCAGATCAACCGCCGCCACGGAGGACGCCCCGGTGCCGGTCACCACATCCGGCTGCTGCTTGAGGAAGTGGCCGTGGCCGTCGTTCCGCAGAATGGAGACGTTGCCGGCCCCGCTGTTGGCGACCGCCATATCCAGCACCTGGTCGCCGTTCAGATCGGCCAAGACCACCGACTGGGGCCCGTCGCCCGTCGGGACTTGCTGCAGGATCGAGAGCTCATTGCGCACGGGAAAGGTCTGGTGCGTCGTGGCAGGCGGCACATAGGCGACCGTGTAGACCCCCGGTCCCAACCCGGTGAAACGATAGCTGCCGTCCGCCTTGGTGCGTGTTTGCTCTCCCGCATCGGCCTGCCCGTTGTTATTCACATCCAGGAACACCTCGACATTGGCCAGCACACCTTCGGCAGCATCCCGCACCCGGTCTCCGTCCGCGTCGTCGAACAAGATACCCTCGATCGTGCCGTTGCGGCCCACACCTGTAGCGCCCTCCAGAGCCTGTTGGCCGAAGTCGACATCGGCGCGCAGTTCGCCAGGTTTCAAGGTGAGCTTGTATTTTCCGAAGACCCGCACCGTCACATCGTCGATGTACCAGCCTTCGTGCTCGGACGACGTGACCAAGTGCCCGTCGGCATCATAGAGGCCCACTTCCAGGTCGCCCCGCGAGGGATCGAAGCCAAGATCGACGACATAGGTGCCGCTCACCGCCGGGACAAAACGGAAGTAGTCCGCGGAATCGCCCACGTGCATGGTCAACCCCGGCTCTGAACGACTGCCGACGGTTCCCAAATCGGTAGCCGCCCCCCATGTATTGTTGGCCTCGAAACGATCCGGCGCGATGGGGCCGTTGAGCCAGATGTGATAGGCCGAGAAGCTGTCAGCTGTCGCTGCGACCACTTTCAGGTAGTACGTGCCGCCCGCAACAAAGCTGTGCTGCAGGTCTTCTGCCGATCCGATCGCCGTAGCCGACGCCAAAACATTCTGTTCGGCATCGTACAGGAGCAGGTCCAGGTTCGCGTTGGCCGTGGTCGCCAGCAGCCGGATCTCGACCGACGCACCCGATTCCACCTGAAACGAAAAGTAGTCGACGTCGGCCCGGTTGTGGATGGTCAAGTCCGCGCGTTCGACCCAGCCGAGCCCGCCCAGCGAAGTGGCATCGGAGAAACTGTCATTCGGTTCCGCCGAGTCGGGAGGAACTTCGGTCGAGCCTAGGACGAGACTATAATGAGGAATCTCGCGCTGGCCGCTGCCCCGCACCTCGAGGAAATACGTCTCGCCCGCTACGGCAGCCAAGACCAGGGACAATTGGTCGAGACCCGAGTACGACGATGCCAGCGGTGTCCGCGCAGAATCATAGACCCGGAGTTGTACTTCCCACGGCGCGTCGTCCGAATACACGCTGATGTTGACCGCACCGGAGGCGGTCGCCTGATAACGGAAGAAGTCCACGTCATCGACCGCATGGAGCGACAGCCCCGCACGGGTCTGCGGGAAGGCCATGCCCAAGTCCATCGCCGTCGCGAAGTCGTTGTTCGGCTCCAACGCATCCGCTGGGATGGTTGGCCGCACGATGGGGATCACGATGTAGTTGTTGCTGTCGTCCGCGTCGTCCACGACGTTCAACATTTCGACGATCAGTTGATATTGGGATTGCGTCCCGGCGGCCCAGGGCGGGAAGTTAGCCGAATAGGTGCTCGAAAAGGATTCCCCGGGAGCCAGGAATTTCGAGTCCCATATACCGATGATGCTGCCGCCGCAGCCAAAGTCTCCACCCAAAACCGAGTCGGTCGAGTACCAATTCTGCAAGCCGAGGTTGGAGCTGAGGGACAGCGAACCGCCCGAGAGGTCTGCGGGCTGCGTGCCCAGGTTGGTGATCGTGTACCGGTAGTTGACCCCGTCTAGCCCAACCCCCGTGATCTCAAACGCCGTGAACGCCAGGTCCGGCTTGTCGCGGGAGACCCGCAGGTCGTAACGCGGTTGGGCGGCGCCGGCCACGCCCCCGACATGGATGAAGTACTCCTGCCCGGCGACCAGGTTTGCCATCAGGTTCTGCCCCTGGCGCGGGAACTGCTCGGCTTCGAAGCGGAACAGCAGTTGAATCTGTTGTCCTGCGAAGGCGGACAGATCCAGCCGACGCGGCGCGAACCCGCCGCCAGTCGGCAACGTGCGGTCGGCGGTGCTCGCCAACACGGTCAGGTCGTTTCCCTGTCGCACACAGACCTCCGCCAGATCGCGAGTGAGGTCCAGGTCGAGGAGTTGGTTCCAGTCCAGGACGATCGTGCCGCTGGCGCCGCGGAGATCGATCAGCGGCGAGCTTAGCGTCCCGCGGTCGCTGTCCCAGAACGTGCCGCCCCCGTCGCTCCCTTCGTCCCTGCCGAAATAGAAGGCCGCTTCCGGCGAATGACCGTCCGCGTTCCCTCGGCCGGTCGACACGTGCCACAGATCGGCCAAGCCGATGGAAGTGAAGCCTTCCGTGGCCGGCTGCCCTTCCGAGCCGGTGAAATGGGCCGCCAGGACGTTGAGCTGCACCGGCGGTTCCCAGCCCGCCTGAGGCTCCGCCAGGACGTCGTAATCACCCGCCGCGAGGTTCGGCAGGCTGTAACTGCCGTCGGCACCAGTCCACCCAAACAGCTCACCCTTGTCCCATACCCCATTCTGGTTTTCGTCCACGTAGATCCGCCAGTTCGGCAGTCCAAGTTCCGAATCATCCTTTTTGCGATTTCCGTTCGCGTCGTTGAACACACGTCCCTGGATCTGGGCGGAGACGGCTTGGCTGCCAAAGTCGAGTTGGTCGGTGGTGACACCCGGCCGGACCAGCGCGCCTAGAACTCCCAAGGCCGACTCGCCCGTCAAGACCTCGCGTGTCAAGACGTAGCCTTGGGCATCGGCGATCGCGATGCGGGTCTGAGCGTCTCCCAGGACGTTGTCGACCGCCGCGGCCAAGGGACGAAAACCGTCGCGCAAAGTGGCTGTCTTGGAGAAACCACCGTGTCCGTCGTTGACCAACACGGTGCCGGTGGTCGAGCCCGAGTGGAGCACCAGCAGGTCGTCGTGGCCGTCACCATCCAAGTCGGCGGAGATTATGTTCTCCGGCCGCCCGCCCGTTTCCATAGAACCGCCTACCGAGAATCCGCCTTGTCCGTCGTTCACCAGGATCGTGACATGGTCCTCCGTCGTCACGATGAGCGACCAATGGTTTAACATGCCCGCGGAGTAACCGTAGGTGCCGATGTGCACTTCCAGTTTCCAGGTCCCGTTGGGATCCTCGCCGCGAAACGAGCTGAGTGGCGTGTACGGACGATAGGAGCCATGAAATGGAGCGCCCTCGCCGACAATGTCGATCGCAGCGCTGTCGTCCAGGGTGGTCTCCTGGAAATTCGGTCCGGCCGCGCCCACGGACTCAAACAACAGGATCCGCCGGCCACTGGGACTGATCAGATAGGCATCAATGGCGCCCGTGGAGGAATGGGTGATATCGAAGGTCAGGTCGAGGTCCAATAGATTGCCCTGCCGCCCGTCCACCACCACCTCCGAGAGCAAGGTGGTGCCAGGCATGAGGCGCCGGGGGACGGCCGTTGCTATGTGCGTCCGGGGCAGACCAGCCACCGCGACGGCCAGATCCTGGTCCCCGTCGGCATCGAAATCTCCTGCGACGATCGACCGTGGATCTCCGTCGAGCGAGATCGTCTGTAGCGGCTGGAGGACGCCCTGTCCGTCATTCCGCAGGACAGCCACGTCGTTGGTCCGGTCGCGGACCACGGCGACGTCAGGGACCCCATCGCCCGTAACGTCGGGCGCAATCACGGCCACGGCGGCGGCCCCGTTCGGATAGGACACCGCTTCGGCGAACGTGCCATTCCCGCGGTTCAGCAGCACTGATACGCTGTCGGAGGCGTTGCCCGTGATCAAATCCGCGAAGCCGTCCCCGTTCAGATCCGCCGACGCAAGCGCCATCGCCGCGGTCCCCAACGGGTAGCTCGCCGGAGAGGCCCAGTCTCCCCCGCCGCGATTCCTCAGCACCCGCACCTGCTGACCTGCCTGATCCGCCAACGCCAAATCGGGCAGCCCATCGCCATCAATGTCGAAGGCCAGCATCGCCGTGACAGGGCTGCCGAGCGAGACCGCCGCGGTGGCCGCAAAGCCCCCGTGACCGTCGTTGCCCAACACACTTAGCTGGACCGACGAAGAGGGGGTCAGAGATAGCGACCAGCCGTTCAAGGTGCCGGGGTGGGCCGGATCGAGGTTGATCATTTCCAGAGTCCACAGGCCGTTGGGATTTTCGCCCGCGAAAGCCGACAGACTGCCCTGCGGGCAGAATCGGCCGGTGTACGGCGCTGTGGCGTCCACAAGGAAGACGGGGGCTTGGTCGTCCAACGTGGTGTGGCGCAGATCAGCTCCGTTGGCCGGCAGGTCGCCGAACAGTTCGACGCGTGTACCGGACGGGCTGGCCAGGTAGACGATCAGGTTGCCCGGTGTGCTGTGGGTCAGATCGAGGTTGACGTCCAGATCCGCAAGGGTGCCGGAGAACCCCTCGACGGCCAGGACCGCGCTGGCCATGGCGACGTCGACGATGGCTCGGGGCACATCGCCAGCCTCGAGCGTGGGACCCGTAGGTACCGGCGTCAGCCGGAGCGTCCAATTGTCCAACGTCCCGTGTTGTGTTCCAGCAGGGGCGATCAGTTCCACTCGGGTTCCGGTCGGACTGACCAAATTCACGAGCAGATCGCCGCTCCGGGGGTGGGTCATGTCGAGGGTCACGTCCACGTCGTACAGGGGCGCCTGCAGCCCCTGGATGTTCAAGGTTGAGGTCAGTTTCGCCGCGCCGCCAAGTTGCACGGGTACATCCCCGGACGCGACCAGGGAAGGCGGGGGCAACGGCAACACCGAGAGGCTCCAGTGCTGCAAGACGCCCGAATCGGCCGGGAAGTTGTCGCTGAGTTCCAGCGTCCACAGACCGTTCGCCTCTTCGCCAGCGAAGGCCGACAATTGGCCTGCGGGACGAAATCGCCCCGTGAACGGTGCGGCAGCGATCCCAATGGGCACGGACGCAGCGTCATCCAGCGTGGTCTGGCGAAAGTCATCTCCACTGCCGCCCACGTTGGCAAATAGGGCCACCCGTGTTCCGGAGGGACTGATCAGATACGCCGACAGGTCGCCATCCCAGGCATGAGCGATGTCCACCGTGACATCCAGGTCGAAGATGCGACCTGGACAGCCCTGCACCAGAAGCTGCGAGCTGACCGGCCCGGGATAGGGGATGTCGAGAGGTACGTCCAGCCCGTCCGCCACCACTTCGGTCAACGACGGTGGTACGGGAGTCAGCGACAACGACCAACTCTCCAAGACATCGGTCGGATGGAGGCCCGTGTCGAGCATCTCCAGCCTCCAGATACCATTGGGATTCTCCCCATCGAACGCCGCCAGCGATCCCTGCGGACGATAGCGTCCGGTGAACGGCGCGGCGCTGTCGGCCAGCGGAGCAGGGGCCTCATCGTCGAGCGTGGTGTCGCGGAAACTGCCACCGCTCCCGCCCCACGGGCCAAACAACTCCACCCGTGTGCCCGACGGACTGGTCAAGAAAACCCGGATCGTGTCATCCGGGCCGTGCGTCAGGTTGAACGTCACGTCCACGTCAGCCAACGGGTCCTGAAAGCCCGTAACCGTCAGCGTGGAAGTGGCCGCACCCGCCGCCATGGTAGCGAGCGGAGCATCGGCCGACCCCACGGATACCGTCTGAGTTGCCGGAGTCAGGCGTAGCGACCAACCTTCCAGCACCCCCGAGACTCCCCACGGGCTGGTGAATTCCAGCTGCCAGACACCGTTCGGATCCTCCCCCTGGAAGGCAGCCAGGGAGTCCACGGGACGAAAACGCCCGGTAAACGGCGGCATCCCGGCCATGATCGGCAGCGGCGCCGTGTCATCCAGGATCGTGCCTCGGAAGTCGCACCAAGAGAAGACCATGGTGCTGAACAACTCCACACGCGTTCCCGCAGGACTGATCAGGTAGGTGCGCAGGTCGCCACCCCACATGTTCCTGCTCTCCAGGGCCACGTCCAGATCGAAGAGCGGGTGGGCAAATCCGGCCACCGTCAGTGTCGTCACCGCCGTCACCAGGCCATCGATCACCACAGGCAGCTCGGGCGCCTCGACGACAACGGCCGAAGGAACCAGCGTCAAGGCGAGGTTCCAGCCGTCGAGCGTGCCGGTGTGGACGAGGTCGCTGTCCAGGATCTCCAGGGTCCACGCGCCGTTCGGATCTTCGCCGTCGAAGGCAGAAAGGGAAGCTTCGGGACGGAAACGCCCGTGGAACGGCGCAACCCCGTTGGCGAGTGCGTTCTCGGCCTCATCATCCAACCGTGTGTCCTGCAGATTGGCGCCCATCGGCAAATGGGTAACCAGGGCCACGCGCGTCCCCGATGGGCTGATCAGGTACAGACGCAACGCCTGATCCGCGACGTGCGTCACGTCCAGGGTGACGTCCAGATCGTCGAT
>JAPLNJ010000174.1 GCA_026692885.1 Planctomycetota bacterium | reverse complement strand
AGCCGCCTGAGCCGCCACCGTGTCCAGCCGGGCCACGTCGACCTGCACCAGGCCGAAGTCGGGGATGGCGCCCACTACCTCGACCGCCAGTCCCGCCGCAGTGATCTCGCGCCGCAGGTTGTCCTCCGTCTTTCCGTCGCGGAGGCTCACCAGCAATTCGCCCAGCACAGCCAGCACTCCGGTCGCCGGATCGGGTCCAATGCGCTCGGTCGGTAGCCGCCGAAGGTGCGGCGGCACGTGGACAAACTCCGGCAGGTAGCCCAGCGTCAGATCGGGGGGCTGAACACCGCTGGGACTGGTCGGCGAAAGTCCGGCGTCCGCCGGCGGGACTGCGGCTGTAGCGGGTGGCACCTCGGGCCGACGCGGCGGTGTCCGGTTGAGATACAGAAAGCCAACGCCGACGGCCGCTACCGTCACCAGGAACCCCACGCCGATGAACCACCCGCGCAGGCGATGACCGCCCGATCTCGCACTCGTCATGACGCCACCCTCAGGTCGCTTAACCGCGCTCCACACCAAGGCCGGGATTCAAGTTGGCGTGGTGCAGAATCACGCACGCTCGAGTCCGAGGCATCTTGGTTTCGGCAAACCCCGTCGCCACGTTGAATCGCGTCGCGCGGTTCCGAAACCTGCCCCGCCATCGGACGGGAATTCTAAGCCTCGCCGATCCAAACTGCAAGAGCCGGCCGCAGCCGGCCGCACGCGGATCGCCCATTTCCATCCCGTCACGCTGCGCCACGACCAACTTGTCCAGTCGCTGGAGTGGCTGGCCGACCGGTATGAACAGCGCCAGGAATTCTCTGCTGCGAGGAAAGCTCGCCAGGAAGTAGTAGAAGCAGGGTAATTTCGCGGCGGCGTTGCCGCTGGATCGGCGCGCCGTAGCAACGTGGGCCGAAATAAGTTCCCGGTCTCGCCCGCCAATCCGGGGTCGCCGACGAAGAGCTGGGCAACCGCGAGTCGGCACTGACGTATTACCAGCGGGCATTGGAAAGCTACGAGCCGTCCGTGGGCCCGCACCATGCGGACATGGCGATCGCGTTGCACAACCTGGGCAGCCTGCACAAAGCAAGCCCGCGGTGCCGCCTGTCCAGGAGCCCACACACCCGGCGGCGCGAACAAGCTATGGTCTGGAGTCGCGTTGGCTCCAGCGCCACTCCAGGCTAAGTGGCTGTAAAGAAATAACTTGGCGAATCGGTGGTAAGACGGATTGGCACTTCGGCCCCGAAACATCGGGCCGAAGTGCCAATCCGTCCTACGGTCAAACTACGGACTTGTTCTTTTCCAGCTGCTAACCAACTTGATGCGGGCGATGCCGAAGGATTCCAGCCCCTTGACCGCCAGGGGACCGGTCCGCAGGCGGCTGAAATCCAGCAGCCCGCGGGGTGAGCTATTGCCGCCGTCCGAGTCTCCACGGTCTGGCGGGCGAGTGTCGTTCGAGTCACTGCTGGGAACATCTTCACGCCTCTCTCGTTCCCACGCTCCGCGTGGGAACGCAAGTGTTTTGACGCTCCGCGTCGTCTGCCCACGGACGCAGAGCGTCCGTGGCTTGCGTTCCGACGCAAAGCGTCGGAACGAGAAGAATCGAGAACCTGGACAACCGCAAGATGTTCACAGCAGTGGTCGTTCGAGCCTTTCGCGACGCGGCGGAGGGGCTGAGGCGAATGAATTCGCACGTGCAGTCTTCTGAACCCTGGGGACGGTTCGTCTCTACTCCTTCACGCGGTGCAGAACACCAGTGCTAGAAATCGTGACGCCGCTTGCCTGGAATTGATAACTCGAATGGATTTCGTCTCCCTGCAGATGAAATTCGTGTATTCCCTGCGCCGCCGTCTCCCCTTCCGGTCTGGCACGCGATGGATCACCCTCGGCAATTATCCAATTCAGAGTATGTTTCGCACCATTCCCGTCGGAGGTCATGACCAGCCGTTTGCCTTGCTGGACGATCCGTACGTCGGCCGCCTGCGTTTCTTCCTTGTCCTGCCTTCCGGGGGCTACCGATTTCGTCGTGTTCTTCCCCCGCCAATGTCCGCTCCATTGAGCGTCGGCAAGCGGGGCGGGCGGCGCTGTCTTTGGGGGCCGATCGTAGACCGTCAGCCTGACGGTTGCCCCTTCCTCGACAAGGCTACCAGCGGTCGGATTTTGACGATAGACCCGGGATACCTTGTCGGGCGTGGGGGCCGCGAGGACCGTCTCAATCGAGGGCGCTAGCTTGGCGTCCTTAATCGCCTTTTGCGCGTCGGTGGACTTCCGTCCCATCACATCCGGCACGCGGACAGTGCTCTTCGCCGGCTCACCATAAAGCGTCACACGCACCGTCGTTCGTTCCTCGACTTCCGTTCCTGCGGCGGGATCTTGGCGGTAGATTCGGAAAGCCTGATTCGCGGTGGGGGCCGGGTTGCCGCCCTGGAATTGCGACAGCAGCTTGGCCGCCACAATTGTTTGCCGCGCTTCCGTGGCGGTGCGTCCGACGACGTCCGGCACCCTGATCGTGTGTTTCTCCGGCTCGCCATAGATGGTCATCCGGACAGTCGCCTGCTCCGAACTTTCACTTCCTGCGGCCGGCTCCTGACTGTAGACCTCCGAAACCTGGGCCGTCTTGGGCGCCGGCTTGCCCTTGGCAACTTGCGGCACGAGCTTGGCGTCGATAATCGCCTGCCGGGCGATCGCATAGTTCTTCCCGACCACGTCGGGCACGCGGAGCATGACTTTCTCCGGCTCGCCGTAGACCAGCACCAGCACCAGCGATTTTTCGGCGACTTCCGTTCCGGCAGCTGGCTCTTGGCGATAGATCCGTCCGGCCTGATCGGCCGAAGGAGCCGCTTTACCGACCTGGAACTTCGCGACGACCCCGGCGGCCACCAGAGCGGGCCGCGCCTCCGCCCCCATCTGATTCACGACGTTCGGTACTTGGCTCATCGTGCGAGTCGGCTTCGGCTCCGTCTTGGCAGGCACGTGGGCGGGCGGTTGGGTGCTGCCGGAGTCTTGCGGGGGCTTCTTTCCGCGCGCCTGCTCGGCCTCTTGCACTGCCTTCTGGACCTGTTCCAACAGCCAGCGTTCCAGTGAGCCGTTGGTGGTGGTGGCCAGACGGGTACGATGGTCCCAAATATAGCGATAGCGATCGCGTCCCGCCGCGTCGGGCGGCGGGCCTTGCGTCACCCACCGCGGCCACAAAATCCACCGTCCCCACTCGTCGAATTGTCCGCCATCGAGGGGCCGTGCCGTGCGGAGGAAGCGATCGATCAGAAAGCGGATCAGACGTCCGAGCCAGCCGCCGCGCTGCGGACCCAACTGAATTACGATCAGGGGAGGCTGGGGCGGCCATGCAAAGCCGGGCGGAAAAAGCTGCTCGTCCTCAGGCGGGTCCGGCGGCGCCGGCGGCAACAGCTCTCCCGCATCGCGCCGCCGGAGCATCTCCTGCACGGCGGCGTTGACGTCCAGCAGGGGGCCGATGTCGTGTTGCATGTTGATCGGACGGGCGGTCCTGACCAGCACCTCGCGCACGTCTGTCAGCGTCGACGATGGCGCGATCGATTTCAGCAACGCCACCGCGCCCGTCACGTGGGGCGCGGCCATCGACGTGCCACTCTCTGGCCCGTAAGATGCCTTGGACCAGACCGGCCGCGTGGACCAGATGTCCTTGCCCGGAGCGCATAAGGTCACCGAGCGATGGCCGGTCCCATCCTGGTAGTCCGGATCTTCGTAGTTCGAGAAGGTGGTCTCATGGTCGTTGGGTCCCACGGCCCCCACGCCGAGGGTCAAGGGCGAAGCGCAGAGCGGCGACCAATTGGCGGGCAACCGCTCATTGCCCGCGGCCACGACACAGACCACCCCCCGGGCCGCAACCTTCAACAGCACCGTGTCGTAAAACCGCCGGATGCGGTCCCGTTGGGCCAGGATCTGACGAACCGTCGCGTCCCGGCGGACGGGATCCTGGAGCGCTTCCCCGTATTTCTCTTTGTACTGCGGTCCGAGCGAAAGATTGATCACCTGCGCGCCTTGGGCGATCGCTTTGTCGAGGCCCTCCGCGATGTCCCCGATGGTCGGACCGAGGTCCACCTCGCCGGTCGCCGGGTCGTGGTGGCGGTAGAAGACCTGGACCGAGATCAGGCGCGCCTCCGGCGCCACACCGGCTGTCCCCTCGTTGTTTCCCGCGATGGCGCCGATGGTACCCATCACATGCGTCCCGTGCTCCGCCGCGTCGGGGAACGCGGTGTCCTGCCGGTCGCCCGGCGCGAAAGACAGTACGGCGGCCAGATG
>JAPLNJ010000173.1 GCA_026692885.1 Planctomycetota bacterium | reverse complement strand
GAAGGATTGAGCAAGCTGAAACCCGGCATACGTGCCGGTTTTTTACAAGTCCGCGTCAGGAACGCGTCCTCGCAGGTAGCCATTATGGAAACAACCATCGACACTCAGCGAACGACACTTCCCGTCCCACCGGTGGAGATCCATGTCCACAACGGCTACGCCCTCGTCGGCCCCGCGCACGCCGACCTGGTCCGGCCGATCCTGGAGACGGTCGTTCCCGTTTCGTCTCGCGGCGGCCCCCGCGGCTACCGCATTGAGTTCGTATGCGAGCGGCACTACAAGCGGACGCGTCGTGGCGGAATGTGGGTGATGGCCGGGCTCGTCCCGCGGATCGCTGCCTACCTGGAGCAACTGGGATACCAAGTCCGCGTCGTGGACGAGATGTACCGTCCTGCACACCGTGACGTGGCCGAGGGCATGTTCCACGATCCCCGCCTGTCCCACGAAGACTCGCCATTGTTGCGGGCCCTGGTGGACAGCCGGCAAGGCTTGATCGTCGTCCGCGAGCCAGGCGAAGTGCCGCCCGTGGTGGCGATGGTGTGCGGTCTGTATCCCAAAGCCCACACCGTGATCGTGGCGGCCAACAGGAAGATGTTGAAAAAGCTAATCAAGGGATTGCGGCGGTACCTGGACGGTCCCGTGACATCCGAGATCGAGACGCTGTGGTCCATGGACGTGCGGACCTACCTCTGCACGGCATACACTTTTGGCGATTGTTTTGCCCACGATTGGGACCTCGTGGTCTTCACGGACGTCGAGTCAGCATTGGCAAAGCGGTCTCAGCACACACTGGCGCGGATGCCAGGAATGCCTCGCTACGCGCTGCTCCCAGCGGGGCAGGTCCTCGGCCCAGTCACGTCGTTACGGCTGGAGGAGCTGTGTGGCGGCGTGATCTTCCGCCAAGCCAGGGCGGAACAGCCCTTGGCCGGAGTGAGCGTACTCCTCGGGTGTGTCCGCGGCGTTTGGCCACTTAGCCGTCGTCCGGATCTGGACGAGAGGCGACGGGTCTGGCGTGACCTCGTCCGCAACCGAAGCACCGTGCGCCTCGCCCAAGGGATAGCCAACGGCGACGAGAGTGTCCTGCAACTGCTTCGCGCACACCTGCCATCGCTGCCCACGGCTCCCACGGTCTCGATCCTGGCGGCCTCGACTGAGCAGGGGCGGAATCTCCTGACGGGTCTGCCGCGTTGGAAACTGGCCCATGAGGTACCCGTGGCGGACACCGTGGGTAGCAGGAGGACGTCCCGGGCCGCGGCCAACGATCGCACCTTGGCCACGCTGATCTACGCCCAGCGCCAGCGAGTCGTGAGCGACGTTGTGATTCGCGCGGATGGCGCCGAACTCTGGCCCTTGTCGGCGGCGGCCTTTCCGCGAGATGCACGGCGAGTGGGTGACAGCGTGCTGGTAGTGGATGTCGTCGGGGACATTTCCACAAGCGACCAGGACCAGGCCGCGGCCAGCGTGCGGCGACGAGTTGCTGGCTACGAGAAGCTCGGCTGGCACGTCCACGGGATCCTGGAGATCCCGTGGGACGGCGGCGAGCCAGACGCCCCTGAAGCCGACACAAGCCCCCAAGACCAGTAGAAAGGAATTCAGGACGATGTCGACGAGCTTTGGACGCGATGAGCCATTGGACCAGCACCTCGGTACTCAATTCCGGCCCGACGCAGCGGATTGGCACGTGGGGGACACTGCGGACTTCTTGCACCGCCACGTCATCGCTGCAGATCAGGCTGCCCGGGAGGGCCCGCAGGCCGTCCGCGCTTTCGGCGACCTTCTGCTGCGCCGGGTGGCAGACCCACGCAATCTGCGTCTCGCCTGGGATCATCTCCGTCAGCGTGGTGGCCAAGCTCCTGGGCCCAACGACCACCGCTACGCAGACTTTGAAGGGTCCGAACAATGGGACCTGCTGCGTTGCATTGATCGGGCGATCCAGGACGGCACGTACCGGCCGGGACCGGTACGGCAGAAGCGAATTTCCAAGGGCCCCGGTCGTGGCTACCGCACGCTGACAATTCAGGACATCGAGGACCGTGTCGTACAGCGGGGCATTGTGCAGATCCTCCAGCCGCTGCTGGACCCCAGCTTCGACGAACGCTCCTACGGCTTTCGTCCCGGCCGTGGCCGTCAGCTCGCCCTGGCTCACGCCTTGGCCTGGGCCGAACACAGCGACAGTCTCGTATGGCTGGTCGAGGATCTGCGCGATGCCTTTGACCGTGTACCCCACGGCCGCCTCATGGACTTGCTGCGCAAGACACTACCGGACGATTTGCTTCAGCTCATCGCCCGCATTCTCGCCATCTGCGGCCAGCGGGGTCTTCCCCAAGGTTCACCCCTGTCGCCGTTGCTGCTCAATATCTACTTGGACCATTTTCTCGATACACCGTGGAGGCAACTCCACCCCAATCTTCCTCTGCTTCGCACGGCGGATGATCTCCTGGTCATCTGTGCGACGGAGCAGGAAGCGCGTTCAGCCCGCCAACACCTGGAACATCTCCTGACGCCCACGGGCCTGCTGCTCAAACAGCAATCCGAGGACACCATCAGGAACCTAGCCACAGGCGACAACGCCAACTGGCTGGGATACCAGGTGGGATCTAACCAAGGCCGACTGAGCGTGACGTTTGCGGAACAGGCCTGGGGAAAGCTCCGGGACAAACTGGACCTGTGCCACAGGCAACCAGATGCCCCACTCCGAGCGATTGCCGTGATCCATAGCTGGCTGGACCAGCAGGGAGCATGTTTCCTGGATGTGGATCGCGATCAGGCCTTAACCCGTCTCAGCGAGATAGCCAGGGAGCTGGCGCTCGATGAGATCCCCAACCACGAAGCCCTCCGAGGACGATGGCAGCGGGCCTATGCTCGCTGGTGTCGGATGAGGAAGGCAGTAGTGGCTGGTGGGAGAGGGACGGGTTGTACGCTGCATGATGGCAGCTCCGCTTGCCATGTTCGTTTTTCGGCCGACCGTGGCCGAAGGGATGGGGCGCCTCCGGGCGCCCCGTCCCTAGTTTTTCCTGCCGCGACAGAAATCACGCTCTTCACGGACGGCTGCTGTCTGCCGCGATGCAAACGCGGTGGCTGGGCCTTCCTCTGCACAGCCCCAGGCGAACCCCGTGCCGTGGAACGCTCGGGTGCCCTAACGCGAACCACCAATAACCGCGCCGAACTGATGGCGGCGATCAAAGGACTGCAATCGCTGGCCCATCCAACCAATGTCTGTCTGGTGACCGACAGCGAGTACCTGGCGTTGGGCATTAGCGAGCGACTGCGGCTCTGGAAAGCCCAGGGCTGGCGCTGCGGCTCGGACAGACGGAAACGGCCACTAAAGAACCTCGACCTTTGGCAGCGTCTGGATTGTCTGCTGACCAAGCACCGCGTCCGCTGCCAACACGTTCCGGGCCACTGTGGACACCCGGAGAACGAACGCTGTGATCAGTTGGCCCGTCAGGCGGCTGAATGCCGGGAACCGCCCCGCGGCCGACGTGTGGAGAGCGACACGTCAACCTCGGTCGGTGACCGCAATAAACTTGGAACATGAGTCGGCTGTTTCACGAACGATAGGCCAAAAGAGACGGAACTGATTAGCCATGCAAGCACTCAATCCCCAACAGCAAAAGGCCGCCAGCCACGGCGACCAACCGCTTCTAATCATCGCTGGTGCAGGTACCGGCAAGACTGCTACGCTAGCGCATCGGGTGGCTCGCTCAATCGCCAAGGGAACTCCACCCTCGCGGATCTGCCTGTTGACCTTTACGCGCCGGGCCGCTGCCAAAATGCTTCGCCGCGCGGATGAAGTGCTGCGGCAAATAGTCCAGCAGACAACAGGCGGCACCAACGGTAAGCCGGTCCTCAGCACCGGCAAGGTATGGGGTGGCACATTCCATGCGGTGGCCGTGCGGTTGCTTCGCCGCTTCGGCAAGTCGATCGGTCTTGCACCGGGTTTCACGATCCACGACCGGGCGGACTCCGAAGACCTCATGGGCCTCTTGCGGGATGAACTACAACTTGCCAAACCGGACAAACTGTTCCCGGTCAAGGCAACTTGCATGGCCATCTATAGTCGCTGCGTCAACGCTCGGCTGCCCCTGCGTGAGGTGCTGAATAAGCACTACCCTTGGTGCCGCGAGCATGAAGTGGGGTTCAAGAGTCTGTTCAAGGGCTATACCGATCGTAAGGAAGCGCAGGGCATCCTCGACTTCGACGATCTGCTGTTGTTCTGGCGGGAGATGCTGGCAGACCCGAAGGGCGGTGAGGCCATCCGCCGCCAGTTCGATCAAGTGCTGGTGGACGAGTACCAGGACACGAACAAGCTCCAAGCTGAGATCCTGGAGCTGCTCCGCCCAGGTGGTACGGGGCTCACCGTCGTGGGCGACGACGCACAGTCAATCTACTCGTTCCGCGGCGCCGAGGTCCGCAACATCCTCGACTTCCCCAAGCGGTTCCTGGGCACCCGCGTCATCACGCTGGAGCAGAACTACCGCAGCACGCAGTTCATCCTGGACGCGGCCAATGCCGTCATCGGTCACGCGCGGGAGCGATTCACCAAAAACCTATGGACCTCGCGTACTGGCGGCCAGAAGCCCCGCCTCGTCACGTGCGAGGGTGAGGACGAACAGACCGACTTCGTTATTCGCACGGTCGTGAAGCACCGGGAACAGGGAGTCCGGTTGAAACAGCAAGCCGTGCTTTTCCGTAGTTCGCACCATGCTATCGCCTTGGAACTGGAGTTGGCTCACCGCAATATCCCCTTCCGCAAGTACGGCGGTCTCAAGTTCATCGAAGCCGCCCACGTGAAGGACTTGCTGGCGATTTTGCGACTCGCCGAGAACCCACGCGATGTCGTGGCTGCCGTGCGGACCCTGTCTCTTCTGCCGGGCGTCGGGCCGAAGCGGGCAGCGGCGCTGTTCGACGCGCTCACCGAGGCGAAGGGCGACTTCCAGGCATGGTTGGACTGTCGTCCGCCGAAGGCCGCTGCCTGTTTCTGGCCGAAGCTGGTGAAGTTGCTGAATGTCCTGGCAGGGCCACCAGGAGTCGCTGTGCCCGCGCAGATCCATCAAGCCCGCATGTTCTATACGCCGCTGGCTGAGCGGAAGTTCGAGAACGCGGCGGAACGCTTGCGGGACCTGGAGCAGTTGGAGAATGTGGCTGGCCGGTTCCGGGATCGCGCCACGTTTCTGACTGAGCTGACCCTCGACCCACCGGAGTCGTCGAAAACGCTTTCCGCGGAACCGCCTCGAGACGACGACTACCTGGTGCTCAGCACCATGCACAGCGCCAAGGGATTGGAATGGCGGGCGGTGTACATCATCCACGCCAGCGATGGCGCGATCCCCGCCCATCAGGCCACGGGGGACCCCGATCAGCTTGAAGAGGAACGGCGGTTGTTCTACGTGGCGATGACCCGGGCGCGGGACTGGTCCTATGTCACGTTCCCCCTGACGCATGGGACCGGGCCAGAAAAGGGAGCCGATTTCGGCAGGGAGGTGGGGACCAGGAGGCGGCTGCAGGACTATGGTGGCAGAGTCTGGCCCAGCTCGGCGCGTGGTTGTTTGAACGCGGAGTGAGTGGTGATGACCGGGATTTT
>JAPLNJ010000172.1 GCA_026692885.1 Planctomycetota bacterium | reverse complement strand
TGGGAGAACACAGTCGCCCCGGCACAGTGCCAAGGCGCACGATGAACTTCAGCGACCGGACTTGGCAACAAGTAGGCGGGCGATGAAGGAAGAAGCCTTGCTACGGGGATGTGCGGCGTTTCTAGCGAGAGACTGGAACGCCGCGGTGGCGGTCAGGTCAGCGGTGTTCGCCAACCTACCAAGTTGAATTCAAATTCAACTTTAAGCCGCTGGGGCAGCCGTGAGGCCGCGAAAACCATGCGCTGCCACCTAACGCTGGGCTTCAAGTCATTTTGACGCAAGAATGGGGGTAGATTTAGCTTCTGGCGACGTGCAGCCACGTTTAGCGATACTCCTGCCGGCTGCCGAACACGGTTTGCATCCGTTTCCAGGGCACAGGTGGTGAGACGCGGCGAGCACCGGTGCGTCGGCGAGTGCCAACCGCTGAAAGCTGCAGAAAACGCCCCGGATGGCCCCGTTGGCCCGTTTAAGGACTCGAAAGACAGACGCTCCGGGCAAAATTTCCTTGCTCGACGTGACCAACCGTGTCACGCAGGAGGCGAAAATACCGGCAGGAACGGATTGGCGGGCGGTCTTATTGCCCTTCACCACAGCTGACGCATTCTCGCGGCAAGGAGGTACGGGGACGCGACTCGGACACCAGGAGACCAGGCCATGCCGCGGCTTACCGACCTGAAAGATGTACTGTTTCCAGTTGAGGAGCGCCCGGTTTTCGTGACCATTGGCGATCCGCCCGAAGAAAGGCGGGTTGCGGTGCCGGAGAAGAAGGCCATCGTCAACCGCACCAGCGGGCGCGTGGTCGGCATTGTCAGTCGGGGCTACCGGCTGGTCAGCAACCAGGAGGCACTGGACTGGGCGTTTCAGTGCTGCCGCACGGTTTTTCCAGAAACCCAGCCCAGTGAATGGCAGGTCAAGGACACCGATGCCCCTGGGACGGGCGGCCACTGCTTCATCGACCTTGTCCACAACTCGACGGCACTCGATTTCCGTTTCGTGCCCGCCGAGGACCGGCCGGACGCCTTCGGGCCGTTCATTCGCGTGGCGAACAGCTACAACGGCTTGCGTGCTCTGGCGTTCGACATCGGGTTCTACCGCAAGGTCTGCAAGAACGGCCTGATCATTCCGGACTCGATCATTCGTTTCAAGTTCCCGCATCTGCGTCGGGATATAGGGGAAACCGTCCAGTTTGAGGTGGCCCAGGAGCGGCTGGCCAAGTTCAAGGCCAGCTTTGGCGATTACCTTGGCGCCATGCATACCTGTGCCGTTTCCCGACCGCAATTCGAGCCGCTTCTGTCCGCAGTGCTCGCTCTTCCGCAGCCTGAAGGACTCGAACCGGACAGCCGCGATGCCCGGGACTGGGGTGCGCTTAAACAACACGTTTCCAGCCTGTGCGACCGTTACGCCGGTGAATTGGGCCAGAACGCCTACGCCGTCTTCAACGCCATCACGGACTTCGCGTCCCATCCGCTGGCCAACCGGTTTGTTTGCCGTGAGCGGCACAGCCTTCAACGGTTGGCAGGAAGTTGGCTGAGCAAGTTCAGCCAGGAATGTCGAGCCCAGGGTTTCGATGTCGTTGAGTATCTGGACAGACTGAAGACTGATCGCGACTCCGATGCCGCAGGGCGGACGGCTACGGCCGGTCCGTCTCGGAATTGACCACACGTGAATGCGGCGATGGCAGCCGCCCTGTTCTCGAACACAGAGCGAATTGCCGCCTCCCTGCTTTCTGGCGATGTGCAGCCTTGGTATAGTTTGGCTGCCTGGTCTGACATTCGGCCATCGATGTCCGCTGGAGGCTGCGACGATGCTAAAACTGGATGGGTACTTACGCATCAGGGAGGCGGCAGAGTACTTGGGTGTCTGCCGCAACACACTGCGAAACTGGGAACTTGCCGGCAAGCTCCCGGTGCATCGACATCCCGCGAACAACTACCGGCTGTTCAAGATTGTCGATCTCGACAAGATGCTGCACGACGCCGAGCGATCGGCCCGACAACCAAGACGCAAACCTCGTTGACACGGCGGGCCAGGAACATCAACGGATCATGGTGAAACAAAGCCAACAAGCCGACAGTCCGGCGTCGGACACCTTAAGTGTTCGCGACACTGGTCGGTATAGCACGCGGAATCTCGCCAAGGGCGCTTGCATCACGGATGCAGTCTCGGTCTTTGCGGCCCTGCGCAGCGGTCTGACCATCGAACAGGTTCGGGACGGGGCCTACAGCGGAAAGCTGCTGTCCCAACGAGGTCGCGCTAGCCGGGAACGCGTCTGGGCGTCCTTGAACCAACGCTATTTTGTGCATGGCGTAGCGTGGGTTATCGCCACTTTGAGCGATGCCTTTGCCAAGGGCCAGCAGAGTCCGGAATTCATCTCGCTGCTGTATCTCCACTACGCGGTTCGGGACCGGCTGACGTTCGACTTCGTCACCCAGGTCCTTTGGGACAAGGGCTATGCCAGCCGGGCCGTGATTCAGCGGACGGATGTTTTGGACCTGCTGGATCAGGCGGCAGCCGAGCAACCCCAAATCAGTCGCTGGACGGAGATCTCGCGGCGGAAGCTCGCCAACAGCATCCTGACGGCCCTGCGGGACTTCGGCGTCTTGCAGGGCATCCGTAACAAGGTCCTGGTACGCCCGTTCCTTCCGTTGGAGACGGCGGAACATCTGCTCCGGATTTTGACTGCCGAGGGCCGGCGCGGGCGCCAAGTGCTGGAAGACACGACTTGGCGGCTCTTCATGCTCAGCCCGGAAGATGTGGCCGGAGTACTGGCGAAACTGGCCCAGGAAGGTCGCATCCGGTTCGAGAAGGCCGGCAGAACCGTGGTCCTGGAAACGCCCACAGCATGGGAGGAGTCGACGTGAGCAGCCAAGACTGGCAGTGGAAAATCGGCGAGGCTGTCGAACGCGTCCGGACCCGATACGAGTTCATTGGCCGGAAGACGGGGGCGCCGTTCTTGGCTGTGGTCTACCCGCCTGAAGCCGAAATCGCCTTTCTGAAGGAATGGCACGCTCAGCGCGTGTTGCTCCGGCCGGAAGTCGATGTGCGATCGGTTAACGTCTTGGAAATCACGCAGGCCGAGATCGCCGATATTGGTGCCGAAAACATCGTCGAGGCGTTGGCTGACCCTATGCCGGGTTCCGACCCGAAGGTGGAGTTGGGACAGCGTTGGATCAATGCCGTCGCAGAAGCCGTCAAGTCCCGCCTTGCCGAATCCGGCACCGGCAAACCCGCAGTCTGTGTCGAGCGTCTGGCTGCCTTGTACCCGGCCGCGGGCCCCCGGGACGTTATGCAACTGCTTTGGGACAGTGCCCAATCCACGCTCGACGGTCCGGTCATCATCTTGATCCCCGGCTACGTCGTCGAGTCCCGGACTTACCGCTTCGTCGGCTGCCGAGATGAGTTCATGTATCGAGGCGACTTGCTCTGAACACCCAGGAAGGACATCACCATGCGCATTGGCGACCTCTTCGAGACTCGGGTAGCGGACAAGATCGAGCCCGTCATCAAGGTCGGCGAGACGGCCGACGCGCACAAGTTGGCTGGTGAAATCAGCAGCTACGTCGTCACTCCGATCATCGAGAAATTCCTCGATGACTTCCTGGAACACTTCACCGACACGTTTTTCCAGGACACGACTGAAATTGGCATCTGGATTTCCGGCTATTTCGGTTCCGGCAAGTCGCACTTAGCCAAGATTGCCGCCCTCGTTGCTCAGAATCTGGTGCTGGATGGCGTACACGCGAGCAAGCGATTCGAGGCCCGCATCCCATCCGATGCACCGCATCGCGCCTCGATCGTCCGCAGTCTAGGACGGATGGACCAATGCGCCACGCAAGTGCTGGCTTTCAATCTGAACACCCTGGCCGACAGCAAGAACCGTCCGCTGGTCAGCCTGCTGCTCTCGCAGTACTACGTGGCGTGCGGCTACAGCGGCAATCTGATCTATGCC
>JAPLNJ010000171.1 GCA_026692885.1 Planctomycetota bacterium | reverse complement strand
TGATCGGTTGGTCGATGGGCCCACCCACTGCCGTCTGGCCGGTGATCGTGACGGTGACCGCCGAGGACGAAATCCCGCCGGCCTGTAACGACTCCGTGGCTTCGTTGGTAACATCGGTCGCCGTCGCGCCCGCCAACACGGCCAAACGGCAGGCCGCCCGCGAGGCTTCCGTGACCAACTGGGTCACCATCAGCAACCGACCCACCTCAATGATCCCCAGAACCAGCATCAAGAACAGCGGCAGCACGAAGGCGAACTCGAGCATCACTGCGCCCCGGCGGTGCCCTGCGAACTGCTGGCGGCAGACGCACCGACGTTGGGATTCCGGAAACCATATTCTCATCTTGAAGTCTCCTTCGCAGACAGCGGCACTTTTCCCGGAGCCTTCCAGGCCCAATCTCCTACGTTGAGGGTAAGCTATTTCCTGCCGCTCGCCTGATAACCTCCATCAGCCGCGCACGATCAGTGCTACTCTTTGCGCATCACCGTCGCGACGGAAACCTTGGGAACACGGAGCAAGGTCGGCATGACCCAGGCGACCGTCGCATTGGTCACCTCCACCTTCACGCTCACGGAATAGCCCTGCAGGATGTTAGCCAGCACGATCGTCTGGTCGATGGGCCCACCTGCGGTCGTCTGGCCGGTGATCGTGACGGTCACAGCCGAGGCGGAAATACCACCGGCCGCTAGGAGTTGCTTGGCTTCGTTGGTGACCTCATTCTCTGTCGCGCCCGACAACACGGCCAAACGGCAGGCCGCCCGCGAGGCTTCCGTTACCAGCTGGTTCACCATCATGAACCGGCCCACCTCCATGATCCCCGAAACCAGCACCAAGAACAGCGGCAGCACCAAGGCGAACTCGACCACCGTTGCGCCCGGACGGTGCCCTACGAATCGCTGGCGGCCAACGCACCGACGCCTGGCTTCCGGAAACCACGTTCTCATCTTGAAGCCCCCCCTTCATGATGAAGATTTGGGATCGCAATCGGCTCGCCGGGTAGATGAATGCGTTCGAGCAAACAAGATCTTTGGGCTTTTCTCGATCTCAAGCCGCAAAGCTATGACGCAAAACTACCAGGAATCGAAGGCGTCTACCATCCTCACATATGTTAGTTTTGTGTTAAAAATTCTTGCCACCTATAGAGGCTATTGCCATCAATGCCAGGTTGACACTTTCTTGCCGAACAGGACACTTTCTTGCCGAATGGTTTGCGACAACCAAGCATTTACGAGACGAATGGCGCAGCGAAACGGGCCTTGATCGTAACCGTACGAGATTCCAGCAGTGATATCCCGGGAGTTCGATAGCCGCGGCTTGCCAGGGGGTGCGCCACGCTCGCCGCTATGCAGGCTGACACCGCTAGCCTGGCGTTTTCAGTTTGTGCCTGTCAAGGCCAATGGATTTGATCCCGGGTTCTATTCCGCGTTTGGGGCTGGGGAAGGCTTCCCGGCGGAGGCTGGCGTGATCCGCGACTCTTCTGCCCGGCCTTGATCATAAGGCGGCGCAAAACGCTAGCAGCGGATCATCGCAACCTTGATCAAGGCCCTTCCGCCCCAACGGGGCCAAAACAAATCAGCCCAGCGTCGCGGCGACAGCAGCAGAGCGGCGCCCTGGGTACGGGTTCGATTCAGCACGGTAGCCCTGAAAGGGCGAAACAAATCGGTTCATCCCGCACACATCGTTCGTCCGATGCGGCCAAGGCTTGTTTCGCCCTTTCAGGGCTGGCGTTCCTGTATCCTCCCCTAACCCAGGGCGGCGCTACGCGGCTAACGCCGCTACGCTCTGCCGCTGGGCTGTCATGTGGCTGCCCCTTTGGGGCGAAAGAATTGTGTGGAAGGACGAGGGCTTGCCCAGTAGTGCGTCACGCGCGTCGCTACACAGGCTGACACCTCTAGCCAACTTCCCCATGATCGTGGGCAAAAAAAAGCCCTTCCCAGCCGCAAATGGCTGGGGAAGGGCAAGTGACTTTCCACAATCGATTACTTATTAGTAGCGTCTTCCGCCACCGATCACTTAGTAGCGTCTTCCGCCGCCACCAGATCTTCCGCCACCACCGCCGCCGCCGCCATAACCGCCGCGGCCACCGCCACCGCCACCACGGTCTTCGCGCGGTTTCGCTTCGTTGACGGTCAGAGCCCGTCCGCCAATCTCTTTGCCATTGAGTGCACTAATCGCGGCTTGCGCCTCTTGATCCGCGCCCATCTCGACAAAACCGAAGCCTTTGGAACGGCCAGTTTCACGGTCGGTGATGACCTGAGCCGACTCAACCGTTCCGAATTCCCCAAACAACCTTTGCAGGTCACTGTCGGATGTGTCATAGGACAGATTGCCGACATACAACTTCTTAGCCACTGTGGGCCTCCTCGAGAGAAAACCAGGAAATACCAGCTAGGCCCAAAGCGGGCTCATACTGCTGCAATAACATTTGTGACCGGAAATGGAAAAAAAAGCAAGGGGGGATACCAAAATGAATCGAGCACCCTGCGGTATCCCGACCCGCCGCGTTGTAGAATGTCGACGCGGATTAGCGGCTGCTGCGAAAATGGGTCCCATTTTCGGAGTGGGGTCGGGTGTTCAGAAATTCATTTTTTGTGGAGAATGTGCTACCCATCGTAAAAGGCCGTGATCATAACGTTGTGAAATGCTAGCAGTGTCGTGATCGTCCCCGAGAAGATCCCGACGTAAGTCGGTGGGAGTGTTCCCGCCCGGTGCCTAACCCGGAGCCCATACCCGCCCGGCCCGACTCGGTGGCGGCCCGCCGCCTCCGGCGGCGGGCAGCCAGCGAGTCGGGAGAAATCGGTGAGACGCCGCGGTGTATAGGAGTTTGCGGGACTGCTCTAACCGACTTACGTCGGGAGCTTCTCGGACGGGACCAGCTAGCAGTGACGGCATTTCGCAGTGTTACGATCAACGCCGGCCGGATGGCCAAGTGGCCTTGATCATAAGGTTGCGCACGGCTGTTGGTGCTGGCAACGGGCCGGGTGGCTGGCGGCTGAGCCTAAGCGAAGCCCCAGTACCCGGTTTCTGGGGCGTCGTTGCACTCTGCCACCAGCCACCCTGACCCCCTGCTGCTAGCGTTTTGCGCCACCTTATGATCAAGGCCCGCGACCGACGTTCACCGCCTTCCTCCCTTCCCCAGCCTGCCGCCGGAGGCGGCAGGCTGGGG
>JAPLNJ010000170.1 GCA_026692885.1 Planctomycetota bacterium | reverse complement strand
CCTCGCTCCCACTGCAGCGCGAGCGGTGGCTGGCCGCCGACCTGCCGCGAGATCCGCAGCTCGCCGCCGGGCGGTTTCACCCACGTCCACCCGCCTTCCTCGCACACCCGCTGCTGCCGCTCAGTCAGAAGCTTCGCGTCGGCCGCTTGCCACGCCCCGCCACCGGACGCCGCACACACCTTCCCGCCGCCCGCGACATGGACGGTCTCGTCGGCGAGGAATAACTCGTACGGAGGCGGTGGCCGGCCCGGCAGTTCGCTGGCGGCAAACAGGCTCTGGGGTGTCCACGCCGCGTCCGCCGCGGCTTGATAGCGGACCACGGTCCCGCCCGCGAGCGTCCAACCAGATTCTTCCGGGCCGAGCAGCACCTGCTGCGGACGCCGAAACTCGAAATCGCCTTCCGCATGCAGCGGCAATTCGAACCACTGCGTCCCGTCCGGGTTGACGAGCACGTCCGTTACGTCCTGGGGCGTGCGCTGCAGTACGCGCCAGCGGCGGGACTCGGTGCGCAGTCGCGGCAGGGCCGCGTTGTTCGCACGCGGCGCCCATCCGCTGGCGGCCCGGTGCTCGACCAAGTCTTTGTTTCCGGTGGTGGTCGCAGCCACTGCGCAGCTACGATCGGGCGACACGTCCAAGCTGTCCAAGTCGCCCCGCATGCTCGCATATTCGTAACCGGCTGCCCGACGTTTCCAGGTGAGGATACCCAACGGCGTTTCCGTGAGGAGCTGATCGCCCGAGGCCACGGCGGCACGCACGGTCTGAAAATCAAACCGCCGCTCGCGCGGTTGGAACCGGCATGGCCGCCAACTGTCCCCCGCCGCATCCGCGCGAAGTGCGAACTCCCACTGATTCCCGTTTCGCACGGTGCGGAAATATCCCCAATCCACGAATGGCAACCGGCCGAGCCACGGATTCTGGGCGGCGGCGAGTTCCTGCCAGGCCGACCCCTGACGCTCGTAGTACGTGGCCTCCGTGGACCGCTGCGGCTTCACCTTGAGCAGCCAACGGCTGCCCACCCGCAGGAATTCACCCCCGGATTCGCGGAACCCGTCCGCAGGGTCCACTGCCAAGAGACGGCGGCTAGTCAGATCGATCTGCCGCAACCCGGCGGGCGTGAGCAGCCACAAGGTGCCGTCCTGCTCCAGGGCGGCAGAGACCTGATCGCAGGCGAACCGCCGGCTCGCCGGATCGAGCACCGCAATGGACTCTCCACCCGGCGTGGCTTCCGCCAGTTCCAGCGCTCGCCCCTTCCGCCGCCAGGTCACACCGGGGACCTGGCACAGCCGGTCGAACTCCTGCCGCTCCACGTCGGGCAGGTTCCCAGCGGACTGCCAGGCTCCCTGTTGGGCG
Organism: Planctomycetota bacterium; assembly: GCA_026692885.1. Next base: position 5,934 of record JAPLNJ010000170.1, on the reverse strand, counting down.
TCCAGCGACAGCCAGCCCTCGGGTCCGCGACTCCGGCCCCAGATCCCGCCACGTGAGGAGACCCACAGTTCCTCCAAGACGATCCGCTGGCCATGGTTACCAAAGGCCAAAGGCTGCAGGTCATCCAACGGCAGCGTGGCTCCCGCCCCCGGCACTGCCGTTTGAAAACTCCCCGCAGCGGTCTCCAGGAGCAGTTTCCCGCCGCCGATGGCTGCACAGCGCAGTTGGTCCCAGCCCCAGCCGCCCGCGGTGTCGAGTGGCACGGTCAGCGGTGTGCCTCCCGCCGATTGGTACGTCACAAGCATCCGTTCGCCGGAGCCTGCGATGCTCCACCGCCGCCCGGCCAGCAGGGCCGTCCGTGGCGTTCGCTGGGCGGCATCCGGTGGCAGCATCTGAGGCGGGCCGGACTCGGACAGGCGATACAGGCGGCTGCCGAAGTCCGCTACGGGCCCGGCGGCAGTCATCCGCAAGCCGCTCGCCTCTTGCGGATTGCTGCCCAGCGACCACCTACCGCGTTCCACGGCGCCGGAGGTCGGCAGACGCTCCAGATCAGCACCGGCCAGCGTCCAGGCCGCCTGGCCCGTGAACAGCACGTCGCGGATGGCGTCTCGGGTGAAACCGCCCGCTGCCGGGTCAAGCCACAGTTCCGGCCCCAGCTTGTCTGCGGGGCAGGACAAACGGAACCGGTTGCCCACGCGTTCGATGTGGCGCAGGTGTCCTTCGAAGTCCATCCCACTCTGCAACGCTTCCCAAGAGTCCTGGCACGGTTCCCAAAGACTGCCATTCCAGGTGCAGACCGAGCCATCTCCGGCCCGCACATGCAGGACGGGTTGGTCCGCCGGTCCGCCCCAAGCGAACGCCACGCCACCTTTCGCGAGCGGATGCACGCTCATCAGTCCGCCCTGCCGATCCAGGACCGAGACTCCCAGCAGCGTGCCGAGGAACCATTCACGGCCGTTGGTGGTCAGCGGCTGGTCTGGCGAGGGCGTGTCGGACAGCAACCGCGAACCGCGATACTCCACGGCCACCACCGGCTGGCGGCCCGCCCCTGGCAACGTGAGTGTCAGCGGACGCGCGCTGTCCGTGAGGTTCCCGTAGGCCAAGGCGGACTGGAACGTCTCCAGGGTCTCGGACGCCCAATGCTGGCCATCGTAAGCCTGCACCTCGCGGCTGGGCGAAATAGTCAGCACGCGGTTGTGGGGCCGGTCAGCCCGCACGACATACCTCCCCGGCCGCGTCACGCCACGCAGCGTCCCCAGGTCGGACGTATACTCCAGCAGCGCATCCGTGGTGGCCACAAACAGTCGATCGCCGTACAACGCCAGGCCGCCAGCGCAGTCGTCGATGCCCAGTCGGCCACCGGGATCCAGGGACACGGCGATGGCGGGCGAGGCGTTCCAGGCCAGGGATACGCTCCACTTGTTGCCGTCGCGTCGGACGCTCCAGGAACTTGCGGGGGGAGGGATGTAGCTGAGTCCTCCCAGCTTGCCGTACTGGTGCTTCCACGTGGCTTGGGAACGGCCCAGGGCCGGGACCCAACGCTCGCCGTCCAGGCAGGCCAATTCCCCCTGCCGACCCTCGACGTGGAGTTGCTGGCCGACGACAAACAAGGCCTGCACGTCCCAAGGCACCAGCGGCAACGGACGCCAGCGCCGGCGTGCCAAGTCATAAGCGGAGACCTCTCGGACCTCGCTGGCGGCGAACAGCTCCGCTCCGGCCGCGGCCAGGGCGACCACCTGCCGCTCCTTGGCAAAAGCCGAATTAAACTGCAAACCGCCGGCCTGCTCCGCAGCCGTTCCCTGGTTCACGAACACGCCAGCGGACGTGGCAAATGCCACCTGCTTGCCATCCGCGTCCACGGCCGTCGGCCGGACCACGTCCCGCGCCAATTCAACAAAGTCCCAGCCGCCAGAAACCGGCTTCGGCCGTCCCACCAGCACGGTCTTGCGATCTGTCACCAGTACGGGCGGTTCGCAGTCCAGCACGGCGGAGGCAATCTTGGCGTCTTGCGGCAACAGGCATTTCGTCCAACTGCGGCTGCCCCGCACATACGACCACAACTCTCCTTGCCGCGTGTACAGCCACGCCTGACGGGCAGAACTGCGGGCCGCCACCACATCCTGCTCCCGAGGCCCCGCCGGATTCAGCAGGCGGAGTGTCAGCGGGTCCGGCGCAGCACTGGCATAGTAGCGGAGTTCGGGATTCCCCCCCTCGATCCGCACCCGTGCCAGCACGCCGCCGCCGGCCCGTTCCCAACCAGCCAGAGACCCGCACACTGCTTGCACGTCCCAGCCGCCATTTCGCTCCTCCAGGCGGAAGAGCCCGGACGCCGGGCCCGCGGTCGTTTCCAGCCACAGCGACTGTCCCTCGGCCAGCAATCGCGGAACGTGTGTCACCTGCTTGGGGAGCGTCCTCAGCAACCGCCAATCGCGCGAGCTGGACTCATAGACGTACAAGTTACGATCGGCGGCCGCGGCAAAGCAGCGTTCGCCAGAGGCGGCGACGGCCCACAACTCGGCAGGTCCCAGCTTGCCTCCGATCAAGGTGCTGCGAACGCGGTCGTCCGCCAGGACCAGGCGGCCGCCTTCCAGCCACCCCAGGGCTGTCGCGGAATCCCCGGCGCCAGTAATCCGCAAGACCTTGCCGCCCCAGTCCAGTGGCGCGATCTGCACAGCTCCACCCACAAGGGCCAACCGCGCCACCCGTCCCTCGGCGGTGCGGCCCAGCAGCGCGCCCGCGAGCGGAGCAAATTCCACAAAGCCTGCGGGAACGACCAGCCATTGCCGCGTCTGTGGATCGTAGGCGGCGGAGGATTGGCCATCGGACAGCACCAGCAGCACACGGTCTTCCTGGACCACCAGTTCCCCTGCGGCAACGACGGCTTTTAGAGGCGGGGGCTGAGGGGCATTCCACCAGTCGCTGGCCGTGCCTGCCGCGTCAAAGGCTTGCAGGCGGCGGCCCTTGTCCCCCACCGCAAGCAGCAACTCACCAGCCGCGAAAACCTGTTGTACGCCCGTTGCCACGGCGCGCCAAACCCCCGTCTGCCCCGCGGCCTGAACGTGCAGTTGCCCGTCCCCCGCCAACAGCCAGTAGGACGCCGGGGCGGCGGCCGGTCCCAGGCACAGCAACCGGTCAATCCCGTTGGCCGCCGGCGACGGTGTCTCGGCGAATTCCCAGGCTCCGGGCCGGCAGCGGGCCAGCTTGCCATTGCGGAAGGCGACCAGGAAGCTATCGCCCGCGCGGACCACTCCGACCACATCCTGAGGACCGCCGGGGGCGGCGTCGGGCTGATGCCAGATCTCCTTTTCCTCCTTCCGCAGGCGGAGTAGGCCACCGTTGCTGAGGCAGGCCCAGGACTGGTCCTGCTGAGCGCCCGCTCCCACCGTAAGCGACGCAATGGTTTGACCGCCGTCCAGAACGACCGGTTGCCAAGCCCGCTCACCCGGCCCGCCGACGAGTTGATACAACTCCCCACGCGCCGATGTGGCCCACAACGGGGAGCCGTCGCCCGGAGCCGAATGCAACCGCGACACCTGGGCCGCACCGCCGACAGGGGACCAGGAGGCCAACCCCCGTGACAGGATCGCGGAACCATTCTGCCCCGCCACCAACAGCCCCTCCGGGAGTTCCGCCAGGTCTGCCATTTCCAGCGGGTCGGTCTTGTTGGCGGCCGGGGCCGAGAACCGCACGACTTGGTTGGCTTGGCCGTTCAACAGCCAGACATCGCCAGCGGCATCCAGTGCCGTGACCACATCCCCCAACGCACGGATCTGCCGCACGCCGGCCAAGCTTTCCTGCCGATAAGACGCCTCGCCGTGCGGAGCCGAGAAGACTTGTTCCGCGCCGCCAGCCAGAGCCCAGACGCGATCCGAGGTGACGGCCAATTGGGTCACCCCGGAAAGCGGCTGGTTCTGCGATTCCTGAGCGACTTGCCAGGCCGGCGCGGTCCAGCCGAACTGCCATAGTCGTTGCTGCGGCCCGCCCGCCAAATACAGCACGTCGCCAACCGCCGCGGCCTGCAGTTGGGAGGCGGCCAGGATCGCACTGCCGGGGCCGGCAGCCGGGTCCTTCACCTTCGTCCAGTTCGCGCCGGCTTTCCGCACCTGAATGCTGCCGTCAGCCAGCAGGGCGGCAAGCTCCGGCCCGCGCGCGGCCAATTGGATCGCCGTTCCCCCCAAATCCGCCGCCACAGCAGCCGCGGCGGGGGACAGGCACGAGAATATCTGACCTCGCGCCGTGCGCAGCCAAATCTGCCCATCGGCGGCCACAACTTGCGCCACCGGCCCCGTCTGCAGCTGGCGCCAACTCCGGCTGAGAGCGTCGTACAAGCAGGGCTGCTGGCCGCCGACCACGAAGAACTCCGCGACCGCCGCGACCTGCGTGACCGCCTGCAAGTCCAGTCCTTCGGCCGGGTCGCCAACCACGGTGAAATACTGCTCGTCGTCCACCAACTGGTACAGCCTTCCTGGTGGGGCCAGGGCCACAGCGCCGGACGTCTCCGGGGACGCGAAGAGGCGAATCAAGTTGTCCGGCCCCTGGCGCACGGCCACCGCCTTGCGCTCGGTGCAGAAGTACGCCCGGGCGCCGGCCAGCGCCCACACCCCGTCGCGGGCGGCAACCAGTTGTTGGATCTTCTCCGGGGCCTCCGGCAATTGGCCCCAGTTGCGCAGCCCCGGAGCATACGTATACAGCGCTCGGTCGGTGGCCAGCCACAAATTGCCGGCTGCATCGCGAGTGACCGCCGTAACATCGGCCAGGTTGCCGCCGAACCGCTCGCCTCCGGCCACCAGGGACGACGCTCCCGAAGCGGGATCCCAGGACACAAGACTGCGTCCCTGGGTTAAAGCCAACAACCGTGGCCCGTCGGCCTGGAGGTCGATCACCGCTCCCTGGTCTTGCTTGTCGGCAACGTCCAGCTTTCGCGCCGGAGTCCAACTGTGGGTGCCGACGCTGTAGCCGGAGATTCCCGCGGAGCTGCCCACAAACAAGGTACTGCCATCGCCGCTGGCCGCAGCCGCCTTCACTTCGCCGGGCCCCGGATAGGCCCGCCCCGATCCGATGGCGGTGCGCCACTCCGGCGTTGCCGACTGCACATGGATGGCGGCAGAACGAACCTTGGTTGCCTGAGTGACGGCCACGACCCCGGCCGGACCGGCGTCGATGGCCTGCAAGGATTCCTGGTCCAGTCCGGCCGGCGTCCAGGCCTGGGTTTGCGGATCCAGCCGGAAGGCTCCCCGCGACGTGGCGGCCAGCAACGCGGGCGCAGCGGCATCAGCGGCCGGCGCAATGGCCCGGATCGACACCTCTCCCTCTGGAGGAGTGAACCCCGTCCAGGAACGGGTCCGGCGATCGTACAGGCCTAACGTCTGGTTTCGTGCCAGGAACCAAAGTTGGTCGTGACGAGGATCGTCGGCCACGTGCGCCACGTCGGCGTCCGTGCAGGTCTGCCAGCCCGACTCCCCGGCCACGGTGCGCCAGGCCTCCTGGCCGAACGTGCCCAACCCGCCCTCAGCCGTCACGTACCAGAGCTTATCCTGCGCCCAAGCCAGCCGTCGCACGTTCCGGCCGACCAACTGCGGGACTTCATTCCACCGTTCCCAACGGCCGGCCTCCACCCGATTCAGCCCAGCGGTCGTCGCGATCCAGATGCGGCCTGCGGGGTCCGCCAGCAGATCGTGCACGGCATTGTCGAGGAGCTTGCCGCCCGCAGCCTGATGGATCGCGTCCCAACCATGGGTGGCCGGGTTGTAGACGCCGATGCCGGCCCGGTCGGTCGCCAGCCACAGCTGCTGCTGCGCGAACAGCACGCCGGTCAGGCTCGGCGCCGGGTCCGCCGTTAGAGACTCACAACGCTGAATCCCCAGCAAGGTCCGCCACTGGCCGTTAGCGGGATCAAGCCGGCACAGTCCCCGCTCTACCTGGTCCTCACAGAGG
>JAPLNJ010000169.1 GCA_026692885.1 Planctomycetota bacterium | reverse complement strand
ATTCGTCATCGCCTCCACTGCGGCATCCCAGAGTTCAGCTGACCTGAGCTTGGACCATTCCTCGCGGTAGCGGATCTTGACCTTAAGCCTTTTGAGGAGAATGCGGATACTGACCTCAAACGCCGTCCTCAGCCAACAGGCCGCCTCGATTGCTTCCTCCGATGTGAGGGCGGGTTTCGACAGGAACTGGTTGATCATCCCCACGGCGTCCTCGCCGTCTTTGGAATACGATAAGCTTCGGACCGCTTGAATCGCGGCCTTGACCTCGCCTGCAGCCAACGTCACAGGATAGTAGTGAGCCAGGGGATTGAGCACGCCTCTGCGGAATAGCTTTACACGTTGAACGGCAAAAGACGTAAGTGTACAGGTGCCTTTTGTGGCTAGGAAGCCATCGATTGCATCAAGGAAAGCGTCTGTATCCTGCTTGCGGCCGTCCGGGTCGTAGGGTACAGGTACGCTGTGGTTCCTGCAGAAGTTCTTCAGCTTTGCCTCAAAGGCCACGCGTGCGTAGAACGCTGCGGTACGCTCGTCGGTGGGCAGGAATGACTGCGCCAGGGAGAGAAAATAGTCCACAGGATTGTTCTGGTCGTGTGGCTTCACAACCGGAGCTTCGGGAGCCGGGGCTCCCTGATCCATCAGGCGGCTGTAGATCTCACAGAAGGCCCAGGAATCTCGGTTTACGATGGCCAGCTGCGCGAGTTCAAACCAGACTCTGTCGTAGGTCATGAGGACGACCTGCCAACCCCTTTCGGCGAATTCGCTTTCCAGGACCTTCAGCATCGGCAGGCGGTGCGACAAGTCCAGGCCGATCAACACATCGTCGAGCACTAGCAAACGTGGTGCTGGGTCGGCGGCGCTGGCGGCATCGGGAACCTCCACTTTCAGCGCCGCCAGATAGAAGGCCAGGGCGATGGCGGTCAGCCGCGCCTCGTTGAGGATGGTGCCGGGATGTTCGAGCATCTCGGTGCGAAACCTGGCCCGGAGTCGCAACTCCGGTTCGCCGGGCCACTTTTCAGGCTCAGTGGCGTCTGGAACGCCGACCTTAGTGAAAACGAAATCGATGGCCAATGTCGGATCAAGAGCCCCAACGAAACTATTGGCTAACGATTGGATCTCCGAGACTCGCTGCCAGAGTGCGTCGTTGAATTGCTGAATGCGATCCTTCACTCGACCCAGTTCGAGGTCTCTGTAGCCGCGAAATGCCTCGGCTTCATCAAACGCTTCCGGCTGGTCACCCTCCTCTGGTTCCGGGGGCGAGAGACCGTAGAGGATCTTCTCGGCGTCGTCCATCGTGTACGGATCGCGCTCGGCCAAGTCAAGCCACTTCTTGCCTTCCTCTCGTAGGGCTACCCACACTTCCCCAAAAGTCCGCGTCGCGTTAGGCAATTCAACGTCACGCAATAGGGATTCCACGATCAGTGGAAAAAGGTTAATCCCAGCGCGGTCGCGGTGTATGAAATGCGTCTGCAGAACAGCACGATAGTTGATGCGCCCCGGATTTTTTGAGACGGGAAGTGCCAGATTGTGTGAGATGGCCGGGGCAAACAATATCCCGCAGTCGATCAACGGGGATGGAGTGGGAAGAGGAAGAGGCGGGACCTCCGTGTCCCGGTGTCTTAGCCC
>JAPLNJ010000168.1 GCA_026692885.1 Planctomycetota bacterium | reverse complement strand
TCATGGCGTTCCAGTGGACCTGCGACAAGCAGGTCGAGATCGAGGCGGCCACGCCCTTGGACCATGTGCTGGAAGCCGAAGTACGCGGTTGGCAGCTGTGTGACGAAGTCACGGTCAACGAACAAGGCTTCGGCCGGTGGGACGGCGAGGTGTTCGAGACGCGGGACATCTTCGACGCTTGGCTGCGATCGCCATTGCTGTTGGTCTGAGCATCGATGTGAAGGCGGATGAAGAAGTGCTGGACGGAGCGGGGATGCCCGACATCCTGAAGGTCCTGCCGATCATTTTCTCGCCCGGCAACCGGGAGTATTACGGTGTTGGGGCCTCCTTGGGGCACGCCTTCGCCGTGGGCAAGGAAATCTGAAGGCAGCCTATGCTCCCCCATGACCGGCCACTGTCCGAAGTCGAGTTTGTCGCCTTCGACCTGGAGACGACGGGGCTGTTCCCTGTCGTCGACCGGATCGTGGAGTTCGGTGCCGTGCGGTTTCGGCTCGACGGCCGCGAGCTGGGCACATGGGAGCAGTTGGTCGATCCGAAGTGCTTGATTCCACCGGGCGTGACGGACATCCACGGCATCACGGACGCGATGGTTCGGGGACAGCCGACGTTGGCCCAGTCACTGCCTGGATTCCTACACTTTCTCGGCAGACCCCAGGCGATTCTGCTGGCCCACAACGCCACGTTTGACTTGGGGTTCCTGAACTTTGCGGCAGCCAGGACGGGCCTGGCTCTACCCGCCAACTCGGTCATCGACACGCTGGACCTGGCACGCACCTGCGTTCGCGGTGCCCCCAGTTGCCGGCTGGAGGATCTGGTCGTGTATTTGGGCTTGGCCGAGTTGGAGGACCACCGGGCGTTGTCAGATTCGCGGTTGGCGATGGCGTTGTTCACGCACCTGGTGGGCTGTCTGGAGCGGCTGCGCACGGTCGAGGACTTGTTTCGGGGCCTTGATCATAAGGTTGCGCATGGCTGTTGGTGCTGGCAACGGCCGGGTGGCTGGCGGCTGAGCCTAAGCGAAGCCCCAGTACCCGGTTTCTGGGGCATCGCTGCACTCTGCCGCCAGCCACCCTGCCCCCCGCTGCTAGCGTTTTGCGCCACCTTATGATCAAGGCCTTGTTTCGGATGTCGCCGCCGGTGACGGCGGACGATTCGCGGACGTTCGTGATCGACACGCCGGCTTCGAGGATCTGGCCAGCGCGATCTCGGAGCAACGCACGGTGGTGATCGCGTACGACGGTGGCACGCGGGGGCTGGCGGATCGTAAAATCACGCCCCGAGCGATGCTGCAATCGAACGGCCGGTAGCACCAAACGGTTTTTCGGGGCGGAAGCGTCAAGAATGAGGTTTAGCGTTTTCGCCTGGACGGGGCCGGCCGCGAGGGCTCAGACGTACAGAATTCAAAATTGGCGGTTTGGCGGCTGTGCCAAGTCAGAGTGGCTTGTCCGCCAATTCTGAATTCTGTACGTCTGAGCCCGGTCTGGCGTCCCGCCGCCGCCGAACCGTAAAACCTCATTCTTTACGCGCCAGGGGCAAAAAACCGTTTGGTGGTAGTACCTGCTGGCCTACTGCCACGCCGCCGAGATTGAGAAGACGTATCGGCTGGATCGGATTCGCGAGGTCCATGCGGCGGAGGCGTGACGGCCGGTTGTCATGTGCTGGCTTCCCAAGGAACCTAACTGTGGGT
>JAPLNJ010000167.1 GCA_026692885.1 Planctomycetota bacterium | reverse complement strand
GACACCGAGCCTGTTCCTGGGCAAGGTGGTTCATGCCGGCCTGGAGGCGTTCTATCGGCATCGGCAACTGGGCGTGACCCTGGAGCCGGCCGACGTGTGCCGCCGGATGCTGGAGCTGTGGGGGCCGACGATCGACGCCGAGAACATGACGTTCGATTCGGCCGAGGCTGAGCTGGCGTTGCAGCGACAGGCGGTAGGCTTGGTGACGGCATACTTGGGCCACGCACCGGCCGACGAGAAGCCGTTGGCGGTGGAAGTCGCCACCCAAGCTCAGCTGGTCGATCCGTTGACCGGCGAAGACCTTGGTATCCCGTTGCTCGGTGTGATCGACTTGATCGTCGGCGGTTCGGACGGCGCCGTGATCGCGGATTTCAAGACTGCGGCCCGTAGCAGCGAGCCGTTGGAGATCTTCCACGAGATCCAGCTCACCAGCTACGCCTACCTGTTCCGGCAACTGTCCGACCAGACGGAAGCCGGCCTGGAGATCCGATCGCTGGTGAAGACCAAGACGCCGAAGATCGAGTTTCACGGCTACCCGGCTCGCACGGACGCCCACTTCCGTCGGCTGTTCGCCGTCATCCGCGAGTACCTGGATGCCCTGGACTCCGGCCGGTTCAACTTCCGGCCAGGCTTTCACTGCGGCATGTGCGACTTCGCCACGAGTCACTGCCGAGAGTGGCACGGTTAGACTCGTTCACAACGCTCGGAATTCGGCATGAGTAACGCTCGGGGGGGCACAACAAGGGCTGGGTATCCCGGCGACGGCCGGGATGCTCAGCCCTTTTCTTAGCCGTTCGCCGCGAAGCCCGCTGACAGGACGGCGAGCTGCTTCGTATCAATGCGAGGCCATTTATCTGCTAGGATGGTACGTCGGTCGATGTGACCGACGCATGTTGCGGTCGTTCGCCAGCCGCGGGAAGGTACGAATGTCCAAGAATAGGTAACCGCGAGTGTGCTGGGGGCGAATCAGCCAAACATCCAAAATAACCACCGTGGTTTCGGTCAATGTGATTTTTTAATCGATACCAGGAAACCTGATGACGTGTTAATGAGTCTTGGAACCAATGCCACTGCCTCCCGCAGCCATCGTCATCCTGATATCTTCGGCAATGCGTGGAGAATGGTGAAGCAAAGGAGAACTCCCTGCCCAGAAAGGGAATCCCATGTTGAAACCCCGTTCACTGACCTTACTGTTGCTGACCTGCCTGTTTAGTCTGCAAGCCGGTTCCGCAGCCGAACAGTCGAAGGCCGCCACTGGCGCCGGGATGTATCAGCCCCCGCTTGGACCCGCGAACGGTAACGCGGCCCAAGGGTGCCCCGTTTGCGCGCAAGCCGCGCCGGGAGCAAGAGCAAACCCAGGGATATGCGGCGATACTTGCCGGGTTGAGAACGCCTCCACATACGCCGTAGTGGCTCCCCTGGGCAGGCAGACGGTCTCGATGATCACCCAGACGCCCCGCCTGGACACACTGGAGGGAAAGACGATCGCGGTGGTGGGTGGAAGCTTCATGGCTCATGTGACCCATCCGGAAATCAAGCGGCTGATCCTGCAGAACTACCCAACGGCAAAGGTGATCCTGCTGGAGGAGATCGGATCTGCCGGCGCCTTTCCCGGCCCCGGCGTGGTCAGAAGAGCCAAGGACGATTTTCAGCGCAAACTCAAGGAAATGGGCGTGCAGGCCGTCATCTCCGGGAACGGTGGCTGCGGGCTTTGTACCCCCAAGGAGACCGGTTCCAGCATCGCCGCCGAATACCTGGGCATTCCCGCCGTGACCATTGCCGGCCCGACTTTTGTGCGGCAGGTTTACTCCACGTCCATCAACAACGGCGTGCCGGCGCCGCGGGCCGCCACCTATCCCGGCGCCTTTGCGGCGCACACGCGGGAGGAGTTGCTCCGCAACACCAGGGAAGTCGTTTGGCCACAGTTAGTCGAGGGCCTGACCAAGCCCATCACCAAAGAAGAGCTTGTGGACCTCGGCAAGAAGGCGGTCGGCGGAGCCAGAGACATCGTGTTCACCGGCACGACTGACGAGGTGAACCAGTTCTTCGTGGAGAACCGCTGGTCAGACGGTCTGCCTGTCATCCCGCCCACCGCGGCAAGGGTGGAGCAGTTTCTCAAGTTTTGCGATCTGGAGTGGGACAAGAGCGTGGGCGTGCTGCCAATCGCCTACCGGGACACCCTGGTATGGCACGTCGCCGTCAATGGGGTGATGGCGGGTTGCCCGCCGGAGTTCATGCCTTTGCTCATCGCCTTCACCAAAGCCTTGGCGGATGGCAATTACCGTCGGACGCTGGCCAGCACCCACGCCTGGACGCCGTTCTGCTGGGTGAACGGCCCCGTGGCCAGGCAGCTTGGTCTCGACTCGCAGCAGGGACAGATCAACGAACCCAAGAACGTGGTTCTAGGCCGATTTATCAATCTGGCGATGATGAATCTGGGCGGCTATTACGTGAAGCAGAACAGGATGGGCACCTTCGGTTATCTCATGCCGTGGTCCATGACGGAGGATGAGGAGGCATGTCTCCGAATCGGCTGGCAGCCCTATCACGCCCAGCTCGGTCATGACCTAAATCAGAGCGTTTTGACCGCGGCCTCCGCCTTGATGTGGGGAAACAATCTCACCCCGGCCACGGATGATCCGGAGAAAATCATGCAGCTTGTCGCCTGGGATGTGGTGGAGAAAGGCCAGTTTGCGACGGGCAGTGGCCCGAAGCTCACACCCCGGACCATTTTGATCACGGAGTACGTCGCCCGAGACTTGGCGCGCGGCTACACGTCAAAGCGGGATTTGGAGAATGCCTTGATCGCGACTGCCCGCAGGCCTGCCTACGAACGGGCTTATTCCAACTACTGGGCCAACCCCGGCAGCGCCTTTGACCCTGCCAGGTACACGGTGGACCAGCACCTGAGAAAGATCATCAGAGACGAAGACGGCGCGCTCACGGACCCGCCGCCATGGTTCCCCAAAGTGCCGGGCTTGGAGAAGATGTATACCGTCCCCGTCATGCGGGCCGGCGTGACAGCAATCCTCGTCACCGGTGACCAGGATCGAAACAAAGTCCAGACCATACCCGGCGGCAGCCCCGCCACGATCGCAATCAAGCTGCCCGCCAACTGGGACACGCTGATGGAAAACCTCGGCTACCGCCCGCTTAAGGAGTTCTTCCTCAACCAGCGGGCAGGAGATGGAGGCAAGATGCCTGCGCAATGAAGGCTGCTTCGGCCACGACTTCGTCAATCGCCACCCGTCACAACACTGTGCCTCAGCCGCGAAAACCCCCGGCAGTTCTATCCGGAGCGGTGCCGCACTGTACGATTGGCTCCGGCCGGTGAATTCCTGATGCCCGTGCCGTTGTCCGCCTGATCGCCGATTCCCCGTCCACGTCGCCACGTTTGTCGGCGTGTGAACCAGGGAGGCGTTCCCTGTAGACCAGCCCGCTTCGGTCCGACACACCGATGGCAACGTGGAACTGGGCAAGGAGGAGCCTGCCTTCTGTGATGACGGCCGGCGTCAGCTGGTCTGGGCCCTCCTGAGTGCGCTCGTGCCATAGTCACGGAACGTATCGCCGGGGCGATCCTTGCGGAAATCCGCGATTCCCCGGGCGACCGTGGCAAACACGTCCTGAAACACGTCCTCAACATCCGCCCCTTCGCGTCCCTCGCGCCCGAGCCAGAAATCCACGAGCGGGCCGTACAGCCGCACCAACTTGGTCGAGGCATCGGCATCCTGGGCCTTGATCCGTTGAATCAGGCTGGACGAGGTCGAGCCGATCGACGACGGCAACGTGGTCGCAGGGTTCATCAGTCGAGACTGCCGCAAAGGGGATCAAGGATGGCAAATTAACGAAGCTGGCCCCAGCCTACCCATCACGTCCCTGCCCGTAAAGCTGCGGCCACCGGAAGCTGCCGTCTCGCGGCTGGCAAGCCGGTGCTCGTGCTTACCTCCGCAGTATGGACCTGCGGCGAGATTCAGTCGACAACCGGCTAGGGCCTGAAGTGCTGAGACGGATGCGGTCGCATGTGGCAGACCACTAGGCCGCGCCCAACCTCCCCCATCAGGCTACGGCACGTCGTCATCGCGGGCGGCCGCTGCAACCGCACCATCTCTGTCCGCAGTTTCATGTCGGACTCTCATTAAACAGGGGCCTCCTCAATCAGTGAGAGGGGTCCACGTAAGGCGCACGACCCCTGTCGGCTGCGACAAGGCCCGTTAATCCCTGCCAGTCGGGGGGCCCAGGCCGGAAAAATCGCACGAAAACCTGGAAACAACGCAAGAACGAAGGTGCGACTCAGCGACAAAATAGGCCCAGATATGGACCAGGAAAGGTCGTTTGGGCCGGACCTGAGCACCTGTAGTGTGCGTAATTCCGCCCGAATGCACCAAACCCGGGTCGAATTCGACCGTTAGTTTAACAGGTTTCTCACATACATTAACCCCCGCTGCGCGGGCCGAAAACCGACTGTCCGACCACCACCAAGACGCCGTCTGATGTTCACACCGCAAGCCTTGCAATCGAGTTGAATTTGATTTCAACAGTGAAACACCGAAACACGGGAGGGTCCGATTGATCTGCAGGACACGCAGCAAACTACCCGGCCCCACGGGTAGCAAAGAAGCGAACGATCTAGCCCAGGATGTCCGTATAGAATGTGGATTCTCGATCCTGCCGCGGCTACACTGGGATCGCCCCGGATCTTGGCGAGTGCCGTCAAGGTCGATCCCTACAACCCGCAGGAAACGACGATGGCAAAGAAACCTGCGCCGGCTGATGTGTTGGCGGCAATCGCGCAGTTACGAGAGTACCACCAGAAGGGCAAGCAGCTGTTGGGGACGCATAAGAAACGTTCGAGACGCTGGGGCGACATGCAAGCCGTCTGCAAGCAAGAGAGATTGCTCGCCCACCAGGTCCGCGCGCTGCGCAGGTTTGCCACCACGTACACCAAGAAAGATCTTGAACAGTTGTGCCGCCAGTGCGAGCAGCACAACCGCGCCATCGGGCTAACGGTCGTCGGGCACTTGATCAAGATCAGGGACAAAGGCAAACGGGTTCAGTTTCAGAAGCGGCTGATCAGTGAGCGCTGGTCCAACGTGCGGATCGTGGCCGAGCTGAAACGCGCCCGCCGGCCCACGGGGACCGGCGGGCGGAAACCGGATGTTGCTCAAGACGTACCTGGCGTGCTGCTGCAGTTGGAGGGTTTCGCCGTCAGCTGGCGTCGATGGTCAGATCGACTTGCTGACCAGAAGGACAAAGGCGTCAAGATCCGGCTCACGGATCTGCCGGGCAAAATCCAAAACGCGATGGCGGAGGTGACCAAGGCGTTCAATGTGATCAGCCCGCCGCCGCCGCAGCAGCCGCAGCAGCAGCAGGAGAAATCAGGCGGGGAGGATCAGGCCGTGACTCGAAGGCGACGGTGAAGTGCCAAGCCCTATGTCATCCGGTTGTGGATGAGCGAAGTGGCTGTGCCGCGGCTCAACGCAGCGTCCACGCCGTGTTCAGGTGCGGCCGTCAAAGCAAGCGTTAGTCGGCAGCAAGTTTCCGATACCCGGACGACGCCCCAGGTCACTCGCCGCTTCCCGTACTCTTCACCTCCACGATCGCTTGGAATTCCGACAGAATCTCGGCGCAGTGTTGGGACAGGTAGCGGACCACGCGGGCGTTGTCCAGCAACTTCTTCAGGTAGCCGACGACCAGCACCAGGTTCAAAACGTTCCGGCCATGCGATTCTTCGACGGCCCGCAAGTCCTGGCCGAGGTTCTCCATCTCCCGCTCCATGCGGGACATGTCTTCCGGGCTGAGTCCACCCACATCCTTGGGCTTGTCAGGTTCCAAGAGTTGCTCCTGGGGCGTGGCGGCGAGCAGGCAGCGGGCGTAGCTGGCGGAGAAATTGTTGGCCGCGACCATAAGCTCCGCCATTTCGATCTGCCGCATGGGTTTGACCTTCCGTATCTCGCGGAATGCGCCGGCAGCAGCCCGCTTCTCCTTCAGTAGCTGCACCGCCTCCGGGCAGATCCCGTCCAGTAGGTCGCGTTTCCGCCGGATGGCAGCCAAGTCCACCGCCAGCGTCTTGGCGATCCGTTCTTCGGACACGCCCTGCCGGATCGCCTCCATGATCATGAAGTGCTCCTGGATAGCTGAAAGCTGGTTGACCTTGTGGTTGTATGTGAAGGCGTCGTCGTCGATCGCCACAAGGCAGTTGACCTTCTCGGCTCCCATTTCTTTGAGGATCGCCAGCCGCACGTGCCCGTCCAGCAGGATGTACTGGGTGCTGCCGTTGGCTTGGGGATACACGACCAGTGGTTCGATGATTCCAACCTCCCGGATCGAGGCCGCGATGCGGCGGTACTTCTCGGTCTTGTCGATGCCCGCGCTGAGCTTTCGCACGGGCAAGATGCTCGTCAGCGGGACCGAGATGATGCTGGTCTCACAAGCAAGGCGTACGCGATTGGCCATGTCAGCCCTCACCGTGGATCTGGACAGCCAAGTACTGCGGCAGCGAATCGAGCGACTCGGCGCGCAGCAGCGTCGTGAAGTGGTCGTCCCCAAAGAGCTGCTTTAGGGCCGATACTGCGAACACGAGCCTGGTCTCGCAGTGCTTGGCCTTCTGGACGAACGCCTTCTGCCGGGCGGTCTCTTCCCGGTAGACCTTCAGCAACTGCTCTGACGACACTTCGCCGTGGTTACGGCAGGGCACTCCGCGATGAAGGGACTTGCCACGGCTGCGCCGTTCTTCGACCAGTCGGCGCACCCTGAGGAGTGCCTTGCCGCGTAACTGTTTCTTTTCGTAGGCATCTGCCAAGGCACGCTGGACCGCCGCGTCGTTGGAGGTGGCAATGGTGACGGCAACGCTGAGCGGCATCTGCTCCCTCTCGACCGCCCGCAGCAGCCGCTCTTCGCCTTTGGTAACGAGTTTCAGAATCGCATTGACATAGGATACATCCAGCCCGGCCTTTTGGGCGATTTCAGCAGGCGTGGCGCCGCGTTCCCTCATGTCAGCGATCTTCCTGGCGTGTTCCATCGTCGTTGGCGAACGCCGCGCCAGGTTCTCGACCAAGCTGATCAGCATCAGTTCCACCTTGGTGGCCTCGATGACGATGGCCGGAATCTCGGTCTCGCCCAGGCTGATGTAGGCTTCCAGCCGCCCTTGCCCGCAGCCCAGGAAGTACTTAGTTTCCCCTTCTGCGGTCCGATATTCCGCCACGGTGATCGGCTTCTTCAGGCCTATCTCGGCAATGTTGGCGATGATCTGCTTGAACTTCTTCTTGCCACGCGACCGGGGATTGGGGACGGTAATTTTGGCGATGGGAATATACTGCACGTTGTCTTGCTCTCGGTTCATGCTGCCACCTCGATCTTTCTGCGTTTGGCCATGATGGTGAAGTAGTCCAGGCTATCGAACTGGTATGTGTCCAAGTGGATTCCGTTGCTCTCGCACAGCAGCAACTTGGACGCGGCGATGTCCATGATCGGCAGCAGGTAGTAGTCGGCCGGCTGCTGATTGGTCGCATCCATGCGGACCAGGATCGTGATGTCGGGAACCAGGGTCCGGTCCATCTGGACCAGCCAGCGCAGCAGCCCGCCCCCGGTCTGGCGGCACCGGGAAAGGACCATCGACGCCGTATACTCGCCGTTGATCAACAGCAGGTTCGTGGCGTCGTCCCGGGTGACGTGGGCGCCAACCGAGCTCAGCTGGCGAAGCACATCGTCGATCAACTGGAGTCGGAGCCGCCCGATCGTCCGATTGATGTCCAGGAAACTGTAGTCTCGCTCAGGTCGGTAGCCAGCAAGCTGGTAGGCGCGGAGCAGGCTCCCGAAGCGAGTCCGGTATGCCGAGCTTGCCGGCATCTCCTCAGCTGAGTCGATTAGAAAGCTGGACAGCAGGGAGTGCCTCGCCAAGAGGGTACGTAGCCGGTCGAGCATCTCGTCATCGGTCAGCCGCCTGGCCCGCGCCAGGATGATCCCGTGGGCCGTGTAGAAATCCTCCTGGCTGATGATCGGCTGGAACGCGCCCTCGCGCCGGACCAACATGTCCGGCGTATTGACCACCCGCTTCTTCTTCAGCTTGAACGACCTGCGGTTGTAGACGTTATTGCCGATGTACTTCTCGTTGATCAGGACCTGCCGGACCGTGCCCCGAGTCCAGGGACGGCCGAGGTCGGTAAGGATGCCGCGGGCGTTGAGGATCTCGGCGATCTCCCGTTCCCCGCGGCCTTCGCGGATGAACATCTGGTAGATCCACTGGACGTTCAGGACTTCTTCTTCCGGACCCTGCACCAGGATAACCCGGTCGGTTTGCAGGCTCTTCTTCTCCCCACGCCCGAGGACGCCTTTTTCCTTGTGGGTGTGGTCGATCAGCATTCGACGCAGCCCGTACCCGGCCGGCCCCCCCTGGCGGTAGCCCAACTCAATCAGCTTGCACTGCCCCTGGAAGACCTTAGTTGACAGCTCGCGGCTGTACTCGGCCGCCATCACCC
Source organism: Planctomycetota bacterium (assembly GCA_026692885.1). The sequence goes on along the minus strand of JAPLNJ010000167.1, from coordinate 6,387 downwards.
GCTTGACGCTCTTGATGATCGTGGCGGCCGGGCCACCGTCGTTCTCGAACTGTTCGGCGCAGTAGTGAACGTCGATCCCAGCCCGCTTGCACAGGTATTCGTAGTACGCGCTCTCGTCGGTGTCCTGGAACCGGCCCCAGCGGCTCACGTCGTAGACCAGGATGGCATCGAAGCCGGGGTTGCCCGCCTGCACGTCGTCGATCATGGTCCGCAGGGAGGCACGACCTTCCATCTTAAGCCCGCTCTTGCCATCGTCGGCGTAGGTGTGGACGATCTCGTAGCCGCGTTTGGCCGCGTATTCCCGGATCACGTCGGCTTGGTTCTCCGTGGAGTACTGCTGGTGCTCGGTAGACATGCGGACGTATTGCGCCGCACGGGTCAACGTCTGGCCAGGTTGGCTGGCCTCTGGATTCAGATTGTCGTGCTCCATGTTGTGGTCGCTCAGTTGTGAGGTAAAAGTGACGACCGGCGCCGCGGATCGTCGTCCGGTTCGTTAGCCGGACAGGCAGCGGAACGTCCGGCTCGAACGGATTGGCACGATCGCAACAAAGGTCGAGGTAACTACGATCACGGCATTCTGCTTCGGGCCTGTGTCAAACCAGGGGCAAGGCTGTGGCATTTCTGTGGCACTTCTACGTTCGCCCATTGAGTTTCAGCCCGTAGTGGTGCGAGTTGCTGCCGTCGATGGCCTTCGCCAAGTCTCCCATGCCAGCCGCCCTGAGCTTCCTACGCAGGATCTTGACGGCACTTCGCACCGACTCGGGTGAAGTGTGACGGTCCCAGAACTCGTCCATCAGCGAGTCGTAGTGCAGGTACAGTCCTGGGCGCTGGGCCAGACGTTCCAGGACCTTGAATCCCAGCGTATTGCCGAGGCGACAGGTCCGGTTGCCCCAGCGAACGCTGAAGTTCGCACGATTGGTGATCGGGAGGCAAGCCGAGCCGTTTCTGGATGTCGGAACAGGGTGACCGGCCCCGACCGGGCTGTCGATCGGCGTGCCGGCAAGGACGGGGCGGAGATCATCCAGGATTCCTGGAGCGGCTTCGCCGATCAGTTTGACCGCTTGGTTGAGAAGTGCTACAGCCTGGGCCAGCAGCTTGGCGCTGTCGCCGGTGCGGTTGACGATGGGCATGGTGCCTGGTGCCTGCGCCGGAGCGCGATCAAGGGCAACAGCCATACCCAGGAAAGAAGAAGCCCATACCGTCGACGAAAAAAGGGATGGAACTGTCGGGATTGGTATCGTCGAACGGAATGGCCGTCCGGGTCACCCGCCGCGTTTGGCAGCGGTCCTGCCGGTCCTATACAAGTGTGCCACCGAGCCCGCAGCATCGCGAGCGGAGTGGCTGCTTTGCACATACGTGGGTCGCGGGGGAAAACGCACAAGTCAATTTGCCCGAAGCCAGTGGCGCAGATGGTCCAGTGGGGTTGCCGGCGTTTCGGCAACTGGGCCGTGACATAGGTATCGTGGGGCTTTACTGTTACGCCACCTCCGCCCCAGTTGGACCAGTTGGACCAGTTTTCTTGCAAGAGTTCCCTTTTTCTATTCTGGCTCCTTCTCTTCTTGTACGACGCCCCGCCAGATCGCTTACCGCGCGAGCACGGTATTACGTGATGCTGTGCCTTGCGCGGACTGAGCCAATAGGGCCATCCGGTCCTTTGCAGGCTCGGAAAGGAGTGGCCAGTTGTCGACGATCACCGCCAGTTGCTCGTCGCACAAATGCCAGGTGGTCGCTTCCGCTGCACCACCTGTTGCACCACCCTTCTCCAGAAACTCTGCTATTTGCCGGGAAATGACGTCGTGTTCGTTTCCCCTAGGGGGTACTCTAATGTGGCCCTGTTTTCCCCGAGAAAACAGGGCTTTTTTGTTGCCCGAGCTGTTCTTGGCAGTATTTTTGGCATAAAATCAGGTCCGCCTCACGATTTTCGCGATCTTGAGAGGTGGATCATGGCAAAGACGGGACGTAACAAAGGCTCTCGCAATCAAGAGTTCTGGCCGGTGGATGCCCTGCGATTGGCTGAGCGGTTGCTGGTGCTGGGGCTTGGGAAGGAACTTAGTGACGAGAACATGAAAGGAAGTCATCCGTGAACAGTTCCCCGGTTTTCCTGGATTCGATCACCGATCGCGGCCGCACATTGACCAGGATCACATCGTCCCCCGGTGACGCGAAGAACGAAGGGTGGCTTCAGGAACTGCTGTTCGGCCATCCCGAACTACTCCCGATCGACGAGTTCGACGACTCGTTCGCCCCACCGATTGCCATTGGCCGCGAGGTGCAAACCCGTCGCGGGCCGCTGGATAATCTCTACGTCAGCCCGGCCGGCGGCCTGACCATCGTCGAAACCAAGCTATGGAAGAATCCGGAAAAGCACCGCACGGTTGTGGCTCAGATTATCGACTACGCGAAGGAACTTGCCACTTGGAGTTACGATGACCTGTGCGAGGCAGTGCTTGCCTCGTCAAGAAGGCGGGGAGAAGTTGAGGCCCCCGCGCTGGAGGACAAGATCAGGCCCGCACTCGACGACCGCGCCATCCCCTTGGCTGACTTCCAGGACAGCGTGGTGACGAATCTGGATGAGGGCAACTTTCTGCTGCTAATCGTCGGTGACCGGATTGCGCCGAACATCACCTTGCTCAGCGATGCCATCCAGAGCGGCCCCGGACTTGGATTTCAACTCGGTCTGGTCGAGATGCGAATGTACCCCCTGGCGAACGGAAAAGACTGGCCCCTCGTGGTCGTGCCAGACGTGGTTGGGCGGACTGTTGAAAAGGTCCGTGGCATCGTCCGTATCCGCTATACCCAGGAAAAGAAGCCCGACGTTTCGGTCGAAACGGATGAAGAGGATCGAGTTGAACGACCCGGCAAGATGGACCTGGACTTGTTCCTGAGCGAGATTCCCAAGGATTTGGTGTCGCCTTACCGTGCAGCAATCGAGCGTTGGGAAAGTAGCGGAGGCGGATTGCTCTTCACAAACCGGATGATCCATTTCACCAAGAGTCTCAACGGCGAGTCACGCCGGATCATCCGTTGTGAACTGAAGCAGGTCCAACTGGTGACCCGAGCGGCGTTTGACCGTTGGTGTAACGATCCCACCGTCTACGAGACCTACTTGGATCAGATTGACCAGTCCGCCGTGGTTGCGAATATCGCCCGCGGCGACAAGCAGTGGATCAGGTACGCCAAGATTGGTCCCAGCGATCTCCAGGTCCTGCTGGACGCGGGCATGTCGCTGGCGGAGACGATCGCCGGACGGGAAAAGGACTAATGTCTGTGGGGCGCGTTGAAGGGGCGAGTGGTAGCGGAAAGTGCGCCCGGGAATCGAAACGAACCTGCGAGCACCGGAAGGGAAGACGTCGGCCATGACATCCCCACCCAGAGAAATCGAGGTGAAGTGCCCCAAGTGCGGCAAGGTCTATGCGGACTGGTATCGGCCTTCGATCAACTTGAGGCTCGACCACTTTGATGACGAGTACCTGGAGCAGGCATCAACTTCGACGTGTCCCGAATGTGGCTACAAGGTCCGCCACAACGTGCTGACCGTGCGGCAGGACGGTGTGTGGGAGTTCGGGGGCGAAGAGACGGCAACGGTAACGCAGCCCCCGTCGAAGATCGTGAAGACATTTCCGCCGAAGGGCACCTTGCAGCAGTTTCGCCTGGAGAAGCTACACGAGTTCGAGTGCAGCCGATGCCGCACGCTCAAGAAGTCCAAGCTGGTCGTGGTCGAAGACGGCGATTGGACGAAGCTGCTGTGCAACGGTTGTTACGGCAACACCCTGTCAAAGGAAGTGTGACCAAGCCAAGATCGACCACACCATGAAGCTGACGCCCGCCCACATTCAATCCGCCCGCCGCCATCTCCGAGCCGCCGACCCGGTGATGAAGGCCATCATCGACGCCGTGGGGCCGTACACCCTGCGGTTCGAGCGGGATCGGTTCGCCATGCTCGTGCGGTCCATCGTGTCCCAGCAGATATCGACGAGCGCGGCCCGGGCGATCCGCAAGCGATTGCAGGACCTCGCCGGCTCAACGGGACTGACGGCGGCCAACCTGGAGCGGTTCAGTCTGGACGAACTTCGGTCCGTGGGGTTGTCGCCGCAGAAGGCATCCTACGTGGCCGACTTGGCGGCGAAAGTCAACAACGGCACCGTGGACCTGCGGCGACTCGGCCGTCTACCGGACGAGCAGGTCGTGGAGCAGTTGACCCAGGTCAAGGGGATCGGCCGCTGGACGGCCCAAATGTTCCTGATCTTCTCGCTGGGACGTCCCGACGTGTTCCCGCACGACGACTTGGGCGTGCGGACGGCGATCCGTGAGCGCTACGGCCTGGCCGAACTCCCGGACAGGGCGACGAGCCACGCCATCGCCGCCCCGTGGCGCCCGTGGGCCTCGGTGGCCAGTTGGTATTGCTGGCGGTCGCTGGACTTGGCCAGAAACACAAGAACCGTGGCCAAGGGGTACCCCACATAATCCGCTGGGCCCTGAATCCAGGTTCATCGACCGAGAGGCAAGCCACATCTATGGCATCCCCAAGAACAGACCGGCAGCAAGTGTTATTTGATCGGCTCGTCACCCTCGGTGAATGGGCCGCGTCAGAGGAGCTGCCCCTCAAGGTACTGGAGATCACTGGCTTTGGCAGTTTCTTTCGCGGGAAGCCCCGGCCGCATGACGTGGACTTGATTCTCCGCGTTCAGCGTCCTGATCACCTCCCGGAGTTTGATCGCTTCGTGGCCCTAATCTACTCCATCCGAAACGACTGGGACCTTGAGGACTTGTGCCCCAACCCGGCAGATGCAGTGCATCACCTTCACTCTGCGCGGGACCAGCGAGTGTTTGGCGTCACAGACCGCGACGTGCGGCGGTTCAGCCGGTGGCTGGGCGGCTATTCCTGGAAGATGTTACGTCCTCAGACAATCATGCAGGACTTGGGCTTGGCGGCACCGGAGGAATACGCGAAGCGAATGGTCAAGCGGGAGCTGCCGAACCTGAACGTCATCGAGTTCCTAAACCCAAACGAGAACCAGCCTCGTATGGTCGGCCTGCGGTGCGGTTTCACGGTCTCAATCTGGTCCGCTAATGCCCCGGACACTGCGTCCAATCTCGACCGCTTGCTTTCGGATCAATGCGTGACGGAGAACGTAATGAGGGAGTTGGCTTACTTCGAGGTTCAGCTTCCCTTGGTCCGTGCACACGTGGCGTTGCTCCGGGCAAAGCTCGACCTGCTGTTGCAGGCAACACGGCAGCAGAAGACGGCCGAACCGCATTGGCAGTGGCTTGAGGAATGGTCGAAGAACCAAGAGGCACTCCGAAAACCGCAGTCGGACTACGACGATGCCGACAGGGCCGCAGCAGCATACGACGACGAGCAGTGGGGCCTGGTCGCATCTCCGTCGAACGCGAGGCAGTTATCGCGACAGAAGGCGATCACCGAAGCGGACCGAATGAGGCAGGAGATCAAAGCCTGTTATCAGGAAGTTGACATCCTTGAAAAGGCTCTCGGCTACCTGGCCTACTACCAGTCGGGGGCGGCAGAGGCAACACTGTCGGCGAAGGAATACGTTGTCACGGAGATGCTGGGCCAAGGCCGCGTCACACAGAGAAAGAATGTCGCGGCATTTCTTCGCGAAATGGGACTGCCGGTACCTTCGAGCACGTGATTGCGGTCTGGTCGCGGTGGAAACCACGCGAGGGGCGCGTAGTTCTTTGGCAGCAGTGAGCGGCTGAACGATGAAAGAGCAACTGGTCGCCAAAGCCAACCCCGTGCGGTTTACGACCGATGAACGAAATCAAAGGACCCGCGAGATGTCATTTCACCATTCGTTGTTCGTGGTTGCTCTGGCTGTGGTCACACACGTCGCCGGTGCAGCCGAAACTTACCGAAACCCAGTCATCGAGGAGAACCTTGCTGATCCCGCCGTCATCCGGAACGACGGCACGTACTACCTGTACGCTACGGGCGAGGTCGATGGCGATAACGGCTACCGGGTGTACACCTCGGATGATCTGGTGAACTGGAAACGCGGGCCGGTCGTGTTTCGGCCTGGCCAGCGGCACGTCTGGGCGCCCGATGTGTGGCGGGACCCGGCATCCGGACGATTCTTTCTGTACTACACGGCAAGCATGACGGTCGGTGTAGCAGACGCCGAGGAACCTCTCGGGCCGTTCACGGTGCGCACGAAGTTGTTTGACAACGCCATCGACGCACACTTATTCCGAGACGACGACGGGAGGCTGTACCTGTACTTCGTACAGTTGCCGGGCTTTCGCATCACCGTCCAGCCCATGGCCAGCTCCACGGAGCCGGCCGGTGAGCCACGTGTCGTTCTCCAGCCGGAGTCCGCCTGGGAAACGCGGAACGGCCACGTCACGGAAGGGCCGTGGATGATCAAACAC
>JAPLNJ010000166.1 GCA_026692885.1 Planctomycetota bacterium | reverse complement strand
AGCAGGGGCCGGCCCGGATGGTCATTACTTCCCATCCGGGCCGGCGGGGGTAGGGGACTGACTATGGATCGACACAACGAACCGACCACGGGCGAGGGCTTGGTCATCTTGCTCGCAGATCACGCCTCCGTCGACTGGCTCGAATGCTATCCGGAGGGATACGATCCGGAAATCGGCGACGGCGTCGAAGTTCCGCCCGACGCCTTGGCGGGTTATTTCAAAATGTGCGAAATGCATGGCAACTCTCTCGTTCAACTGGTACTCCGCAGCGGCATGTCGTCCACGTTTTGCGCCAAGCTGCTGCGAGACGCCGCTGACCTTGTCGAGCAACACGGAACGCAACTGCTGAACCTACCCAACGGCGCGCAAGGGTTCATCCATCCGGGTGGCGAGATAGTCATGGGACAATCGTTCGGTCCGGACGTGGATTCTTGACGGCGTTTCCATCGAAACAGGATGTAGCGGTATCCGCGTGTTTGACCTTGGAGCTTCGCATGATCCAACCGGACTTGGTACAGCTGGAAGAGAAGTTTCCCCGCCTCGCCTTGCGGCCGAAAGACGCCGCTGCCGACATGTCGATCGACCACGTCGGCGGTGTCTCGGAGCAGCTTGGCGGCGAACTGGGGGTAGCAAGAGACTGACCATGAATCGATACGACGATCGATTCGAGCAAATCGACCCATGAAGAGCATCTCCCAAGAACCTGAACCGCTTGCGGGTAATTACCCCTGGCTCAAGGTCGCCCCAGCGACGGCCGCCGGCGAGGAAGCGGACGGGCCACACGTCGCCCGGCCCGTCTTGGATCCGGTGCCCCGAGTCTGCTTGTCCCGGTCAGAAGCGGCACAAGCCCTCGGCATCGGCCTGAGCACGTTGAAGATGATGGAACGGGAGGGATCCGCGCCGCCCGCCTTGATCGTCCCAGGCGGGACGAGACTGTACCCGGTTTCCTCGCTGGTGGAGTGGGCGGCTGCGCGGGCTAGAGTCCATCCGGCGGTGCTGAGTCGTCCAGCTGGTCGCCGCCCACCTGGTCGCCAGCGACCGGGAGACGGGGACGGGTGCTTGACGCCGGAAGACTCCGGCGCCTAGCATGGCGAGACTGAAAGAGGAACCGCGGGTTCCTGACTGTGAGGACAATTCGATGCTTCGCAAAGAGGCCACATCCCTCGTTTGCCGTGCGCGTTCCGTAAGGGCGCGCGGGCGCTCTCACAGGCGCCTCAGTAACGACCAACGAGGGATGTGGCTTCTTTGCTGCGCGGATCCGCGCAAGGAGGACTGACCATGGCCAGCGTCATCACGGAACGCAACGGTCGGAAGATGGTTCGGTTCAAGGCTCCCAACGGCAAGTACCCGAAGATCCGGCTCGGCAAGATCGATCAACGCGTAGCGGAAGAAATCAAGGATCACGTCGAACACTTGGCCGGCTGCTGGAGAGACCACAAGTCGCCGTTGCCGGCGACTGACAAGTGGACTGTGGAGCTGCTGAAAGACCCCGCGAGGGTTTGGCTCTATGATCGGCTTGCCGCTGTCGGGTTGGTCGGTCCGAGAGAGAAACCAGCACGCGAACCCAAGACGGCGAAGGCACCCGAGAAGGCCTCGCCGCACAAGCTGGCCGCGTTCATCGACACCTACATCAACGGCCGAACCGGCCTGGAGGAAAGCAGCGTCAACAACCTGAGGTGTGCCGCGCGGTATCTTGTCGAGAAATTCGGCGAAGACACACCGCTGGCCGACATCAGCCTGGGAGATGCCGACGAGTACCGTGATTGGCTGCACGGCAAAGTAGCCGACGCCACAACCAGAAGATACTGCGCACATGCCCGGGCGTTCTTCCGGGCAGCGGTTCGTAAGCGACTGATTCCAGAGAACCCTTTCGGCGACATGAAAGACCTGAACGTCAAGAAGAACAAGGAACGGGAGTTCTTCGTTACCCGTGAAGTTTCCAATCAGGTCCTGAACGAGATGGTAGACGCCAACGAAAGCCCCTTGGTCGAATGGCAAGTAATCTTCGCCCTAAGCCGCTATGGGGCTTTGCGGTGCCCTTCGGAACATCTGCTCTTAACCTGGGAAGATGTCGCCTGGGAAGAAGACAAGTTCACGGTCCACAGTCCGAAAACCAAACGATACGAAGGCAAGGAAACACGCGTCGTTCCTCTCTTCCCCGAACTGCGGCCGTATCTGGAAGCCGCCTTCAACCAAGCATGCGACCGGCTTGGTAGGCCCCCATCCGGAACTGACCATGTGATCGTCAAGTTCCGCTACCGCGGAGGGAAGACGAATCTTCGGACGGGATTGCTGAGGTTCCTGAAGAAGGCCGGCGTGAAGGCTTGGCCCAAGCTGTTTCAAAACCTGCGTGCATCACGTTCGACCGAACTGGCCGCGTCGTATCCTGGGTACGTGGCGGCCGCCTGGTGTGGCCATGATGAAGACACTGCCAAGGAGCACTACTGGCAGATCACCGAGGACCACTGGGCACTCGCCGCAACCAAACTGACCGGCGAAGCGGTTCCCAACCCGGGCCAAAAAGTGGCCACAAACCGACCACAAACCGAACACAAACCATCTGTTGCCAGTGGCCCGGGCGAATCATCGAGAACACAGAAAACCCCGGAAAACCCTGAAGAAAGCGGGGTTTTCACTGATCCAGAAGACACCGGCACAGCCTTCCGGGCGGGAAAGAGCGAGGCTGGGTGGGGCGATTGAGCCGTCCTTACCGAATTTAATCGGCAAACCATTTACTCAGTCTGATGAAAACAGCCAAACTCGCTACAGAACCCGCAGCTTCCCGCCACAGTACTCGGCAACGAAGAACAGAATGCTGGCCGTCTTCACCGGCGGCTAACTCTTTGGGGCAAGGGAAGCATTTCTGCACGGGATTCGACGATCTCGCCCAAGAGTCTATCAGAGTCCGCTCGCTGGCGATAGCATCGTCAATCACTCAGGGCGGCACGGCGATGCGTCCGCTCGGCGCGCCAATCGGCACATTGCAGGGCCGCTAACTTGGCGACATACTGACGCGCATGGCGTGGAACTTGTACGGTGAGTGCAGATGAACATGAACATCCGTCTGTTCGGCTTCCGTTGGCTGTTTGCGATCTGGGGAATTCCGCTCTTCCTGCTGTCGTCCGCCGTCAGCGTCTTGGTTGTCGGGGCCCTGTTGGTGCAGTTGCCTGCCACGTTCTTCCTGGACAGCCACGCACGCGATTTCTGGATCGATCGTCACCCCGTGGTGCGGTGGTCGGTCAAAATTCTCAAGAACCTCCTCGGCGTCCTGCTCGTTCTGACGGGGATCGTCCTGGCCTTGCCCGGCGTCCCCGGCCAAGGGCTCTTGACCATCTTGATCGGCTTGGTCCTCATCGACTTTCCCCGCAAGCGGCGAGTGGAACGTTGGTTGATCAACCGCCACGGAGTCGCCGGGAAGATCAATCGACTGCGAGTCAGGTTCGGCCGACCGCCGTTGCTCTTGGAAGACGACACGCGGATAGAAACGATAGACCCACACTAGCTCGACGCGCCTGTTTTGAAGTCGCGCATTTGTTTGCACTTCCCACGCCGAAGGCGTTGCGTCTTACAGCTCAGGATTGCGCAGCTCTCCTGAGACGAGCTTACTTCCAGCGGGCCTGCGTCACGTGGGCGGCGATGTCCGTCAGCCACGGTTCCTGGTCCGCCCAGACCCCGTCGGCACCGTCGAGACTCGGAGTCGCGTGGCCGTCTTGTGTCGCGGTCCACGGCCGGAGCGAAAAGGCGTCCCGGTCCAGCGGTGTGCCGCTGGCCGGCGCGGAACTGGTCACGCTCGGCGGCAGCCCCTGCACGGATGCGGAGAAGGACATGTATTCTCCTTCACCGCTGGTGGTCCCGTTCAGGCGGTTCACCACTAGCAACACGTCCAAGGCCGTCAGGATTCCGTCCCCGTTGACATCCAGATAAGGCAGTGGGAACGACCCGTTGGGAGACGGAGTCGGCAGCGTGCCACTGCCGTGAGTATTGATTTGATTGATGAGAAACAGGGCATCCAGGGGCGTGACCGACCCGTCGCCGTTCACGTCGCAAGGGAGTAGCGGGTTTTCCCATGGGTGCTGGGCGGGATCGATGACCGCAACCTGCACCTGAGCCAACTGCGAGAGATTCCCCTGCAAGTCCGACACGCGATAGGTGAAACTGTCCAGGCCGACGTAACTGACCTCCGGCACATAGGACACCTCACCGGTGATCAGGTTGGCTGTCGCCGCGCCATGGTGCGGAGCATCCACGAGCTGTACAAGCTGAGGATTGAGAGCCCCCTCCGCGGTGTCGTTGGCCAACACGGCCAGGACGACGGACTGGCCTTGGACACACATCGCCACGTCGTCCATTGCCTCGGGTGACGCCACACCGCCTGCGATGAAGTCGACCTTGACATCGCTCGCGCCAAGCGTCACTTGCTGGTGCGCAATGCTGTTGGTCAGAGTTCCGCCCTGGGCCAGCAGGTTATAGGTCCCGGGAGGCACCGGTAAGGCATACCCGCCCGAGGTCCCTGTGGTCGTGGTGTAGGTAACGCTGTCGTCTACCGCTGCCGCGCTGACAGTCACGAGGTTCAGACCTTGGCCGATGGCGAAAAAGGGATCGCCGACCACCGGATTCGCGTAAGCCACGCCCGTGAAGTAGTGACTTCCGCCCCGGCTGCCAAAGTCCACCGTGACCAGCGTGGCATTGTAGACGACGCCGTCCGAACGGAAGGGCCCCGTGCGGACACCCACACCGACTTCGACGAAGTCCGGCCGCAACATATTCTTCCGGTGTTCCACGCTGCGAAACAGATTCTCCTGCAGGGCCGTCACCGCGGTCGCCAAAGGATCGGCAGCCCCCCCGCCACCCACCCAAGCGAGGTTCTCCCCAATCACGGTGTAGGAGTAGCCGTAATTGTCAGCCCGATTACTGAGGGTCTCGCCCAGAGGGCCGTCGTGCGAAAACGTGTCGTTGTCCAGCATCCACTGCGTGTGGAATTCCGACATGTCAATCAACGACTGTTCGGGCGCCAGCGCCGGTTTCGCCATCGTCGAGATGGTGCCGGCGGGGAGGCCCGCATTCAGGTCGATGCCGTAGCGGGCGGCCTCAGCCGCCGGATCGGCGCGGGCCCGGTTGATCAGCTCGATCATCAGCTGGTCCGCGTCGGACAGTGTGACGGCGGGGGTCGCGGCGGTCAGCAGGGACCGCTCCTCCAGCCGCTCCAGAAACAGCACGCGCGAAGCGATCCCCCGGGCGCGACGGCGCGCAACCCGACGGCGCGCAACCCGACGGCGGGCAACAACGCCAGCGGTGGATTGACAAGCGGGCTTGTCCGCAGTATCCGCTTCAAGAAAGATGGCCATGCCGCACTCGGTTCAGGGATGACGTACGTACCGGTCCCCAAAGATAACATCTGATTGCGTTCCTGTACACAATCGGAGGATTGGGATGAGTTGGCCGAGCAGGAAGGCCTGGATCGGAACGTTGCGCACACTAGCACCAAACGGTTTTCGGGGTTGTCGGTGTCAAGCATGGGGTTTTGCGGTTTCGCAGAGACGGAGCGCCAGCTGGGGTCAGACGTACAGATTTCAGTCTTCGCGGACAGAAGGCTTTCCCTAGGCTTGGGCACATGACCGCGAAAACTGAAATCTGTACGTCTGACCCCTTGTCTCACGCCCCGTCTCTGCTGAACCGTTAAGTCTCATGCTTTGCGCGCAGGGGCCAAAATGTCGTTTGGTGCTAGGAGTCTGTATTCACGCAAACCACGATGGAATGTATCTGCTAGTGACGCCAGTCCTACAACCCATTGTGCAAGTTGGCAATACTCGGACAGACTCCTAGAACCGGACTTCCAGGCCTAGGTTCAATCCATGAACCATGAAGCTCGTGGTATTAAACGCAAATGCAGGATGCGTCACTCCGGGAGGTGGCGGCTGTTGGTATTGCCGTGTATCGATGATTGGCTGGTTACCGAACGCGTCAATCTGATCGCCAGGGCGCACCACATTACTCCAGTACATCAACGAGTAGCCGACCGACAGCTTCAAACGCTCGACCGGGCAAAAAGCCAATTTGACGCCCACGTCGTCCATGAAACAGAAACTGTCCTGGTTATAGGTGTTGATATTCGTGGGTAGAGCCAACAGGCCCATTTGTTTCTCAGCAACACCGAGGGGGGGAGGGCCAGTCACCGTCTTGGTCAAGCCGCTGATCGACACCTGTTCGCGCATGGTCCCGAAGCCGAATTTGGCGAGCAGTTCTAGGCCCCAACGGCCTCTTACGTATTCACCTTGCAGACCAAAATGGCCGGCGTTGTACTCGTTCCGTGTCGAGAATTCATCCCGTACGTAGATCTCCGCCTTTATTTTGTCTATGGCTCGCCCGTCCGTATAGGTATTTACCACTAAGTTCTCGTCGATGCGAGCGAATTGGTATCCCAAGAGGAAGTCCAGCCGTGCCCACCTCTCCCGGTATAACAGCCACCGCACGAAGACATCGCTGGCCAAGACTTCCGAACCGGTGCTCAGGTCAATCCTGCCAGGTTGCTTGATGCTGGTGTCGGCGATCGGTTGCATCCGGGGAACATTCCAAGCGGGGTCGGCGTCCCAGAACGGCCGGGCGATGAAACTCAGTTGGTCGCTCGTTAGCGCCATGTTCACCGGTGCATTGGCAATCGCCACCAAGTGGCCGCCGATGCCCAAGCAGTGATTGTTGTCGAACCAATGCCCGACCTCCAGCCGTCCGCCGGGCCGGGCCACTTCCTGAATCTCGCCGCCGCCGAACAGGACTGTAGCTCCCGGCAACGTACCGTCACTGGGTTGCGTGGTCACGAGCGCCGGAAAGTATCGGCCGTTTCGCCACCACAGCAGGTACTCCACACCGGCCCACGTCTGATCGGCACACCCACAATCGTCGCAGCCGCAACTCGGCAGATAACCGGCGTCGTACCCCATCTCTTCGGTGGTGTACCCCGGTATCGACTCCAATTCCGGCTCTGGTTGCGGTTCAACCTCCGTCGCCTGCTGGACGGATACGGTACGGACGATTGTCCGCTCGTCGATCGAGGATCGCAAGTCGGCGGCGACGGCCGACGCGACTACGCAGCTCAGACAGCAACCAAGCGACAAGAAGACGCAGATTCGAAAATTTCGTGCCATGAGCCGTGCCATCCGTGGTTGGTGCAAAAGAACCGTGGCCTCTCGGGGAACTCCGTTCACTCCTGTAAAAGTGTATGGGTTATTTCGGCTTTGCCGATGGTATCGGTTAAATGAACTTGCGAATTTGCGGCGACTTTACCTAGGCTAGCAGGGGCCTGATCAGGAGCCTGCCAACTGCCGTAAGTGCTAGCTCGGAGTCATGGGCAAGCGGACGGAAATAATTTACCCATCGCGGGCCGGCGGCACGCCCACGTGGTCGCGTCTCTCCGAGACGCGAAACCCGGTCTCGGAGAGACCGGTCCACGTAAAGCCGCCCTGCACCATGCCGCACCGGCTTGCTTTTCTTAGCTGGCACTGCTACCATTTTCGCAGATTGCGAGACGCTCACGCAGGTTTTGTGCCACAGGTAGTGAGGATAGTCGTCGGTTTACCAGTTCGCTCACCGCTTTTCAAGGAGGATCGGGCCACCAAGTGCCACGGCACAGACGGATGAACGTGGTTGTTAGTGGTCGGCATCCTGAGGCTCAGGCAAAGCAATGCTCGTACTCAGTCGCAAGATCGGAGAACGGATTCTCATCGGTGACAACATTGCCGTCACGGTGGTCCGCATCACGGGTAACGGCGTGCGCATAGGAATTGAAGCGCCCTTGGACATGGCGGTCATTCGTCAGGAGCTAAAGGACCAGATGGAGGAGCGCGGGGCGGAACAGCGGCGAGTGCCTGAACCCCAGCGCTGACGCGCAGTTCAATGTCCACCCGTAGGTCAGGCTTTCTAGCCTGACGTCTGTGCTTCGAGTGTCAGGCTGGAAAGCCTGACCTACGCTCAGCGTCCTGGCGGTGTTGCTTGCCGCTTGGCCGTCCGCAATTCTTCTTCTTTGGGACGCAGATCGATGACGGCCGATGGCCGACCAGTATCCAGGCTGCCGTTGTTGGTCTTAGCGTGGGCGAGCAGGCGGGAGACCTTCTTCAGAGCATTGGTCATCTCGACCGCGTTGCCGGCGGCCGGCGCCGGCCCCCACAGGATTC
>JAPLNJ010000165.1 GCA_026692885.1 Planctomycetota bacterium | reverse complement strand
TAGGCTCAGCCACCAGCCACCCTGCTAGCGTTTTGCGCCACCTTATGATCAAGGCTACCAAGATCCTTAACGGCATTGCCCCTCCTCCCCGGAGTACCTGGGCGAGCGAGTTCTCCTTGGCGATCTCATTCAGCCCCGCGTCCTTACGGCGTCGAGCTGGCAGCGGTGGTCCGCACCCCCGTGACCACCTGCTGCCCTGCCTGCAAATCGCCCGACACGAGTTCCGTGAACTTATTGTCGCTCTGGCCCGTGACCACTTCGACCGCGGCCAGGAACTCGCCTTCGAGTACCCAGAGGTACCTGCGAACGTTGGAGCGATCTTTGCCCGAGCCGGCGACATTCAACGCCTTGGGCTGCGACGCTTGGCCCTGCCCTTCGGTCGGGTCTTCCTCGTCCGCGCCCTCCACGATCTTGCGGTCTGCGGGACGTACCTGGTCCGGTTTCGGATGGAATCGCAAAGCGGCACTGGGAATCCGTAACACATCAAGGTGTTTCTCGATCTGGAAGGCCAGGTTGGCGGTCATGCCCGGAAACAGCTTCATGTCCAGATTCGCGGATTCGACGACCACGGTGTACGTGACGACGTTTTGCACCGTCGTAGGATTGAGCCGGATCCCGGTGGCGGGGACGATCGTGCCCTCGAAGACTTTGTCGGGATACGCGTCGACCGTAAACAGCGCCGGCTGCTGGCGTTCCTCGGCGTCGAGAATCAGTCCGATATCGGCCTCGTCCACGGACGCGAAGATATAGACCTTTTCATCCAAATTGCAAGCGACTTGGAACATCACCGGGGTCTGGAACTGGGAGGCCATCGTCTGCCCCGAGTCCACCTTCCGATCGGTCACGATGCCACTGACGGGCGCTTTGATCTTGGTGAAATCGAGATTCTTCTTGGCCGAGGCGAGATTCGCTTCCGCTTCCTGCAACGCGGCCTTGGCCAGTTTCACCTGGGCTTCGAGGGATGCGTGTTCGGTGACAAACTGGTCTACCTCGGTCTCGGAAATGTAGGTCCGCTTGGTTTTCTTGGACTCCGCCGGTTCCTCGGCCTCTGTGAGTCCCTTGAGTTTCAGGGCGCGGTCCTTGTTCCGTTGGGCCTGGCCCAAGAGCACGCCGATACGTTCCACGTCGGCCTGCCGATGCGCCACGGTCGCCGACTCGCGGGCCACATTCGACTGGTAGATCTCCGGGTCGATTTGCGCCATCACCTGGTCCTTGGTGACGCGCGAGTTGAAATCGACGAAGACCTCCTGAATCGGTCCGGACACGAAGGAGCCAATCTGGACGTTCTTCACGGGCTGCACGGTGCCCGATGAACTGACCACCAGCGTGATTTCGCCGCGGCTGACCACCGCAGTCCGATACCGCTCGGCCGCAGGCTTCCGCGAGCGTAACCAATAGCGGTAGCCGCCGAAGCCCAGGGCTCCCAGAATCGCCAGGATGATCAACCAGAACAGCAAGCGTTTCATGTTTTGGCTATATTCTGTAAGAACCTCCGTGGTGGTCGAGGAGTGGTCTGTGGTTCAAGATCGCAGGCGAAGCCACGAGCCCTCCTGCAACTGTTCACCACCCCACGCAGGCTGACGCCTGATCATCGAAGAAGAACTCACCGCGTGCAAGTCCCCAGAGCAACTGCAGACGCTGGGGCACTACGGTCGGTAGCCGCTAGCAACGCTCACGAAATAACTTCCTCATTCCAACACGCTCACCGTTGATCGCTGGCCGAAGGTTCCGGTTCTGCGAGTTGGATGCCACGGGCTTGCCCCGTGGAGGTTCACGTTTCTCGCTACACCAGGCGGCCCAACGTGCCCCTTCCTCCCTCGCCTCGCCCGCGGCGGCTTCGCCGCCGCGGGCGAGGCGGGAGTGGGATCCGCGTGTGGGTAGCAAGAAACGGAAGTATCCCCCGGGCAAGGCCTCGTCGTTATACACAACTCTTCCGCCCCAAAGGGGCATTAACAAATCAGCCCAGCAGAGCGTCGCGGCGACAGCCGCAGAGCGCCGCCCTGGGTACGGTATCGATTTATCCCGGTAGCCCTGAAGGGGCGAAACAAATCGGTAGTCCCACACGTATCATTCGTCAGATCGGCCAAGGCTTGTCTCGCCCCTTCAGGGCTGGCGTTCCTGATACACCCCTAACCCAGGGCGGCGCTACGCGGCTAACGCCGCTCCGCTCTGCTGGGCTGTTATGTGGCTGCCCCTATCGGGGCGAAAACTTGAGCTGTTATGTGGCTGGCCCTATCAGAACGAAAACTTGTGGTTAACGACGAAGGGCAAGCCGGGGGCATTCACCAGTTGCGGCCGGTATTCGCGACACCCCCAGAACAAACGAGGAAGTTATTTCGTGGGCGTTACTACGCGGCAAATACCAAGACTCAGGAAGTTGTCACTGACAGCTATGGGCAACGTTACGATCAAGGCTCGCGTGACAACATCCCCCGACATCGCCAATCACTCGGGAGTGAAGTCGGCGACCACCGTCATCTGACGGATCTGCCGCGTGTCCGGCTCGTAGACGCGGATCTTGACCTGGATCCCGCGCAGCGGGAATGGATAGGGAGGCGAGGTTTCACGCTCGCCAATGTCGTCCACACCGTTTTTGCCATCGTTGTCCAACCCATCCGTTCCCTCGTCGATGAGGTTAGCATTGTTCGCGTCAAAGTATCCGTCTTGAGAGGAGTCTCGGAGCGGATCGGATGTGGTGATATAGCCGTCCTGATCGATGCCATCCCGTTCGTAGTCGAACGCCCAGGTGTCGTACGTGGCCACGATTGCCGAAAAGGTATCAGGGATACCTTTTAGGGTGAGTTGGGACAGCTGCGAACGAACTTGAGGGGGACCGGAGAACGTGGAGTCCGAGGTGGTGCCCGTCCACGACTGCCAATAGTTGAGATCGACAAAGGCCCCTAACGCCTTGGGATTGAGCGAGGTTCCCAAGAGCCATCCCGGATCGCCAGGGATCACACCTTCGCCGCTGTTGGTGCGGAGCTCGGCCGTGGGATCGAAGGCTTTCACATCGAAGGCCAACACCTGGGACAAGATCACATCTGTGCCGACCGTCGTGCTGCTTTGCACGTAGCGGGGATCTAGGAGCTTCAGATTCGCCCCGAACGAACTCCGACTAACGAGATGCGGAAAACCGTAACGCACAGTGGACGGGATTTGAGTGACAGCCTCATGGGCAAATCGATTGGCACGAATCGTCAGATGACCGAGCGAATTCGCGATGAGAGTGTTTGGATTCGTAGGCGTGTCCAGGTGCACGGAGATGTCGTTGTTGTTTAGGAAATCCTGCAAGGATGTGGCGGACGAGTAGTTCTGGATATTCGACGTGAGATTCGGCAGGACCAAGAGGACTCGCCGGTGCAGCGTGAACCATTCGTCATTGTCCCAGATGCCGTTGTTGTTCTGATCGTTCAACTCCATCCACCACGCGATTTCCGCGACGGTTGATGTCGTGGCCTCGTATTTTCCCTTGTCGGTTAAGATACCGGTCAGGACGCTCTTTTCGATTCGTCCCACAAACGGAGTGTCGGTGCTGCGCGCGGTGAACATGAGCATGTCGTCCACGTCGCCCAGAACGGTGTTGGCTGCGCCGGCGCTCGTGTCATTGAGTGCTCCTTCCAGGTATTCGAAATACCCCAGACCCGAAGCGCTGTCGATCCACGGGCGCACCGGACATGTCAGACTATCGAGATCAGCCTGTAACCGATTGGCGACAGCCCGCAGGCTGCCCGCCATCTCGATGGTGGCTCGGCCTTCCGCCACCCTGGCCCCGATCACGGCAAAGGTTTGCGATATCGCGAAAATCAGGATCAAGGTGACGGTCATCGCGACCAACATTTCGACCAGCGTGAAGCCGCCCCGCCGTAGGCGCCGGCAGTCTTGGGGGAACAATCTCGGCCTAAGCCCAGCACCAAACGGTTCCGCGGATGATTCGGGGAAAGCCTGATCTGCACTAGCTCCACTCGCCAGTCTTGACGCTGCGCATTCTGGCGTGCTGCGCGATGGAGTACCGCGAAGCGGTTGTGTCTGATAGCCCAGGGTTGCCGCGCAGCGGCTACCCTGGGACGCGGTGGCGAGTGCGTTCCACCCGTACCCCAACGGGGTTCCGTCGCGCGGTGGCCCTACGGTGACATAACCCCGTTGGGGTAGAGGAGGGAACACCGGCGACCGAACCCAGGGTAGCTGCGCAACCCTGGGCTGTGAGACACAACGCCGTTGGCGTACAAACACCGCGGAATGCGCAACTTCGAAACTCGCCAGCGAGCGTGGTTGCGCCGAAGGTGTCGCGACGAGCCGGATTCCATGCCTTGTGGCAGGGTAGCGTCGTTGCCACCCTCGCTCGCGCGTCGGGCTAGTGTACGTATTCCACCTGCTCGGCAAGCCCCGGAACAACCCTTGGGTGCCAGCTCCCGAGAGCCAAGGTCTGTAACTGGCAGACAATCGAGATGACATGCTGTCTCTCCTCAAACTTCCATCCCGAGAACGTGCGAAGCAAACAAACTCGACGGCGACCGGCAGGGCTCCTACTCGATATATCGTCGCAGCAGGATGCAGCGATCGACGTTGTGGTTCTCGCCCGGCTCGAAAGCCACCGGAATCGACCGGTCGATGATGTAGAACGACCGGTGCCGCTTCACCTCGCCCGTGTCGGACCCGATCTCCTGCCCCAGGCCCGGTTGCCCAGGGGCGTCGACTTCGAAGTAACCCAGTGTCATCCAGACAGCGAAGACATTAGAACGCGTGGTTGTAAGGTTCCATAGTCTTTCGAGTCCCTGATAGTAGAAGAACGGATTTCGATCCTGGTTTCGATGATCCTTCGAGACTTCTGGGTAGCTGCTGGCATCTACCGCAAACAGTGGTAGCGGTGATGCAGGATTCGTCGTTTCGGATCTCAGCAAGGTGGCCTGGACACCTTCCATCCGCAGATTCGCGAGCGCACCCAGATCGGCCGTCGACGCTGGCTGAAAGACACCTGCAAATCGGGTGGGATAGTCACTGTTCAGGCTAGCGCTGAAGTTCAGCGGTTTGGTCAAGTCTGTAGTATTGACGGCCGCCGGCGCGTATCCTTGCCGGCTCTGCTTCACCTTTGCCCAAATGTCCCACCACGATGTCGGCGGAGTGCCCGCATAGTCCCCATTCGGGAACCCCAACACCATTGCTTTCCAGACCTCGTCGTCAAAGATCGTATTGATATTCACCTTTCCTGGATCCCGGAATCGTGAGAGACTATTGAATGGTGGACGATACGTTCGGAAGTACGGATCGTAGGTCGTGTCGTTGAACGGCTGAAAGAACGACGGGTTGTACCACTTTTCGGTTCCGACGAACGGGGACGGAACTTCCAAGAGATCCAAGATGCGATATAAATTCGCACCCTTGATTCCGCTTAGGTCGGAGTTGAAGAAATTGAGCAAGTGAGAGAAGGGAGCCTGATACGTAGAGACATCCGTCGGCTGGTAGGGATTGGGGACGGAATTTCGCAGGCCGTAATCGCTAAAAAGCTTGCCCGGAGAACTGGACGGCACCAACAGCAGTTCCAGCGGACTGACAAACGGCCGGTTGTTCCAGGTCAGCCACGGGAACGGCTTCGGCGGACAGCCCTGATACTCAGGCGGGACTGCCGGAGGAATCTGCGGAACGCCGTAGCACGTGTTCAGAAAGCCAAGGGTATTGGCCGGCACCCCCAGGGAAGCACTCGTCAAGTCGTGCTTGAAGTACAGTTCCTGGGGGGCCGTCGGATTCGGCACAGACTTGATGGGCGCCGTAGTGATCTGCCT
Organism: Planctomycetota bacterium; assembly: GCA_026692885.1. The sequence goes on along the minus strand of JAPLNJ010000165.1, from coordinate 4,569 downwards.
CCACAGGTTCTGCTTGTCGTTGACATCGCCACGGTAGCGCGTCATGAACTTGAGCTTCGTCTTCGCAGAGACATCCTGCTCGTCTTGTGTGGGATCGTCTGGGTCGAACGGAGGAAAAGGAGGGCCAGGAAAAGCATTTGGCGCTCGGTCCTCACCATTGAAGACCGTGAGATCGATCGGGCACCAATCTACCGTGATATAGGGATTGTTCACCGGGTCGTAGGGTTGCAGGGGATCCGCCAATCGTTGGAGGAAAAGCGTCTTGTAGTTCAGCGTGGTCGCGGTGGCCAGCAGATTGTCATCCTTGAGCGGGTGATTCGCCTGGCTATCAAACGGTCTGTCAGGAAAAGTGGTGTCACCAATAATTGGATCACCGTATGCATCGTTTTCGGTGGTATACGTGGAATACGGCAACTTGAACGTGGGTTTGGCGTAGTAGTTCCCGGATCGAGGAAGCGGTTCGGAGACGTTGGCGCCACGCGGATCCGTGGCAGGCCACGTGGGATCGGCGGCTTTCGCGGACGCAATGATCCCCAGCGCACTGACGGGGGTTCCCGCTCCTACCGTGCTATTGACCGTCACGGTACTTGCGTTGACATTAATCTCGATCGTCTGAGGCGAGTCGGCCGTCCGATCCGAACGCGATCCTACGGGAGTCACCGGCCGGGGGCCCACCACCGCGTAGCCACCTGGCGCCAGGTAGACTGACTGGCTCGAATTCTGGTTCCAAAAGACCTGATCGGGATTGAACGCTGGCAGCGCCGGCGGCTGAGGAAGACTATCGGGATCGCAGTAGGCGAACCAAACGTATCGCTCGATAGCCAATCCCTCAATCTTTCCCATGTTATCCGACTGATAGGTCGTCGAATCTGGGTTAGTCTGCTGTCGACTCAGGGGACTCTTGGCAAGGTTAGGTGCCACATGATGCGACTCGCTGATCGCCAATCGCCACACCGGGTAGCCCGTATACTTCGTATACGGGCCCACCTGCACCTTAGTACGAGGCGATCTTCGCCCGAGGTCCAAGTAGGCCTGACTGCCGGAAATGGCGTAGAGTTCGCGGGGGACAACCGCGTTGACGGGGATATCATTAGGAGGAGTGCTCGTGTCTTTCATTTTGAAGATGCTGCGAGGGCAATACAGCTCGACGAACAACGAGCCCAGCGGAATTCGGAACTGGTCCAGATCGTCGTCCCCAACCGCCGGAGGAGCGGACCCGTTCTTGATCCGTTTGTCGTTGCTCCCATCGTCGGTGGCCAAATCCCGCACGCGGCGGTCGTGTAAGGCCGTCGCCTCGGTGATCATTAGTTCCGGATATTCGCAACCCCAGACAACCCGCCCATCCGATCCAGTTGTGTCCCATCCGTTAAAAGGATTAACATCGTAAACAAACCGCGTCATGATCGCGTCCGAGTCGCGGAAATCGACAACGTTCACCGCCCATTGCGCGACTCGACGCGCCAGGAGTTCCTGCTTCTCGGCTTGAGTCAAAGTGGACTCGGCGTACGGCGGCACGTAGGTGCTGTCCATCAGCAGCATCATCAGGCAATATAGGTGCCGAGCGTAGATCTGCCGACCGTCCGCCGCAACTAAAGCGGGATCGGAATAGTCGTTCTGATAGACCCCGTTAGTCGACAGGTTGGCATCATCGAAGACGGTCTCCGTGGTCAGTAGTTCTTTCAGGTCATCGACGACGTAGTCGGCAAGTGTGCTGTCGTCTTTTCCATTTCCCCAGGCACGGTTGATGTCCATTTTCTTGCCGTGGAGAAACTCGAACGGGAGCATAAGCCGAAGTTGAGCCTCGACAACGGTAGGGTTGGTTATGTTATTGGGCGGATCGGCCAACCGCTTCGCCATCAGTTGGGCGGCATGCGAATTGGCCGTTGTTGCGCTGCCGCGAAGATCGTTCGGGCCGGGCAGGTTCCCGGTAGGTACGTCGAAGCTATGGGTCGTGATCGATGCGCCTGACAACGCGAGAGCAGACAAGCGAGTGGGGAGGACGGAAGAATCGACATCGCCGCGGCGAAGGTGGGCCTCGAGTTCGTAAATCGTGTACGGACTGTCCTGACCGTTAGGCTGGACAAGATTCATTTGATACGGGGAATCGCGTCGCTCGTTGACCGTGTAACTCGTCGTATCGATGGTGAAGGTCGCATCGTCACCGGTGAAACTCGTCAGCGGATTTCCGTGGTAGTCAAGGGCCAGCGTGCCACGGCCGACGAAATCCGGGTAGGTGCCGTAGGCGCTGGGGTTGCTGTAGCTCCCGTAGTCAGTGTCGTTGGCCAACTGCCCGTATTTGTACGGGAGTCCCATTTCCTTGAGCAAAATCAACTTGTCATCCGTCACCACATTGTTGTTCGTTGTCGATCGGAGGCCGGGATGGAAGTCCAGCGGATCCGAAAAAGAGCGATAGCGGTTCGTCATCAACTTCGCATAATACTTTTGAGCGGTGGCCCGATCGAAAACTCGCGACAGGTTGATCTCGGGCGGGCCTTGGCCGCGGCCGCGCGGCAAGGACGCCTGAGTAACGGCCCCCGCGAGGGCTTGGGAAGATGTCTTCTGCTGAAATTGGCTGTCATGTTGGAGCAGATGTCCGGCCGCGTTGACATTCAGTGACCCGTCCAGATCGCGGCAGAGAATTGCTACCAGGGGTTTGTATTTCAATCCGTTACTTGACGTCACAACGGGGAGTTGGAGATCCAGCCAAACGCTGTCGGGGATGCCATCGTTATCGTTGTCGACGTCCCACGGACCGTTGACTAGGGCGTTAAGCAGGACGAGCAGAGCCGGATTGTTGGCAGGATCTACCGGCGCGTTGAAACCAGCGGCAGGGTTGCTGCCGGTAAAATTGGGATGCTGATCTTTCAGCGGCAGCGGGCGCAGCGTGATCTTGCGCAGTAGGTCCGCGCTGGTAGTACCGCCTCCCTGGGCGCCATTATTGGCCCAGTAGTTGATCAGTTCGGGCCGATGGAAAGACGGGATGATTTGTTGGCTGTCGCTGACATTGGGCGGGACCATCGCCAAGAACATGTCTCGGAAGTCAGCCACGTCGTACGGTTCGTTTGCTCCGCCTGCCGGGAGAGTCTTCGGGGAACTCGTGAGGGAGTATGGGAAGTTCGGCTTGAGTGCATCCTGCGACAGGTTCTTTGTGGCGGCGTCGTAGCCGTAACCCGTGCCATTGAACGCCCCACCATTGATTAGAAAGCGATGCTTGGAAAGCACGGTACTGGCGTTGGGAGTGCCCGTGGTGTTGGTCAGGTTACCAAACAGGGCTGGCGAGTCAACCGTGGGCATCTCCACGACCAGTTGCTGCAGTTTGGGGGTGCTATTGTCTTTGAGGCTGTAGAGAATTCGGACGCTATGCCCAGCGGCGTCCCCGTCGAGCATAGTAAACACGCGACCACCATAATACCCCTCCTCCTGGTGCTTCAAGTCCGCAGACAGCGTCAGCACGAGAACTTGACTATTGATCTTGGTGCCCGTAGCGTCGATCGGAACTTTGGCGTCCACCACCGATCCTGCCTCAAAATCAGCTCCATAGATATCGCGCAACAGGCCGTGCCCCCACAGCGACGAGGCCGCTTTGTCGTTGGGATCCCGAATCAGCTGGTAGAGCGCCATGTCGAGATGTCTTTTTTCCTCGCCACCCAGCAATTCCTGCTTCGCCTGAGCCTCCGCGGCGCGGCGATACTGGCCGGCCACGATGGCGAAGGTCACGGCCAGTACGATGAACAGCACCAACAAGCTGAGCACGATCAGGATCACGATCCCGCGTCGGGATTTGCTCTTGCTCTGCAGAATCATATTCTTGCTCCTCACTCAACGTGATGTGCGTGTCACCACTTCCAGCCACCCTGGGTACTCTTCCGCCCCAAAGGGGCACAACATATCAGCCCAGCAGAGCGTGCCGGCGACAGCCGCGAAGCGACGCCCTGGGTACTCTTCCGCCCCAACGGGGCACAACATATCAGCCCAGGGCAAAGCGGAGCGGCGACAGCCGCGAAGCGCCGCCCTGGGTACGGTTTCGATTCAACACGGTAGCCCTGAAAGGGCAGGGCTAGGGTTGTTACTACGCTCATAACCCAGGGCGGCGCTATGCGGCTGTCGCCGCTCCGCTCTGCCCTTGTATTTGTGGCTGCCCCTATCGGGGCGAAAACTACGAGACATCAAACGGCCCTTGCCCCAAAGGGGCACAACATATCAGCCCAGGAGAGAGCGTTCCGCGATAACCGCGAATCGTCGCCCTGGGTACTCTTCCGCCCCAAAGGGGCATAACATATCAGCCCAGGGCAGAGCGTAGCGGCGACAGCCGCGAAGCGCCGCCCTGGGTACGGTATCGATTCAACACGGTAGCCCTGAAAGGGCGAAACAAGATGGTGGCCGTGCGTCGGATTAACCATTGTTTCGCCCTTTCAGGGCTAGGGTTGTTACTACGCTCATAACCCAGGGCGGCGCTATGCGGCTGTCGCCGCTCCGCTCTGCCCTTGTATGTGTGGCTGCCCCTATCGGGGCGACAACTCCGAGACAACAAACGGCCCATGCCCCCAAGGGGCACAACAAATCAGCCCA
>JAPLNJ010000164.1 GCA_026692885.1 Planctomycetota bacterium | reverse complement strand
CGATCCGGCCGTCTACCGCGACATCTTTATGCCGTGCAGTGCCCCCGTCGTGCGGCATCTCGGCGCGCATGTGCTGTTTCACCTGCACTCGACAGGCTACCAGCACTATCGCCATGTGCTGGACGTGCCGGGCTTGGCCGGCGTGGAACTCACCATCGAAGCCAACGGCCCCGCACTGGTGGATCTCGTGCCGGTGTGCCGTGAGATTCTGGAACGTTCGCGTCTTTTGCTGTGTGTCGATCACCGTTTCGACGAGTTGGCTGGTGTGCTTCCAAGCTTGCCACGCGCGGGACTGTACCTGGTTGTGCCGGAGACGCATCTGCAGACCGAGGCCGAGTTCTGTCGCTTCGTCAAACGCCTGTGGCCCAGCCGGTGAGGTCAGGAAGCGAAGGCGATGTTGCTGCAGTTAGGGTTCGAGGAGCGTATGGTCATCCAATTCGTGCTGAGCGAGTACATCGACGCTGCCCTGGAGCAGGCCGAGTACGAGAAGCTGGAGGAAGGATCGTATTCAGGATGCATCCCGGTCTGTCCGGGAGTGATCGCTTTTGCCAACGGGCTTCGGGAGTGCGAACGCCAGTTGCGTTCGACGCTCGAAGACTGGTTGCTGTTGGGACTGAGGCTGGGGCACGCCCTGCCCGTCGTGGCGGGAATCGATCTGAACAAGGAAGCGACCTATGCCGCATCGCCCGACCTCAATTCACTCGGCGGTGTGGCGTCAGGCCACTGAGTGCCCAATCCTCCGCGGATTGTCCACCCTGGGCGCCGCCAATGTCGCTGGCGATTTCGGACAGGATATCCTCGAAAGTCAAGTCGGCCAAACTGGCATCTGGCGCTCCGAGTCTGTCGAACAGGTTTGCCGACCGCAAGTCCGCGACGGGCAGCGGCGCGCCAGCGACGGCCCGGAAAGGCTGCGCCGGCAGCGGCTGGACGGCTGCAGACAAGCGGTTGGACCACGGAGCTAACCGCGAGTTATCCGGTGCTGCAAACAGCGTGGTCGGATCCGCGACGACGTTCTCACCGGCGGCAACCATGTCCGTCGGTTGGGTCGGCGAGCTGACCGCCCCGGCTTCACCTTCGCCGCTGGAAACGTTCTGCGTGTTGAGCCGGACGATGACCTCCAAGACGTCTTCGGCTGTGACTCTGCCGTCGTCATTGACATCCCAGTAGTACTGCGTTGGCGGAACGGGGTGGGGTGGCAGGTTGGACCCGCCTCCCGGGGCCGGATACGGATACGTATTTAAGAAGTTGATCACGATCAAGGCATCGAGCGGTGACACCTGCCCGTCATTACTCACGTCCCACGGGGTCGTCGGATTATGGTAGGCGGGCACCACGATCACGGGCACCCCGATCACGGTCACTGTTACCGTGGCTTCGTTGGAGCTCAAGCCATCGTTGTCTTTGATCGTGTAACGGAAAGAATCCTGGCCGGAGCCCTGCGAGGGATCGGGGAAGCCGAGGGCGGGAGTATACGTCACGACGCCATTACTGAACGATACGCTGCCATGCGACGGTCCCGAATTCGGCACGAAGGTCAAATCCAGCACGCCGTTGAAGCCGGTATCGTTGGCGTACACAAAGATCTGTAGCGGAGTATTCTCAAGGGTCGTCAGCGTGCCACCCGGCGAGGGATCGGGATTGGCCACCGGTGGGACGTTCTTAACGGCAATTGTCAGACTCTCCGCTAATATGTTGACGTTCGGCGCCAGCGAGCTGCCGTCGTCCGTGACCGTCCAGGTCAGGTTCCCCGTGCCGCTCGCGTTGGCTACCGTCTTGTATTTCAGGCCCTGCAATGTCGGCAGGCCCGGGTTTGCGAACGTCGTGCCGGCCGGAACCTGTGTCTTGCCGTCTGCCAGCCAGACCGTGATCGAGGGCGGAATGGACGTGATCCGGTAGGTTAGTGACTGACCGACCTCGTTGGCCGGCCCCGGGGCGTAGGCCAGACCGCTCAGCCCCAGCGGCACGGCCAAGCTGTTGGCGCTGTTCTCATTCACGTCGATCCCTGCCGGTGCCCCCGCCGTACGT
>JAPLNJ010000163.1 GCA_026692885.1 Planctomycetota bacterium | reverse complement strand
CCATCGAGCAAGCTCGAATGGCACGAGGTTAAGCGTAACCACCGCCGCCTGCGGCGGCGGTGAATGCGGCGAAGGGGAATAGCTGTGGTGGGGGCCGTTGTTAGTGACCAAACCCTTTTTCCACTGGGGCAAGCCCAGTGGGGAAAGTGGCGGAATGACAACGACTTATGCTTAACCTCGTACCATTCGAGCAAGCTCGGCGGGGAGCGGCAAACGCTGGAGTTCCGCCGTAGTGCCTAATCAGCGCTCCACCGCACCCAGAGGGTATCCGGCTCGGCGGGGGCGAGTCCGGGGCGGAAAAGGGGACCTTCTGCTCGTAGGACGGACTTCCCAGTCCGTCGCGGAAAACGGACCGGTTGGACTCTGAGCGGCAAGGCGCTAGCCGCCGGTGGATTGAGTGGTGAGCGGCAAGGCGCTAGCCGCCGGTGGCGTTCGGAACCGGCGGCTAGCGCCTTGCCGCTCACTCAGCGCGCCCCCAACTCGGGGCGAAAACTTGTGGATCGGGATCAGGACGTTGTCTTGATCTGTCATGTGCCCTTTCGAGGCAAGCAGCAAAACAGGCTCGTGCCCGTGTCAATTTCCCATGTCACAACTTTGCCTCGCCCTACCCCCAACCCGGGTCTTTGAAGTTGCGCATTTCGGCCGCTTCCGAGGATGCTCCCGGCGTGAGCCGGGAGAGACTTCCCGCCCCAACCTATCCCGGACGGGCATACGCCATGAAGAAGCCGCCAGCGTAAGCTGGTCGGAGGCTCCCGCCAAACACCTAGTCGCGGGGTATCGTCCAGGTGCTCGGGCAGGAATACTCCCGCCGGCTAACGCCGGGGGCTCCTCCAGGACGCGGCCCGTCGTGGTTGGGTTTCTGGCGGGAAACTCTCCCGGCTCACGCCGGGAGCTTCTAGCCGCGTCGCGAAATGCGCAACTTCAAAGACCCGATTCAGGGAGCCGAGCAGGGGGAACGTCGGCGGAACACCGGAGGACGAGCGAACAGCCGATTCGCTGCAGGCCGCAATTTCTTCTGCGATTTCCGATGTCGAGGGAGCCGGCTACCGTGTTTCGAAGGTGGAAATGGAACGTGAATCGCTCCCGGTGTAAGCGGGGGAGAAGGTGGGCGGGGGAAGGTTTCCTCGCTGACGCTTCGGGTTACCGCGATCCGCTGCTAGCGTTTTGTGCAACGTTCCGATCAAAGCCCAACGGCGTTGTGTCCCCTAGCGTTTGGTGACACCCAGCAATTGGGACTCCCCGCAAGTCTGGGAACCGGGCCGGGCGACCGTCAGGTGAGTATTGGACTCGACTGCGTACGCAGGGAGAGGGAAATATGCCGGCGGGGAATTGCAACCGCTGCACGCGACCTCTCCGCGATGCGGCCAGGTACGCCCCAACCCGCGTCAGGCAGCCGAGCAGGAGGAACGCACGAAGGACAGGCTAGCGGCGGGGAGCGGGCGTCAGGCAAGCGGACGGAAATAATCTACCCATTGCGAGGCGGCGTCGCGTCCACGTGGTCGCGTCTCTCCGAGACGCGAAACCCGGTCTCGGAGAGACCGGGCCACGTGAAGCGGGCACATCATTTCCGTCCGCTTGCTGCCAGGCTGCGTTTGAAGAAGTCGACAGTACGGCTAGCCCTCCAAAATAGTGTCGCCGTGCCGGTATTCGATGACTTTGGTTTGCACTGCGCCGCGAACCTCTGCTGCGAAGAATGCCGCCAACACTGGAGCCAGGAACCTCATACCAACCTCCTGTTCATCCCATGAGCCGCATAGTTCTACCGGCAGACTAGAGGGGTGACGACAAGTCCAGGCCAGCCTCCCGATCGCAGGGCACGCCCCTGATGGACGCCAACTGGTGTAAGTCGTAAGCTAATCCCGTGGCTGCCACGCCACGACTCGCCCCTACTGCTCGGAGATCCCCATGAGGTCGCTTCCGATCTTGATTGCTGCTGGACTGTTGCTGCCCACAGTGGCTCAGGCCCAACTGACGGTCGACTTCGGTCCGCGTGGCGAGATCACCAAGCTGCGCGTCGGCAATGTGATCTACTTCAAGGACATCGCGGTGTCGCTGGTCAAGCCCGGCTGGGCGGGCCACATCGTCGACCAGCGCGCAGCCGATCCGTCCGCTGTCAAGATCGAAAAGTCGAGCGACGTGACCACCTACACCACGACCCTGAGCGGCGACGGGTGCAGGGTTCGGCTGCGAGAGACCGCCCGCGTTGCCCCCGACAGCGTCGCGTTGGAATATGAGATCATTCCTGAACAGGAAATCGACACGGAAGTGGTCCTGCTGCAAGGCACCATGCCGACCGAACTCCACGCGGGCCAGACCGACTACTTGGTGCTCGACGGCGACGTCTCGCGCGGCCGGTGCTCGGCCGAACTGAATCGCGACTCTTACGTGCTTTTCGGCGGCTGTGCGGCCGACTGGGTCGGTTTCACTCGGGCCCAAGGTCCGGCTTTGCGAGTCATTCCCAACGACGTGCTCCTCCAATTCCAGGACAACCGCAAGTGGAACATCCCCGGATTCGCGCTATTGGCCACTACCGGTGGCGGCCGACTCGCCGTCGGCAAGACGCTGCGGTTCGGGATCACCTATGCCGCAGATACCACCGAGCAGTTGGAGACCGACGCGAAGCGTAGTCACCAGGGCGTATTGGCAGGCCAGCAGCTCGCGGACAATCGGCCGTTGGCGATTCGCAGTGCGTCCTTGGATCACCAGACCGTCGAGACCT
>JAPLNJ010000162.1 GCA_026692885.1 Planctomycetota bacterium | reverse complement strand
AACAGGGGTTCGACTCCCCTAGGGGGTACTAGGTACAGTAGCTTAACCCTCGGGACAGCAACGGTTTGCGTCGCAAGTCCCGCTGGTTTCTTTGTTTCTTGCGAATCCGTGCGAATTGGTGCTTTCGCTGACGGCACCAGCTTTTGCACCACTTCTGCACCACCTGTTGCACCACCTTCGGTCACCGCGCGCCGGTAATACTCCTCCCGCATCTGCAGGTAGTGGTCCTCGGCGACCTTGGGACTGTTCCCGATCCATTCGCACACGACGTGGATGGGGTACTTTTCGGCGAGTTCCGTCTCCCGGGAAGCTCGGAGATTCTGGAACAGCTTTGGCCAGGGCTTAACCCCTGCCCGTTTGATGACTCGGAGGAATTGGCTCCGCAAGTTGGAGTTCTTATCTCGATAACGGGAGATGAAGTACCGGGTGCCAGGTTTGGCTACTTCCCAGATGGCCTCCAGATAGGGACGCAGCTCCGGAAACAGCGGCACAATCCGAGTCGCGCCACTGGGGTGGTGCTCCGTCTTGGGACTCCGAACCGTCATTCGGTCATTGGCCCAGTCCACGTCGTCCAATTCCAGGGACAGGTGCTCCGATGGACACCGGAGGCCCCCGTATCGGCTTAGGGCGACAATCAACCGCCATTCCGCGTCGGGACAGGCCGCGATCACCTTTTCAATCGTCGCCCGGTCAACAAAGAACTCGCGATCCTTGTTCACCTGCTGAGGCGCGGGCAGATCGGCAAAGGGGTTCTCGGCAATCAACCGCTTGCGGACCGCCGCCCGAAAGAACTGCCTGGCCCGCTTCACTTCGCGGCTTACCGTCGCGGAAGAGAGTCCCAGCTTGCCGAACAGGTGTTCGCGCCACTCATCGGCGCAGCCGGCGCTGATGTCGGTCAACAGTCGGTCGCGCCCGAAATAGTCTAACAGGTGCCCCCTTGTCACTTTGTAGTTACGTTCGGTATTGGGCTTCCGAAAAGCCTTCGCGGCGAAGTAGCCGTCAAGGAAGGCTCCGAGTGTCATGCCGTCTCCGGCAGCGGCTTTCTGCCTGCCAGGAATCAGTCCATGGCGGGCGAGTTTGCTGGCCAGACCATCACCCCGGTCCGCGACCCATCGGGATACTTCGTTGTCGAGCGCACCGCCGGTAATGGACGCTGATACCAGCGCCTCGACTTTCGCGCGAATCGATTCTGCACCCTTCCGGTTGATTTCTGAACCGAGCCGAATCGACTGCCGCTTGTTGTTCTTGTCGTAGAATTGAATCCGCCACAGGGTCCGGCCGTTACGTGTTTCTTTGTGAATACTTGCCATGTTGCTCGTGTTCCTTTTCAGACTGCTGTCTCTGCGCAGAATCCGCCAACTGAATCTGACGTGTACAGCTGCATCTTTTTAGCATTCGCCCTCATCGCCCGCGTGGGATTTGGGATCTCCGTCTCGGCATTCTCGCTGCTCGGCCAAGTGCTCGTACTTGGCACGCAGGCACGCTGCCCGATTTCGCAAGGCTTCGGCGGTTTTCCGCGGTTCACAGGTCTCGCAATGCCGCCGCCCAAGCATGTCCCACCATGCCAGTATTCCACCGCAGTTGGGACATTCCTCGATGTCGGCCACGTCATGGTCGATGACATAAAGCCGAGCCAACGACACGTAACCGTCAGGCTTGTCCAGCTCCAGCCACACGACCGTGCCATCGGTGAAAAGGAGGCTCCCGTCGCTCAGAAAATTGCCCTGCGGTGTTTCTGTCGCCGGATAACATTGTCCGCCGCCAACGACTGAGTGCTGCTCTGAACCGCGACGCAGTCTCCCGCAGATCGCACACCGTGACGGCGTGCACGCAGCCGGCGAGGGCAACTCGGCATCTGGGTCTGCAGAGCAAACGGGATCGCCGCCAGACGCCTCAGGGCGTCGCAGGATGTCCAGCAGGTCAGGCTTGAACTGCCGGAGACGGTCAATCAGTTCCGAGGGGACTGCGCTCCGTGGATGGAACCAGAGCTGGTCATTCCTGGCCTGCAGGACCACCCCACGGGCTTCAAGATCCGCGAGCAGCGTTGCGATGGTCATACATGCCCCCAATCCCCCTCGGGCACATTTAACGCCTCAGAGGTAATCTGTGCTTCGGACTCCGGGCCAACTGGGCCAAGTGAGGCCGACAGCGTGTTTTCGCCGGGAATTCCCGTGTAGTGAGCTGGCCCAGTGACGTTAACCTGCTGGGGTAGCCCCGGATTGCAGGTGGTCCACTCGTTGCAATGGGCCTCGACGGCGGAAACTCCGTCAGCGGAGTGGTCTGTGGCTTTCGGTTGCGAACGGTCAAACTGCCGGATTACGTTCTCGTCTTGGACCAGCCCGCGAGCGAAAAGTGTGTCGGCTCGCAGATGAAGGACATGTTGACGTTTTCCCTCCAGCATCACTCGGACTGTAAATCGGCCTTCCTCCGTCGCGACAAGTAGTCCACGATCCTTCAGACGTTTCGCGAGCGTCCTCGCCGATACGGCCACGCCTTCGCTAGAGTTGGCCGCCATCAACCCCAAAATCCTGTATGTGGCGTCCTGATCGAGGAAGGCGTCGTCGCCCTGAACCCAGCCGATCCGGTCCCCTAATGCGTGCCAGCCGACCGGCTCCTGGACGCCGATCCCGGCCTTTCGCTCCCGCCATCCCCACATTGATGGGTTCTCCGGTTCGGCGCCGCCGCTGCTCGCCAAGTGTGCGTGGCCACTATTGATCGCGGCACGAAGCAAGGAGAGGAACCGTTCGACTGGGTCTGCCCCTTTCTGGTGCCCTTCCTGATTGGACGATATTGCTCCCAAGGCACACCAGGAGCGTTCCAGAAAGCAATGGCCTGAATCAGGTGACATGGCCCCGGCATCGACGGCAAAGTCGACGAATACCTCCATGGCAAACTGCAGCTCGGCGATGATCGCGGGCGTACGCCGATGCACTCCCTCTTGGTGGGCATCTTCCCGCAATTCGGTGATTCGTTTACTGTGTCTGTCCAGGATCGACTCGTATTGTTTGGCGACCCAATGGATGTAGCCTGCCATCGCGGCTGCGTATTTGCCCGCCGCGGCGTCCTTCTGGCATCCTGTCAGCGTCGCCCATTTCAAGTCGTCGCCCATTTCCAGAATGAGGCAGCGGGCCTTGATTGAATGTACTGGCGGTATGTCTTCGCCTGTGGCCAAAATCAGTGCACGCGGCCATTTTGTCGGACGCAACGTCGTATCGCTTCTCAACCGTGCGCGTCCAGATCGGTTGCCCTTAGCGCGAAGCAGACGCGTAGCGTTCCGATTGTCCTTCGCGACCTCGGCAGAAGTGCCTTCCGGGGCGAAGTCATCGACGACCAACAACGTATCCTTTGCCGCGAAAGTCACACTTTCGAGTGCGTTCGAGGTCGATCCCCAATTCGCTGGTAGATTCTCGGCATGCATCGAGGGACCGAAGTGTTGCTGCAGTAGGGCAGCCAACGCCGACTTGCCGCTGCCGGTTCGTCCTTCTAGCCATTCCGTGAAATCCGTTGGGCCGAGCACAGCCCGATACGTCCCGGCAAAGAGCGGGATGGTTACCCGCTCGTCAGCCAACTCCAGGAAACGCAAGGATGCGCTAATCGATTCGCGAAGGTCCTCCCGATTTTTCGGCAATGTCAGGGCAAAACCGTTCAAGGCGTCGGGCAAGTCAACCTGGATATCGCATATTGCGCCATCGGGACCGATCGCCCCTCCTCCCTGGAGGTACACCCACTGCCCATTAACCTGCCGCCATCCGGTATGACCGAAAACGGTCTGCTGTGACATATTGCCGCTCAGCACCTGAATCGCGTGCCGGAGCCGCTCGCGACGACTTGGTCCCGGCTCGACGATCGCTCTGGCTCCCAGTTGCTCGGCAGGCCAATTCATCGCTTGAAATTGCTGTGCACTTATCGTGAACGTTTCCTTTTGCCCGTCGCGTTCCGCAACGATCTCAAAGAAGCGAGCCTGCTCCGCACCGTCATCGTGGATGATCTCACGTGTAATATTGGCTTGAAAGTTGGCCAGTCGGATGCACGAGTCGCCATCCCTGGTGCTGGGTCTCCAATAAGTTCCACCCGCGCCGACCTCGTACTCGCCGCTGCCGCCAACACTCGGCGCCGAGCGATCAGGCTGTGCTTTCGCCTTCCGTTGGCCGGCTGCCTGCCTCCAGCCATTCTGCTTCGCCAGATGAACCAGTGACCCCAGACGAATACCTTTCCCGCAGAACGATTGCCACTTCTTGCGGCATTCGCCCTCGGCGAATTTTGGACTCTGCCGCGACCAGGTCTCCCAGTCGGGGAGCAGTTCGTCGGATACCGACTTCAGCGCCATACCCACGGCGATCCAGTCGCGGTATTGATCCGCAATGGAACCGGGGATGGCGGCCAACACCGAACGCGCCAGTGCTACGTCGTCAGTCGCCCCGTCGTCACTGGTCGTGGTCTTGCGACTGTTAGGTGACGCTGGTGGTAACTCGTGCTTGGCGACGAAGCGTTCCAGGACGCGTTCGACCTCCTTCTGTCGCGGGTTAATGGTCGATGGTGAACCCGGCAGGATATTGCCGGTGATTGTGAAGTAGCGACCGGAGTCATAGATCTCGACCCCGACCTCATGATTCACCTTGGTGGTTCTCGGCGGAAGCGTGGCTCGGACGAGCATTTTGACGCCCGTGCCGGAGGGGCTAACCTCAGCGTAGGTGTCCAGGTCGCGGATGATGCTGGCGGCTGGTTCGGCGATCTCTCCCGTCTCCAGGTTTCGGCAGTCGTCGAGATCGATGCCGGCGATGTCGTCGTCCCTGATCAGGACGAACCCGATTCCATCAAACTCTCTGTAGTCGACGTGCTGAATTGCGTCCTCGAAGGTAATCCACGTGTTGGCGTTCGTAGATGACGCATAACAACCGTCCCGTTGGCGGGGCGGCTTGTCGTACTTCTTCTTTCCTTGGCTCCAGGTCCAGTTCCACAGCACCCACCGCGGGAGCCCGCGGATCTCTTCGGGAATCGCTTCGATGTTCACCGCCATTTTCAATGGCTTGGCCGGTCTGCTAAAATCTGGTTGCTGTTTCGATTCGGGGGTGTCGGTCGTCGTCATCGGCTGTCACCCCCTTGTTGTTTTCTGGCGATCCAGTCCCGCAGTGTCTCCACTGAGTACCGAACCAACCGTGTACCTGGTATCCTGACGGCCGGTAGCTCGCCGCGAGCCCGGAGCGCCCAGATCGTTCGCGGCGAGACGCCGAGTAAACGTGCCGCCTCCCGTTCGTCCACGAGCAGGGTCGAAGATGCCCGTAGATGGTTGTCGTTGTAAGTCACACCGACTCCTTTCTGTCTTCCCTCACACCAGCCAGGAACTCGAAGCATCGCTGGCCCGGCAGGTATTTGGGCGTCGGCGGCTTCCTTGCCTTAGCGGGGCGTCGGGCCGGCGTCGGGTCCGAGACGTGCCGAGAGGTTGTCAACCTTTCGGCGCACGCGGCGCAGAGATCATGCACGGTGATCACAATTACGTCCGGTTGTTTGGACACGGGAACCTCCTTTCAGTTAACGTTTGCGTTGTGCCCAAGGACGCGGGCAGCCAGCCGCGACTTCGCAGGGCCTCAACGACGTCCGGTATCCAGCTGCGTGGAATCGCCCGGCGACCAGCAAATCGTGGCGGTTCGGGCAGGCACCCGAGCTCGAACAGACGCCGGATGCGCCAGGCATCGGTGCCAAGAAAATCCGCGAGTTCGCGGGTGGTCAGGGAGTCTTGCATTGCGTAGTCTCCGTAAACGTGAAACTACGCGAATTGAAATCGCAGCAGCGAAGTCGCGAAAGAAAGCGACGAGTTTTGCGATGAGTTTTACGAACTCAAAGGGGATTTGGGACGCGTGATTGCCGCGATATAAGAACTTCCCAAAATCCGCACGAGCAGGCGAATCCCGCTCAATTTACGAAGCGTTTTCCGTAGTGGTCGTCAGTGTTTCTGTTTACGTTTTCGCTTCGTTCGCTCGTACCGAACGTCACTCACGCTTCTGGCCGTGGCCTTCGCCCGCTTGTTATCGGCGATGCTACGGGCATAAATCTGATTGTATTTGGCTGCAATCTGCTTATCTGTCACGGCGGGCTTGGTTGCCTTCATTTTCTGCGTGAGCTTCCAAAGATCTTCCCGCTCTTTATTGCGCCCTCCCGTCCCTTTCTTCCGTGGGGTTGTTTCTGTGGCACCGATGTCGTTCTCCGGCAGCCGCAGTTTCGCGCCCGGCGAGAGCTTCCACCAATCCCAAAGCCCTTCAGTGGCCCAGATGACGGGGTAGACGTTTTCGCGGTAATACACACCGGGCTCCGGTTTGCTCGTGTCGCAGCCAGCCGGTGTCTTGGACCTTGGGTAATAAAGGGGGCCCGGCTTCGTAGCTCGATAGGGCCACCGCTCGAAGTTGGGAATCCATCCCTTGTTTCGTGCCCGCCACGTTGTCTCAGGGTAGTACACTCGTGCCGTTTCCTGCGACAGGAAACCGCGTTTGCCGAGCTCAAGCACGCCCCAAGTGGCGGCGAAGACGTTATGACCTTTTTGGACCAGCAGTAGAATTAAGTCGTTCGCGGCGATACAGGTTGCCTTAGGGTCAGGGTTGGCGACGGGAAGATACGGATCGTGATCGTGGCAATCTCGCAGAATTGCTGGAACTTCAGCGGCGGCTGCATTCATCGAATCATCTCGCGGGCGCAGAGGATCGTCGGGGTCCACTAGTTGATCGACGGTCTCCCTATCGGGAATGACTTTGAGCGATTCCAGTTGGCGTTGAACATGGCGTTTCTTCCAGTAGCTCTTGGGAATCAGACCCATTTCACACCTTTTGCCGTTCCCCGTTGTTGCCATAAATGAAATCAATACCGAGAGCTGAGAAGGTGACGGCAGTGCTCATACGACTTTTCTCGGCAGCCTTTGGAATGCCGCCTCGATCATGTCGCGACGGGCAAGTCCGGCCTGCAAGTCGTCCGGAATGCCCGATTCGCCCCAGCAGGCTCCAGCAAACTGCCCGCAGACCGCGCCGGTCGTGTCGGCGTCGTCGCCCAGGTTGACGGCTCGCAGCACGGCTTCGCGGAAGTCCGCGGCATCGTGAAATGCCCAAAGGGCTGCCTCCAGGCTCCGAACCACGTAGCCGGAACCCTTGATCTGCGGCGGTTGCCGGCGCCGAAAGCTGCCCATCGCCACCTCGTCGATGGCCGGATGCAGCGGCTCGGCCGCCCGGAGCACGGACAGCGGTTCCCAGCCGGGGCTCAGTACGTCGTCCCGGTCCAGCCCGTGCATCAGCCCACACAGCACCAGGGCCATGTACCGACACGCAGACAGGCATTGCGGACTGGCATGGGTGGTCAGGCTGGATTCCTCGGCCAGGTCGGCTAGATCCTCGATCCGGCCTGGGAAGTAGTCCAGGTAGCGAATGGGCACGGGAGCCAGCCGCATGATCGAGCCGTTGCCGCTGGCACGCTCGGATGAATCGCCAGAGCGCCGGGCTTCCCCGCAGTCCAGGAAGCGGACCAGGGCGCTGCGGGTCGTGATTCCAATGTCAAAGCAGGTTCCGTTGACCGAGTATTCGCCCTGGCGCCACCAGGCGACGTACCGCTTGACCTGGTCGTTCAGGTCCCAGCCGGCACAGGCGATGCTGTCCGCCAGCGCCAACGCCATGCTGGTGTCGTCGGTCCATTCGCCCGGCGCCAAACCGTGGGGACCACCGCTCCGGTAGCCGGTCACAGGCTTGAACGTGCCCGGGGAGCGGAACTCGATGGCGGCGCCGAGGGCATCGCCAACGGCCAGACCGATCAGGCAGCCGCGTTGTCGATCAGTCATCATGCTTTGATTGTCCTTTCAGGAATGAAAGAACTGGATGTGACCGCACGCACCGCACTTGAACACCCGGAAATCGTCGCTGCAACCCATGAATCCGAAATTGTGCATCGCTGTTTTGCTTCGATTAACAGCCAATTCGTAGCGGCCCAGGCCGCAGACCTTGCAAGTTCGCTCGACGCCGTCCGCGATTACGTCCGCGTTGTTGTTGATTACCGCCAGGCACTTGTCGATTTCCTGGAGCAAATCGGTGGCACTCGTCAGACAGTCACGTTCGTGCTCAACAACGCACTTGGCGAGCAAGGGATTCAACAACTGAATCCAAGGCGTTGTCCAGGGTCTTCGAGATCCGCTCGTTGCCTTCTTCTTCCCTGAACACGAGCCCAAAATCCCCGAGCACGAGACGGTTGTCTGCAGAAAGAAAGATGTTCTCCGGTTTGATGTCGCGATGAGCGAATCCCTTACCGTGCAGAACTGCCACTCCTTCAACGACATTCCGTATGGTGCGTAACGCGGCCGCCACGTTCCCACTGAAGGCATCCTGCCTATCCGAAAGGGTCCCGCGGCAGTGATATTCCGACACGTACCACAGCCCTGCGACGTCTGAATCGAGGATGCGAAGCAGCCCAGAATGCGACGTATCGGACATTGCCTTGATCTCTCGTCGCATCCTTTCGCGGGCTCGTTCCGGGTCGGACTCCCTGCCTGCTTCGGCCGAGTGAAGGACCTTCAGAACGCCCTGCGTCTCGGTGGCATCTCCATCTCGCATCCATTCTATCGCGCTGATCAATGCATCGGCGCCTTTCAGTCTGTCTGCTTCTCCCGCTTTCGATAGGTCCGCTACTGAGCCTAGAATGCGTCTGCGGATCTGGTCGCGAGATTCGCAGCGTTTCTTGTCGCGAACAACCCACACTTTGCCCTGCCCGCCCGATGGCAACGGGCGAACGATTTCCCACCGATCTTCGCAGCTCGAAACAGGGCACCTTGGCGTCTCAGCTCTTTCGCCCACCGTCTGAGGAGTGATATAAACGGTCAATGCTGCATCAAACCGCCCACGTGAACCGGCCAGCTCGAATAGACGAAACTCAAGCTCCGGTTGGCAAACGAAGTCCCCACGCAACCAGTCCAGGTTCTTGACCGATTCCTCTGACGCCCTTAAGTCATCCAAGTCCAGAACCCATTCTGCAATTCCCGCGGAGAGCCACGAGATGGGTATGGGACGCTTCGTACTTGCGATCCGGCGTTTCGCCTCAGTCATCGCCTCAAATCTGGACCTTGGGGCCGGCGAGAACAGCAGCGCGATCATCAGGGTTTCACCGTCATCAAACCCTCGCGCCAGCTCGTACCCGGACCCTACGGAACGCTCCCATACGACGTCCTGGTTTGTCCCAGGCTTCCCGAAGAGACTGCGCCACATAACGTTCTCCGCGTAACGATGTTCCTTGTGTACTATGAGACCAAAGATGCCCGGGAGACATCGACCACCATGTCGCCCTCCAGGACCGTCACCAACTCGTCCGTGGCGTGCGTGAAGTCTTCCCACCGCTGGCCCGGTGGATCGGTCCACAGGTCACAGGTGAAGCCGCGGGCGGCCCAGTCGGCGGTGATCTGCTGGCGGTCGGTCATCTTGGATCAGTCCTCCTCGTCTTCCAAGGCGGGGATTTCGCTGGCGGGGAGGGTAACTCGCACCGATCGCGGTACATCGGGTTCTCGCGTGATCAGGCCCAGTTCCTCCAGTTTGACGATCATCTGGTGGACGGTCGGCGGCGAAACCCGAAAATCGCGAGCGATGTCGCTCTCCGCTGGGCCCTGTCGGTGCAGCTTACGGTACAGATGGATGTAGGCGAGGTATCGCCCCTGTTTCGTCGTGAATCGTGTCATGGCAGTCGATTTCTCCCCGGCTCGTTCAGCCCTCCGCCTCGCCGTTGCCCATCTGTTTCTCGAACGCCTGACGCACCAAGCCAATCACGTAGGCGAGATCGTCAAAGCTGCTGAGGCTGACCTCCACGTCGCCGTTGCCCCAGCGTCCTAGGTTTGTGACGTCTTTGCAAATCCCCCGCGGATCATGGACCTCGTGGAAGTGTAAATTGATCGACAGCCGAAGGCGGCTCTTCTGGGGGATAATGTCCACAAAGTTCGTTTCGGCTTTGTAGGCCACGTAGAGCTTCAGGAACTCTTCGGTGACGCAAGGATCGATGGCCATGACGGCCGCGCGAAACGCGTCGAACAAGGGACGCATCGGGGCGCCCGGAGCGAGCTGCACATGATCTTCAATCCTGTATCCTCCCACTCTTTCACTCTTGGGACGGTACGAATCGAGTACCTGCTCCGGCAAGCACGGGGATGGCCAGACTGTGACAGCGAGCTTGGAAAGCTTCTCGGCACGTTGCTGGATGGCAACTTCATTCCAGGCTTCCAACGCCCCCAGCCCTTGGTTCAGCCTCAAAGGACTGTCCTTGAAGCCGCCTTCCATGTCGCGTTTTTGGGAAAACGGATGGTCACTGTACTCCGGGTTGTAGCCGGTCAACGTGAGGTTTCCGAGCGTGTGCAGCCACGTCTTCTGGACGCGGCGCCATTCAGGCCCAAGAGCTTCACGCCACTGCGTAGAAAGGTTTTCGTTCTGCGGCATTATGTGCTCAATCGTGTATTCGTCCACGGGTACGTGCTCCTTGCGGCCGTGGTTTTCCATCCGACGTAACCAGTAACTTCGTCGAGGAAAGCCGTAAAGATCTCGCACCTTCACTTCACGGCAGAACTCCTCGTCGTCGGGAAAACGGCGATAGGACGGCAACAGGAGCAGCTGTGCCTTGATGCTTTCGAGATAGGATTCTCTCTTGAGCGCGCGGCCAAAAGTGGCGAAGGTCTTGTTCAGGGAGTTGGTAGGGATGGAGCACGCAGCACGACGGAAGACGTAAGCCTCGGTGAGACGGACTGCCTCAGCGAAATCATGCTCGGGCAGAACGCCGTTCGCGTAGTCGCGGTAGAGTTCGAGCAGGAAGGGGTAGGCAACGTCGACTTTCAGTTCGCGGAGGTCCTGGAAAGCGGCTGCAAGGATCTTGCTGGATTCCTGACCGAGTGCAATTCTGCAGTAGTGCTCCGCGAATAGGTGAATGTCGGCGACGAGTGCGTCGACGCCGGAAGCCGCGACTTCGGGAGTACGAGCGTGCGTCTTGAAGGCTTCGTAGACCGCCCTGACGTTCGGGATTTCGCCAGTCTTCAGGGTCAAGTAGTGCCGCATGAAGCTGTCGAAATGCGTGCCGTAGGCCTCTTGCCCAAACGCCACTTCCATCGGCCTCCAGTGATCGTCGTAAAGTTGGGTCTGATGAGCCGGTTCAAGTCCCATCAGAATGTAGTTGCGAATGAGGTCAGCCTGACTCAGTTCGCGCCCCGTCGAGTTCATGCTCTCGAAAATCAGTTGTGGGTTGTCCTGTTCGCGGCTAAGCGCAATGTCCACGATTACCAGCTTGGCGACTCCATTGCACAAGGACGTCAAGTCGTCCCCAAGGGAATTTACTTGTTCCTCAAAGAACTCGAAGTTCTCGGTGATCCGCAGAGAGTGCTGTTGAGGCGTGGGCTTTTGCTGAACCAGGGCCAACAGACTCGCCTTGTCTGTCTGAGTGAGCAGTAGCTTGAACGCACGGTCGCCTTCTTCAAGGGGGTTCAGCAGGTAGTAGTTCCGGAGCTTCTTCGCGGAGAAGCCATCAACCGGTTCGGCGTCACCGAGGCGGCGCGCCAATGCTTCGAGCAGGAGCGTGATCGTCGTGAGACGTTGCTGTCCATCGATTACGAGCAAGGGGGATTGGCTGGTAACTTGGTACAACCCTTTTTCGATGTACACGATGGAGCCAACAAAGTGCGCCGCGATCTTTGGGTTCTTTCCCGTGCGAACGACGTCGTCCCAGAGCTGGCGGCACTCTCGCTCCGTCCATGAATACGTGCGTTGGTAGATGGGGATTACGAACTGAGGCGACTTCTTGAGAAAGTCCAGCAGCTTTGCTTCGGTGGCTTTCATTTGGTCTTTCCCTCGTGAGTTCAATTACTGGCCGCTCCGGACGCACTCTCCGGGGCGAACGTGTCACTGCGAATCTTCCCTTCGGCCCTCAGCGGTGATAGCGGCGTCGGCTCACTCACCACGACCGATTGCTCACGCCTCCTGCATGGCCTTGAACGCTGCCTGGGCGGGGTCGTTGTAGAAGTCGACGCGGACCTTGTCCAGCAACTCTGGCGGGATAGCGCCGAGATCGGCAGCGTTCACGGTGGGGATCAGGACCAGGCGGGCGCCGGCATCCATCACCACGCGAAGGCGGTCCCCCAGTTGCTCCACGCGGCTAAGTACGCCGTGGATCGACATCTGGCCCATGACGACCAGGCTAGCAGCGATCGGCTTGTTGACGATAGCGGACAGGATGGCGATGTAGAACGCCACGCCCAGGTCCGCTGTGTCCTTGCCGTGGGTGGGGCTGATTACCTGGATATTGAAGTCGTAGGCACCCAGGTCGCGGTCCAAGCCGACACGCTTGGCGTTTGCTCGCAGGTAGTCAAACGCCATTCGGGCGGATTCCTTCACCGCCTTGGCCGAGACGCCGACGACCTGGAAGCGGCCGTTGCCCGGCAGTGCCGCGACTTGGATGCGGAAGAGGGCAACGCGATCGTTCGTCGTGTCCCGGCCGACAGAGAAAACGTCACCCGGCGGCAGCGGGCCTTCGGGGATCAGCCGCGTCGCGCCGATCTCCTTGCACTCCGCGAAGAACTCGTCCCCTGACTCCTTGTCGATGTACGACAGGTTTACCTTAGGGAATTCCAGCGGATTGATCCGCTTGAGCTGTTCCTTGACCCGGCGCCGCATCTCCAGGGCGAACTGGATGTACTCAGTCATTTCCTCCCGGGTGCATTTGCCGTCCGGGTGGATCAGCTTCAGCAGGCCGGAGATGGTGCGCACGGCCGCCTTGCGGTCGCGTTGGCCGACGTGGTTGCCGAATGCGAAGTACCGATCGTAGGCATCGGTGTAGTTTAGCGGGCGCAACTGGTTGTGGAATATCTCCGCGATGTAGTCGGCAATGAATCCAAGGTGGCAGGTGAAGTGCTCCGGGACCAGCTTTGCCACTTCCCAGCCCGGCAGGTAGGCATGCCAGCGATCGTGGAAGGCGTCGTCGTTGCGGATGTTCTCGGGTAAGGGCGTCAGCAGGTGCGTGGTCCGGGCGATGGACGGGATGTCGCCCTCGATGTTCCCGTTGAACACAATGCCGGCTTCCGCTGGCGTCGTGCCCTTGTCGTCGCCCCGCGAGAATGACCCCTGCTCCATGTACCCCTTGTACATCTGCTTGTCGGTCTCGGACTTGAAATTGGGCCCCGCCACCTCGTCGAACGCCACGACGTCATAACGGACGACCAGGCCCGGCTTGTCCTTGCGCCCTTTCCAGCCGAACAGATCCGCGACCGAGCCTTGCCCGCCAGACAGCAGAATCGCGTAGGGCGAGACCTCCCGGAACACGAACGACTTGCCCGTCTCCTTCGGCCCCAACTCGATCAGTGAATAAAGCGTCTGAATTAAAGTCGCCAATAATTTTGGGGACTTCTGAAGGGGAAAGCAAATTTTTTGGTTTAGAGGAAGCAGTGGCCCTAAGAGATGTTTTGATAAAAAAAACAGGTTTACCAATTTTTTTAAATTTCCCGCCGTCATCAAGCGTGCCCAGTACTTGCCGCCTTGGTCCTTCTCGTCGAACGTGACCGTCACCAGGTCGATCAGCTTCATCGAGCCGGATCGCTGCAGTCGGGACTTGATCAGTTCGCTCTGGTCGGCTCGGACTACCCGTTCGGCGATGGCCTGTTTCACAGCGGCCAGGCCCGCACCAATCTGTTCTTCGTCGGTCGTCGAGCAGTGCTTTCCCAGCAGGTACTCCAGGACGTAGACCGGAATGCTGAAGCCGACCTTCAGCTTGTACACGAGGTCCTTGCGGACGACGCGCCCGGGAAAGGCTTCGATGAGCTTCTGGTCCAGGGAATCGACCCTGCTGACGGCCTGCGGATCACCACTCATTGAGGTCCACCTTCAACGCAATGTCTTCGTGTGCCAAGAGTTCTTCGTTGTCCGCATCAAGTACCTGCACAAGCAGCGGCGTGTCGTAGGGCAGGACCGGCCGTGGGTCCACCAGGGACAAGTTGACCGTGATCGGCTCCCCGTCCGGCTCGACCGTCACCGGTTCAGCGTGCTTGAAAACCAACGAGCCGGTACTGGGGTCCCTGACTTTGACCAGTACCCGTCGCGAAAGCTGCTTCGTATCCGTCGCGAACAGGCGTCCTTTGCCCGTGGCCGACACGCCTGCTTGGACCTGCACTCGGGGCGATTCCGACGCGATATGGCCCACAGGTTTCAGCACGACTTCGACCTTGTTCGCCCTGGCCGGCCACGTGGCGACCACGACGGGAATGACCAGTTCCTGCAGGGTGGCACCGCCGTGAAAGAACCCCAACCCGCCGTACGTGCGAAACGCGTTGACGCTACGCGGAATCATGGCCTCGTAATCCGAGCAAGGAACGGGCAGTTTCACCGCGTGCGGATGGCTTAACCCTCGGCCGACCATCGCACGCCGGGATTCCCAGAGCAAGTCGCCAGCCGGCTTCTGTATTTCGATCTCGTGCTCCTCCGGCTGCCAGTGGAAGAATCCGTGGTCAGTGACGACGATGACCCGGCTGTAGCCCGCGTCGCGCAAGCGGCGGATCGCCAACACATAGCGTTTCAGATGATCATCGGCGCCAGTCAGTTGCAGTTGCCCGTCGTGCTGATCCAATTCCTTGCCGTAGACGGCGATGAGGCGGCGGGCCTTGGTCGCGGGTTTCAAGGTTTCGCCATCCAAGACTTCTTCGATATCGAGGCATTCCTTCACCTCCCAGCACTTCTTCAGCCAGTCTCGACGATCCGCGGCCAGCGACAGGTTGCCATCGAATCCTTCGGCGGTGACCGCGAATTTGCCATTTGGGGTCAATCTGACTCGTAGCTGGCTACGCGGCATCGGCAGAGCCAAGGCCATCCCCAAATCCGTGATGCTGGGAACCGGCGCCACAGCGGCGGAGACGGTTGCCCGCAGTGCTGGCTCTCCGGTGTTCAGCATGTCGGCCAGTCGCCGGCCAAGGTCAAACCGGCAGGCATCGAGAAACACCAGCGCCAGCGGTCCCTTCTGACGCTGCACTTCGGCCAACACCGCCTCGCCAGCGGTGGGCATCGAGGCGACGCCAGAGCTGTCAGCCGAGAGCAGCTCTGAGAATGTGCCGCCGATTCTATCCACTGCTCGCAGGTACCCGCGACGGAGCCGTGTGCGAACACGCTGCAGCTGGGACGGGAAGCCCGGCTCCTCCTGGAAGAGCTGTTCACCAGCCCAATCCAGCTGCCAACCCCGCGAGGTGTACCAAGCCACGGCATCCGCCGCCGTTTTCCATTGGCTGTCGACGCCCTCAAATTCCACCAGCAGGTTGGCGACGCCGGCCAGTCGCACCAGGAAACGCCAGCCGATGGCTTCAGTTGCCTGTCGCTCCCAGAAACCCTGCTGTCGGTCCTGGTACGCCTGCAGTCCACGCACCAACTCCTTCGTGAGCAAATCGACCTGCTCCATCCGGTCGAGTCGTTCGGCAGCCAAGCTGAACAACGTCTCTTCCACGAGCCGCGAGCTGAACGATCGCGGCGGGCTGGCGACATTTCTGGCCCAGTAGGCTAACCCCAACGTCCTGTCCGCTTCAGGGACCAATCGCTCGAACGTCGGGATAAAGTGGATGTTGCTCTGCCAGTTCTTCAGCAGGCCCAACGCACGGCGCCGTGCCAGCCCTGGCGGGATGATCTTGTCGTTTTCCCGTGGCGGGTCCTGCGGGCACCCTTCGGCCGCCTCGGTCGCCAACAGTCGAGCCGTCGCCGCAAGTCGCCACAGATCCTCGGCCTTGCCTGTCGGGTCCGGCAGACCGAGATCCTTGACCGCGCGGCTCGCAAAAAAATCGAATCGCCCGTCAGTGCGCAGCCGCTCGAACTCGCCGGTTTCTCCCGCCAACACCTGCAGCATGCGGGCATCGTCGATCAACGCGCCCCTCGCGTTTCCCGGCGTCAATTCCGCACACGCTTCCTTCGGCTGGTCAAACCATTCCCATGCATAGGCTGGCAATTCGCACGCCAAGTCGACTTCGTGTTCGCGCGGGATGTAGATACCGAATTCGCGGATGGCCTCCAGCAAGGTTCTTTCCCAAACCGCTTCGGCCTCCAGCTCGAAGGGCTTGAACCACGTGATGTCCTCCCGTTTGCACGGGAGCCAGACGACACGCGGCGCCCGCAGTGTCCGGCAGAACCGATCACGCACGAGCAGCTCGTGTTGTGCTGGGTCGGCCCACAAATCGAAACCACCTGTCTTGGCAGCCGCGCGCAACAGGTCCAGCCACTGGCTGTCGGGGTCCAGCCACAGCAGCAGCGGCGGCACGACCGTCTTGCGGTCCAACACGTCGCGGATTTCGCGGACCAACCACGAACGCAGGTTCTCATCGTCCATAAGGCACGTTCTCGCAGTGACTTACGCGATATGAGCGCTCAAAACGGCGCACATATCGCTCAAAACGCCGGATGGCTTTCAGCCGCAGCCGGGCCGGCTGCGTGGGAATCGGTTTCAGCAACGATCAACGCGATTTCGATCGGTCCACGGACCCCGACCCGTATGATCACTTCCGTAAACGCACGGTGAACCGCTCGTCCTCTTCGATCAGGTCTGGTTCGGTGCCGTTGTGGTCCCGCATTCCCTTGACGATCTTCCGTGGCACGCCCATGCCAGCGTGTTCCAGGTAGTTGTAGTCACGCATGACATCCTTCAAGAGCTGGTTTCGGGCCGCACGGCAACCGGTCCGCATGCGTGTTGGAGTGATGCCGTTGGGGAGTCGGCCAGGCGAGATTATCTCCAGTCGATCATCGTAAATCGACAGTTCGACTGTGGTTCCCGACAACAGGTAATCACGGTGTACCAGAGCATTGACGATCGCCTCGCGTACCGCTTCTTCTGGATACGTCCAGCGATCTACCCTGACGCCGTCATGGAGCTGCGACGTCATTCCCGTGTTGCGTCGGACGAACTCGATGGCCTGTTCCACAAGACCGTTCTCAACGACGATCACTTTGTCTTTCCTATCGGGATCGGGCTGAGCAAGTCGAGTCATGGCGCCTCGCAGGGACAAGCGTTCCTTGACGGCATAGTCCTTTTCTCGGCCCGGGTACGCCGTCGCGTCGATGCCCGTCTGCGGAAGGAAACGATGGGGGGTGACGCCAAATAGCAGGAGCCCGGCGACGGTTGCTAGAATCCGATCCTCCTCGTCGGCCATGATCTCCGTGTTGATCAGCAGCGTCTGCCAACCCTCGACGTCGCCATCTTCGGGCGCCTCCTGCTTTCGTATCCTCACGAAGTAGTCGCGGAGTCGACGGCGGTCCAGGTCCGCCAACGACGAACCGGACACGGGACGCAATTCCAACCGGAAAGCACCTCGCTGCTGGAAAAGTCGCTCCAGTTCTTCGGGGCTGGCTTCCCGGCTTTGACTGCCAACGCGGATGTAGTACGTGCGGTGCTGGTTGTGCCAGACGCAGTGTACAGCCCACCCCCGTTCGACCTGAATGACGGCCACATCCTTTCCCGGCTCGACATCACGGATGATCTCAAAGTACGGGATGATCTCCGGGCGAATTTTATCCCGGCAGGCGGTCATCACCCACTCTTCCAGGTTCGGCCGCGTGATACCGGACACGCTACCATCATCTTCCACGCCGAGCAGGAGGCGACCTCCGGAAAGATTCGCCAACGCCACCAATTCTTTCGCCAACGCCCTGTTGTCGATGTCGTCCCGCTTGAACTCGACACCCGAGTTCTCGCCATTGGCGATCAATTCCAGCAATTCTGTCTTGGTCATTTTCCCAACCTCAATATCCGTATTTCAGCCGCCGCATCTCGAACGCCGCCTTGCCGCCCTCCAACACTTCGTACACGAGATCCCGTATCGACGGCGCGTCGATCGACCCCATGTGTTCGTGTGGAATCTCGGCACGTCCCTGGCCAGCTTCGCCCGACGCTCGTAGCCCAAGAATCAACTCGGCATCGCCCAGGACGGGGATGTTCGCGTTGTGCGTGGCAAACACGAACTGCCGCCGCCGCTTCTCATCGCGCATTTTCGGCACCACGCCCTCTGTAATGAACCGGTTATCCAGATCGTCTTCCGGTTGGTCCACAACCAGCGGCGACTTTGACTCCAGTAACAACAGCAGCAGAACGGCCGTGGCCTTCTGACCCTTTGACAGCTCATCCAGGGCCTGCCAAGCTGCAGGCTGCCCCTCGGGCGCGACGTTCAGCCGGATGGACGTCGTAGGCGGAAGGTCCAATTCCTCCACTTCCATCAACACTTCTGGATTTGCCTGCGTAAGCTGGTCGGCAGCGGCGCCGGATATCTGGAACCTCTCCATGAGTGCTTCCCGTCCAGCACGACACGCTTCGGCCAACTCAACCAACGACAGGCTTTCCCGGGTCGTCAACGTCTCGATTGCCGTTTTCAGTCGGCCGCCGACCTTTTCCCGCAGCAAGTCCTTCAAGGGTTCGCGATTACCGCAGAACGTCACGCGGACTTCAACTGTGCCGGACAGCTTCTTGTTGACCTTCTTCGCCGCCCGTTCCAGTTGGCGGTACTCCTCCGACCGCAGATCGTTCCATTCGGTCAAGAGCTTACGCCGGTGTTCGTCATGTTCGCGAAGGTCGCGTTGCAGACTGGCCAAACGTTCTCTCAGCGGCTGCAGTTCCTCGATCTGCTGCCTGAGTCGCATGAACTCAGCACCATCGATCTTGGATTTCTGCAAGTCTCGCAGGATCTTCTCGTACGCTTCGAGTACGCCCTTCTTTCGCTCGCCCCACTGCGTTCCCACCTTCGCCAACCCGGTATCCGCGTTGGCCAAGGCCTCCCCGAATCGGGCGACCACTTCTTCCATTTCCTGCGCAAATTGCTCCAGCACGCGATCCGCCTCGGCGAGTATGATCTTGCCCGGAAGATCCTCCAGAGCCTTCGTCGCGAGAAACGCACGGTCGATCGGTAGCGCCCGCCGCAACTGCTCCAAAACCTCGCGGAACGGTGTCAAGCGTTGCTGGGCGGTCTTCAACACCCGCTCTTCCCGCACCAACAGGCTCTGCTCTTTCAGGCGCTCCTCCAACCCCGCCTCTTGAAATCGCTTCAGCGTTTCCTCCAACGCGGGGAGGGCAGCAAGCCGCTCTCGAACTTGAGCGATTTCGTGGCGGCCGTCCAGAACGCGGCGACGTGAGCGAGCCAATTCCCTGCGCAGGTCGCTCCTCCGCGTGTCCAAGTCCTGGTCTCGCGCCACAAAGCGGTCGAGCAGGTGAGTCAGCTTGTCGCTGTCCTTTGTCAGGTCCGAGATTTCGTGTTGGCCGTAGATCTCGACCTGCGGCACAATGTCCATGGGACTCACGGCCAGTAGTTCGTCGCGGTCATCCCGGACAACCGGAGGGTTCGGAATGGTGCGTTCGATGACATAGTCACGTCGGGACGGATGATGTGACCGTACCCGCAAGGAGATCTTGGTGCCACTGCGCAGTACATGGCGTACGACACCCTCGTGCGTGGTTTCGGCGTCTTCGGTCAATGGGGTCAGCCCCAACACGTGACGCAGGCTTTCGATCACTGTGGACTTGCCCGTACCACGCCCCCCAATCAAGACATTCAGGTTCTCGTTGAAGTGGATGATGGTGCCGTCGAGGAAACCGCCCTGCCACGCCATCGCGACGAACTCGGTATGTTCCTCCGGCGACGGGTCGCTGGCGAGTCGAACACGGGACTTCGGATCAAGAAACGCTTGATGCAGGCCAGCCACGGACACTTCCGACATCTTGATCCAGCACGATGCGGATGCTTGAGCCAAGTCTTGTGGATCGCAGACATCTTGGGCGTTGACGACGGCCACGGGACGCTCGCGACGGTGCTCCGGGTTCGTGTTTTCCAGGATCGGGCGCAAGTCTGGAGGCGCGCCGGAGGGCGGCCCTGGCAGGGAACACGCCAACAAGTCCCCAGATCGCCACGCTTGGATGCGGGGCTGGCCGGAAAGCATCCTGAGAAGTCCACCGTTGGACGCCACGTGGGCGGCAACACAGATGGCCTTCCACTTCTGCCGAGCACAGTCGAGGAATTCAACGGCATCGTACTTGCCGATCGGGGAAGCCACATCCTCGGTATGGACCCCACAGTCGCCCAGCACACGCTCCAGATAGGCCACATCCCGATCGGGGTCGAAGAAACACAAGAAGTGAACCCCATCCTTGGTGACCGCCTCGAAGCCCGGGAACACGTGGATTCCCGCTTGCTCGGCAGCTGCCTTGAGCGCAGTCGAGTGCCGCACTCGGTAGTGATCGGTGATTCCGATGACCTCGATCCCGTTATCCTCGCACGCCTGGATGATTGCGGCGTTGTAGGAAGCTTCGTCTGGGTACGGTGTGGACTTCTTCTGGGTCTGCAAGTAGCCAAACGGGTTGATCTGCAGGGCGCATCGGTAAAACCGGGCGCCGCTGGGCAGTTGCATGGCTTGTTCGATCGGGTTCAACGCTGTCATTTGCCTTCCTCCCACGCACAATTCTCCCGCCAACGCTGACGGCCAACAAGGTCAAGTTTCCGGCCACCAGCCCGGCCGGGGAAGCTTGCCTTCGCGGACCCAGCGGCGTTCGTCGCGGCGCCATTCGGCGCGGTCGGCGATGGCTTTGTCCAGGTCCTTCTTGGCCAGCACGTCGGCGGCTAACAGGCCGGCCTTCTGCAACGGGGCGATGTTCACCCGCACGCCGTCGTTGATGTCCGGGAAATACGACTGCTCC
>JAPLNJ010000161.1 GCA_026692885.1 Planctomycetota bacterium | reverse complement strand
CGAAGTGGGGTAAGCTTCCAGCTTGCCAGGTCTGCACATTTTCAATTCTCAAGATTTCCTGAACTGCGCATTCGGCAAGCTGGAAGCTTACCCCACGACCTTTTCAGCAGTCTCCCGGTACTCTGGGGAGAAGGTAGCCGCCTTCAGCCGGACTTCTCCTCATGTCTTTAGACATCGCTCCAGGCGAACCGGCGGGCTTCCCGCACATGGTTAGAATCCAGATCGGGGTGCCCAGTGCGAAGGATCAGGGTATCCGATTCCATCCGCGGGCAACGTCCCCCGCGATGGCCGTTAACACCGTATCGATTTCGAGCACATCTTCGAGCACATTGATGTCTAGCTGTGCCGACTTCTTCCCGTCATGATTCCCTCGCGCGGGTCCACGGTCTCCCGCAGAATCCGCTTCGGCGTCCACGACCAGGCTCCAGGCCGCCAAGGCCGCATCCTCTTGCTCGGACTCGACGTCCCGCCAGTCTGCCGTCTGCGGGAGCACGGCGTTGGCTGCGGGCCGCTGGGCCGCCGCGGACAGATGCTCGCTCGAGTAGACCAGCGTCACGGCCGCGGCTTCACCCTCACCCGCCGCGCCTGGTGATCTGCTGTTGATGTAATTGATCACCATCAGCACATCCGACCCCGTGCAGGCGTTGTCGGCGTTGACGTCGTAGAACGGATGCGGTTCAACGGGGGCGGACGGCAGGGTCGTCTGGCCGAGATTGAAATTGATGTAGTTGATCATGATCAGCACATCCAGCGCCGAGACGACGTCCTGCCCGTCGACATCGAAGGGGTTATCAAAATTGTGCCAGGGCCACTGAGCGTTCCCAAAACTCACATCAAATACCATCACGTTGCCATCTGCGGTAATGTGCGAAACATACACCTTGTTCCCGTTGCTATTGAACTCGATGTCCGACGGGGCGGTCTGTAGTCCATCGTACCGCGCGACTATTTGCCCAGACGCAACATCCATGGCAATGACGGATTTTGCGTTGGGAAGCGATGCAAATAGGTAATTTCCACTCGGGTGCATTTTCAGGACGGACGGCCCTTCCGGCAGGGTGATTTCCGAGATAACTGTCCACGAAGAACGGCTCACCACCCAAATCTTCGCTTGTTCCGCAGACGAGACAAACACCTTGTCGCTCGCAACCACGACGGCTCGCAGTATTTCCACGCCAGCAAATGGCAACGAGCGAGTCAGCGCTGGTTGACCACTCAACGCGATCTCATAGAGCGTGGCGCTACCAGACTTTCGTTTGCGAGTTCCTACATAGGCGTATTGGCTGTCGGCCGAAAAACCGATCGCCGACTGAGGCTCGTCATTCAACTTGACGGAAGCAACTCGATTAAATGCGCCGCTGGCGATGTTGTAGACAGCAATGCTGTCATTGTTCATGTCGTAATTGCGGCCATCCCAACCGACAGCAGCCAGTACCTTGGTTCGATCCGGCGCGATGTCTACACGACCTGGCCAGCTATCGACCGTGGATTGATTGGTGATTATGTTGCTGTTGGCGAGATCGACTTGACTGACAGTGTCGTAGTAATAGTTGGACGTGAAGATACGATTGCCATCGGCCGATATAACCACGTCGCCGTGGGTGTGGTAAGAGCCAAAGTTGATAGTCTGCAACAGTTGTCCGTCCGGCAGGTTGTACTGCCGAACCCGTGATGTCGGGCTGTCCTCCCAGTACGCCGCATAGAGCCGCGTATCGTCCGGCGACAAGGCAATCCCCGAAACGGAGCCGCTGGTGGCGATTGTGCTGTTGTAGGTAATCGTGAGCTGCGAGCCATTGGGCGCCACCCCGAAGTCCTTGCCGGCCACATTCTGGCCGGCCGTGAGTGTGACGGCGTATACTCCGCCGACCGGTGCCGTCTGCCGCCAATTGCTCTGAACGACCTCACGGACGTTGTAGCTTCCGGCATTCAACGTAAAGCTGTAGTTGCCACTGGCGTCACTGGTCACCGAGGTCTCGCCCGTGTCGAACGTGTTGTTGTTGTTGGTGTCGAGGTACACGGTCCACCCCGACAGGCCTGCCTCGCCGGTATCATGAAGGCCGTCTGCGTCGCCGTCGTTCCAGATGGTGCCGGTGATGGTGGCTGACAACTGCCTATTGCCGAAGTCCTTGCCGGCCACATTCTGGCCGGCCGTGAGCGTGACCGCGTACACTCCGCCAGCCGGTGCGGTCTGTTGCCAGTTGTTCTGAACGACCTCGCGGACGTTGTAGCTTCCGGCATTCAACGTGAAGCCGTAGTTGCCATTGGCGTCGCTGGTCACCGAGGTCTCGCCGGTGTCGAATGTGTTGCTGTTGTTGGTGTCGAGGTACACGGTCCAGCCCGACAGGCCTGCCTCGCCGGTATCATGAAGGCCGTCCGCGTCGCCGTCGTTCCAGATGGTGCCGGCGATGGTGGCTGGCAACTGCTTACTGCCGAAGTCCTTACCGGTCACATTCTGACCAGCCGTGAGCGTGACCGCGTACACTCCGCCAGCCGGTGCGGTCTGTTGCCAGTTGTTCTGAACGACATCCCGGACGTTGTAGCTTCCGCCATTCAACGTGAAGCTGTAGTTGCCACTGGCGTCGCTAGTCACAAAAGTTTCGCCTGTGTCGAACGTGCTGTTGTTGTTGGTGTCGAGGTACACGGTCCACCCTGACAGACCGGTCTCGCCGGTGTCCCGGATGCCATCGCCATCGGCGTCTTTCCAGACTGCCCCGGCGATGGTGCCGGTCTGAATCCCGCCGCCGATCGTCAACTTGCCGTCGACGGCGTCCGATGCAGCGTTCGTCGGTGCTGGATCCAGGACAAGCGCATTCAGGTTGTTGTCAAATAACGAGCTCACCGTCGTCCGGTACGAGGACAGAAGATTGATCGAGGACGACCCAGCCGATGTGCCCTCGACAATCGTGAAATCCAACGTAAAGAGTGTGCCCTCAGTGTCTTCGGTCAGTAGTCTTGTCCCGCTAGCCGATGAGGCGGTGTAGACGAGCTTCCCCGGTTCGGGATTGGTGAGCAAGCCTGAGAACCCACTACCGGTCAATAGGTTCCCAATCTGTGCGTTTCCCACTGTGAATTTCGCCGGATCGAATTCTATCACCACATCCATCCCACTGATTGTGATCCCCCCCGTTTCAGTAACTCGCAAGCTGATCGGGACCGTCACGGTGCTGCCCGCAGTGCCGCTCAGATCTTGCGGAATGAAGAGTTTCGGATCAGCCCCGACCGGCGGTGGCGTCACGATACCCTCCGGCAACGATGGCACATTTGGGACGGTCACCTGGCCGATAACACGCTGGATGCTGGTCACGTCGTTCGCTTGAATGGCGCCGTTTAGGGTCACGTCGGACACCAACCGCGGATCGGCGAGTTGGAACGTCGCCAGGCCAGTATTTATCTGTCCGATAATTCTCTGGACCAACGTGACGTCGGGTGCGTTGTAAGTACGGCTGGCATTGGTGTCCCCAAAGTAGCTCGCCACGTGGATCGCGTCGTCGTCCACGGACGGCAGTTCCTCCACGTTAATGGTGGCGTCGAACACATGCAGACGAAAAATATCCAAGACATGCTTGGCCCCGTAGGGTGCGTGATCGGGCACACGGACAATGAATCTGCCAAGCGTCAACGACCCGGAGGATGCCGCAAAGCTGACCGGCGCGCTGATGGTTAGAATTGCGGTGCCCGGCGACGGGAACGTCAATAAAGATGAAGCTCCGCGTGCCCCCACGAGACTGTCCAACACGAAACTCTCGACTTGCAGCAAAGCCGGATCGTAGCCCAGCTTTAGGTCGATGCCAGACACATTCAAACCGCTGCTAAGTCCTAAGGGTACGCCTGCGGTCAGATCGTTGGCAGGCAGGTTGACCGGTTGACCGTACCCTCGTGCGAAGTCCGGAAGGGTCACAGTGACTCGATCTACCGGCCCAGGATCGACCGAAAACGTCCTCACGAAATCATCGCCTGTCGTTCCGTTGCCATCCCCGTCAAGCAAATGGCCTACTGGATCACGAAACCCATTGGCTCCGCTTCGCAGTCTGACCGTGTAGCTGTCCGGTTCCAACAGGCCGCCCGTCTTGATGAATCGTACCTGCGTTGCCGCCGGACCCAGAACCAAAGATCCGCGTACAGGTCCCCCGGTCGCTCCCGTCATTTCTACATCCGCAACTCCCAACTGGTTTCCCTGATCGTAGAGGTTCAGGACACTGGTCTCGATGCCCCGATTGAACTGCGCTACAAAGCCGGTGCTGGTTGCGAGGAAGGACGAGACGACCAGACTCTGGGGCTCGTCAGAGTTGTTACCGAAGTCCTTACCGGTCACATTCTGACCGGCCGTTAGCGTGACCGCGTACACTCCGCCGACGGGGGTGGTCTGCTGCCAGTCGTTTTGGACGACCTCGCGGACCTTGTAGGCTCCGGTATTCAACGTGAAGCTGTAGCTGCCACTGGCGTCGCTCGTCACCGAGGTCTCGCCCGTGTCGAACGTGCTGTTGTTGTTGGCGTCGAGGTACACGGTCCACCCCGACAGGCCGGCCTCGCCGCTATCACGAAGGCCGTCACGGTCGGCGTCGTCCCAGATTGTGCCCGCGATGGTGGCGTCGTCGCTCAGGATCGTGCCTTGCCCTTGGTTGTCGGAAATCGTCGCCCCGCTTGCGCTGCTCAGATTGACGTAGAAGTTCTCGTCCGGTTCGACCCTGCTGTCGCCGCTAACCGAAACGGTGATCGTGCCCGTGGTCTGACCAGCGAAGATGGTCAAGGTGCCACCGTTGATAAACTGGTAGTCACTATCGGCCGTCGTCGCTGTGCCATCCGCCGTGGCGTAGCTCACCGTTACATCGTGTGTAGCCGCTGCAGACAGCGTGACCATAAAGCCAAGTGACGCAGTTCCGCTGGTGCCCTCCAGAATCGTGCCATCCGTAATTGTCAGCGAGGGGGGGGCAACTGGAGCCATTCCTGCCACGGCGGGACCGAAATTGCTCTCCCTTTCACCCAACTGGTCGACCGCCGCCGTGGCCCAGTAGTAGTAGACTGTGTCGGGAGTTGCCGAAGTGTCAAAAAGACTGAGCCCACCTTGCCAGGACCCAATCGGCGTCTTACCCGACGTTTCAGTCAACGCTCGATATACGTGGTAGTAGTTCGCGTTGGGCGCGGCGTCCCATTGTAGTAACACACCTGCATCGGAATCATTCGAAGCGGTGACATTGGTCGGCGTCGTCAATGGAGGCAGGGATCGCGATCCCGAATCGGAACTGCTCAGGTCACTCTCTCTCGCGCCATTGATCGTGCCCGCCGCGGTTACCCAGTAGTAGTAAGTGATGTCAGGAACCGCTGTCTCATCGATGAAGGCAAGCTCACTGCCCCACTCGCTAAGCGGCGCAAGTCGACTCGGAGTACTGATCAGAGTTTCCGATCGGTAGACACGATAGGCGAGAGCATCCGTGACCGCGTTCCAGGAGATATGAACGCCGTCCCTTTGGCCCTCAGTCGCATTGACGCCAGTGGGCGAAGCTAGGTTTACTCCGATGCCACGCAGTTCGGGATAGGTCGTATTCTCTTCAATTGTCCAAACGCTGGTGAAGTCCCAATTGGCGGATGTAGTAAAGGTGGCCTGCTGTTTCATCTCCGCGGTTGTCTTGCCCTGGCAGTTGACGATGGTACCGCCCATGTTGCCTCTGGAGTCGTGGGATAGCCCGTGGTCTGGATGTCCCAGAAACAGTCACGCACCGTGTCCCAATTTCGTCCGATCAAGGCGCCCCGCTCGGAGCCTCCTTGAATACCGCCTGTCACGTAGCATCTCTGAACCGTTCCTCCACCATCCTGATAGCCGACAATCCCGCCCGCACCGATGCTGGCGCTGACGGTGCTTCCCGTGTAGTAGCAGTCGGCGATCATCCCCCCGCTTGCGTTATAGCCGACAATTCCGCCGACGTAGTACTGGCCTTGGATATAACGGCTGCTGGAATAGCATTCCCGGATCAACCCAAAATTATCTCCGGCGATTCCCCCGACGTGGTCGCCTTTGGAGTTGCTATAATCGCCATCGACCGTACCTTGCGTCCAGCACCACACAATGGTCCCATCATTCACTCCGGCAATACCGCCCACCCTGTTCGAGTCGCCGCCGGCCCCCCCTAAGCGGCCTTCGATGTCGCCGGTAAACGAGCAATTCCGAATCAGCCCACGAAAGTTCTCCCCAACGATGCCGCCAACCTTACCTCCGTAACTCCTCAGGTCATTACCTTCTCGCACGGTAACATGGCAGTTGATAATCGTTCCAGCATTTAGGCCTACGAGAGCGCCGACACCTCCGTCATTGCCCGGCATCGGTCCTTGCCCTTCGATCTGGCGGCACTCCAGAAAGAGGTTCTTGATGATTCCCACATCCATACAAAGAGCAAACAACCCCACCAATGCCTCGCCGGAGCGTTTGATCTGCAATCCGGAAATTCTGTAACCTTGGCCGTCGAAAACGCCCCGGAAATAGTCGGAGTAACCAGTCCCGATCGGCTTGAATCCCAGTCCGCCGTTCCATTGACTGGTGGCCTCAGCGTCGATATCGTTAGTCAGTCGGTAGTAACCGTCTGTCGGATGGTCGAGATCGCCCCAATGCGCCTGCAACGCTTGAAGCTGACTGAGACTACTGATATCGCGTGGGTCGTTCGATGGTGGGGGTTTCACAACGATCTGAAAATCGCTGTCGCTCGCATCAGACGCCAATACCGACAGCGACGTGACGCGGATACGGTAGTCGGAACCCAGCGATTGATCGTTCGGTACTTGCCAGCTATATGAACCGCTGTTCGCGGCCGATTGCGCGATTACGGTGCTGACTACACCCCCCTTCAATAACTCGATCTTGACCTCCCCACCCGTCCGCAACGCTTCCCAGTTAATCCCCATGCGGCGTCCCTGTGCGTAGACCCCACCGCCGTTGGGAGACTTCAACGTGATTTCGCCGCTTGAAGTGTCGATGCGAAAGGTAACAACCACCGACAGGCTACCTTGGAGGTTAGCTAGCGTGTAGCTGTTACCACCAGACTTGACCGGTTGTCCGTCGAGATACCAGGTATCCACGACGTATCCCGAATCCGCAGCAGCAGTGAAGGTTTGGTTTGCCCCTTGTGCCAAAGTTAGGGGTCCACTCGGGCTGATATTCCCATGAGGCCCCGTACCTGCGGACACGATATAGGTCCGGGAGGCGACATCGAAACTGTACTGGTAGGGAGAGTTCAGTGCGACACCGAACCGGTTGGTGACAGCCGCGCCAATCTTCACAGTTACGCGTTCACCGTAGCTGAAATCCGACGTCGGGTTGATCCTCAAATCGTATGTCGAAGGGTCGAATGTGAATGCACATGTGTGCGTACCGCTCGACGAACCCGTCACAGTGACGCTCGCGTTCGTGAACGTCGAGTCGTCCATATCCTTGTTGAACTCTACGTGGATGTCTGTCGCTGGAAAGGAACCCTGGTTGTTAGATTCAATTGTCGGCTTGGATGTCACAGCACTGAAAAGCTGGTCTGCTATCGCTTCATGGCCGTCTTTGTTTGGATGCAGAATGCCTCGCGTATGCGGGAGTAGTGGATTTCCACCCATGGCCAGGTAATCTTCACTCGTGAATGGCCACCAGCCAGATGTAGTGTAATAACCACCGTCGCCGCCGTAGTCATGACCAACGAAAGCATCTTCGATACCGCCTACGCCGCCTACGTAGGTCCAGTTGTACTTCTCAGAAGCCGTTTTCACAGCCTCATTTAGCCGATCGATGACGTTGGTTTTCAGCCACTTCGCCTCTGTTGCACTGCATTCCAACCCGGGAATGACATCATCAAGAACCTCAACCTCCACTTCCTTCCCGTTCTCATCTAGAACAAGGAACGGCGATGGGTACTCGGTAATGTATATGTTCTTGGTCGATGGGAGTACCAGATTGTCAGCAATTTCCTTGTTCAATTGACCGTACGCACCTTGATGGTACACATGGTTGTCATCGTACCAATCGTTTAGGTGATTAAGCCCAGCAATATCATGATCAATGGATTCGTCCGGAAGAGCGATGTCGACGATGAGGTCCCATACTATAGTCGCTCCCGGTGCTACTGGAAAAACCTGCCCGTAAACAGCCAAAATCGTATCCAGAGCAACCAG
>JAPLNJ010000160.1 GCA_026692885.1 Planctomycetota bacterium | reverse complement strand
TTCAACGGTTCAAGGGCAGCCATGAGGCCTGGTGCGAAGCGATGAAGGCTTTCCTTACAGGCAAACTGAGCAAAGCAAAGATTCACTACCGGGTGTACATGGACTTCGTAGGCGACCCGATTGACATCGCGAAGACCGACGGCTTCCCCGGTAAGGCCTAGCACCAAACGGTTTTTCGGGTGATTCGCGTAAAGCATGAGACCTAACGGTTCAGCAGGGACGGGGCGCCAGACAAGGGGTGCGAGTTCCTTCTCGGCGAAACTGTAAAACCCCATTCTTGACACGGACAACCCCGAAAACCGCTTGGTGCTAGTGGACGGTCTGGCGAAGGCCATTATCACCGTAGTCTGGGGCAACGCGATCGTCGTTATGCTCAAGTTTTCGCCCCGATAGGGGCAGCCGCATAGCGGCCTGAGTTTTCTCCCCGATAGGGGCAGCCGCATAGCGGCCTGAGTTTTCGCCCCGATAGGGGCAGCCGCATAGCGACCTGAGTTTTCGCCCCGATAGGGGCAGCCACAAATCAGCCCAGGGCAGAGCGGAGCGGCGTTAGCCGCGGAGCGCCGCCCTGGGTTGTGGGAGTATCAAGATCGCCAGCCCTGAAAGGGCGAAACAAGCCAGCACAGCACGAGCGTGCCACAATCCTTGGTCTTTGAAGTTGCGTGTTTCGACGAGAAGTAGCCGAAATCGCCAGATTTCGGGCGGAAGCGGGGTAGCTCCGGCACTGCGAAACGGCCAGAATTCTGGTGAATTCTGCTACTCGCAACTTCACAATCCTTGGTCATCGGCCACGGGCTCGACTTTGACGAACGATAAACGTGTGACAGGAACCGCTTTGTTTCGCCCTTTCTGGGCTACCGTGTTGAATCGATACCGTACCCAGGGCGGCGCTCCGCGGCTGTCGCCGCGACGCTCTGCCCTGATTTGTTAATGCCCCGTTGGGGAGGAAGAGTCGTGTAGGACGATCAGGGCGTGGCCTCGAGCTACGGTGATTATACCGCACGCGGTTGGCACTGGCTCGTTTAACCCAGAGCCAACGGCGACGTCGCCCGGTAAAACACGCCTTCGCCGTTGGCTCCGGGTTAAAC
Source organism: Planctomycetota bacterium (assembly GCA_026692885.1). Next base: position 2,554 of record JAPLNJ010000160.1, on the reverse strand, counting down.
GAGGATGTGCCATCCTCAACCGCGTGCGATACAGATGCCTTCGGCCAAGACGTACCAAATCGAAAACACGCAACTTCAAGACTCGCGAGTCGGACTAGCCCAGCACTCAGTGGATAGCTGACCGGGAGTGAAGGCGACTGACAATGAACGTCCCTCCTAGCCGTGGTCCGGCGCGCCGGCCGCCGCCGCTTCCTGCGGCGACACCGCACACTCCGTCTGCCTCTGTCGGCAGCGGTGTGCATCGCGTACTGCCACGGGTGCTGATCGGCTTTGCCGTCAGCGTCCTGGGCGCGGTCACCCTCGTGGCGCTCCTGGCGGGCTTCTTCGTCGGGCAGCGGTGGTGGCACCGCTCTGCAGAAGACGTGGCAACGGAGATTGCAGAAGAAGCCGCAGCAACAGAAGCCCAACTAGCCCAGGTGGAACTCGAACGAGCCGTTGCCGAGGCGAAGCGGGCGCGGTCGGAGGTAGAAGAGCTGAAGAAATCGTCCAAGCCGTCCCCGCCGAGGGAATCGCCGAAGGACGGGCCGGGCGATAAGGAAAGGGATGGCGGGGGAATGGAACCGAAGATCGAAGCGTCTCCCCCCGCCGCCCCCAAACCGCCGAAGAAACCGCCCAAGCCACAGCGCGACGTATTCTCGGACATCGCCAACCGCAGGAACCGACTCGCGCTGCCGCCCGTGTTCCTGGAGAACGCTGACGCCTTCAGCGCGGGCAAAATCAACCCGACACTGGAACTTCTGGCCGAACTCTTCGTGGAGGACATCAAGCAGTGTGAACTTAGCGTGGAGGGCAGGGAGTTTACTGAGACTGGCGCCGGAAAACATGAGCTGAAACGTAAGGACGACGATGGCGGGTGCACTTGGAATTTGCTTACCACCACGGCAACCGGCGCGAGTCAGGAGTGGGGCGTTTTCAGATTGGAGGGGCAAGAACTGAAGTTTCAATGGAAGGGCAAACCTTCGGTCCGGTTACAGTTCTGCCGCCTGAACATCAAAGTGGGCGACCAGGCGGTACGCTGCAGCCTGAACCGAGTCGAGAAACTTACCCGCGTTCCGATTAACGTAGAAGAACCGTTCACGGTCCCGCTGAAGTGCCTGACCGGTGTGTTGCGCAAGGACGATCCTGTCCGGATTGAACTCCAGTTCGATGGTCTGACGAGCTCGATCTCGGTGAACGGCGAGAAGCGGAACTCGATGAAACCGGGGGAGATCGCCGAGATTCGGGTGAGGAATCCGGACGTGAAATCCGACGATAGTCTGGCAAGTACCGTGGCGATGGAGATCGCGTTCCGCGCCCCCCAAGCCAATAGCCTGACGGGGAGTTCAATCCCGCCGTCGTTGCGTGGAGAAGTGTACGGTTTTCCACGGAGTCCAATCGAGAACCGAAGAATGTCCTTATCGCTCAACGAGAAATCCGATGCGATGAAAGCCCTTAGAGCCCTTGGCACCGCTGCAGACGTGACCTTCAGCCAGGATCATCCCACGCAACGGGATTGGCTTGCTCGTTGGAGCAAGGTTGACGCAAAAGATCGCGAGCGTGCGGTCGAGTACTTCAGGCTGGGCTGGGATTCATTCCAGGCCCAAAACCAAAACGCACCTAAGGAAAGAATCGAAAGTTTTAGTAAGCGAATCAAGGAATTCCCGGAGAAAGACAAGGCTCAGGAGACCATCAAACGGAATGCGATTGACGACAAGAAATTGGCTGCAGCAGAAGAATATGAGAAGGTTTACAGGTTCAAGGTCAGCCACGAGGCTTGGTGCGAAGCGATGAAGGCTTTTCTTGCAGGAGAACTGAGCAAAGGAAAGATTCACTACCGGGTGTACATGGACTTCGAAGGCGACCCGATTGACATCGCGAAGACCGACGGTTTTCCAGGTAAGGCCTAGCCGACAGTCTGACCGAAGGCCATTATCGCCGTAGTCTGGGGCAACGCCCTCATCGTTATGCTAAAGTTTTCGCCCCGATAGGGGCAGCCGCATAGCAGCCTGAGTTTTCGCCCCGATAGGAGCGGAGCGGCGTTTGCCGCGGCGCGCCGCCCTGGGTTGTGGGAGTATCAAGATCGCCAGCCCTGAAAGGGCGAAACAAGCCAGCGCAGCACGATCATGCCACAACCCTTGGTCATCGGCCACGGGCTCGACTTTGACGAACGATAAACGTGTGACAGGAACCGATTTGTTTCGCCCTTTCAGGGCCACTGTGGTGAACATCTTGCGATGGTCCAAGCCCTCGATTTTTCTCGTTCCGACGCTCTGCGTCGGAACGCAAGCCACGGACGCTCTGCGTCCTTGGGCAGGCGACGCGGAGCGTCGAAACACTTGCGTTCCCACGCGGAGCGTGGGAACGAGAGTATCGATACCGTACCCAGGGCGTAGCTCCGCGGCTGTCGCCGCTGCGCGCTGCCCTGGGCTGATTTGTTAATGCCCCGTTGGGGCGGAAGAGTCGTTTACAGCGATGAGGCATGTTCCGGAGCCGAAGCGACGGGCGTGGTTGACGACCATCACGCCCGTCGTTGTGGCTCTGGACGTGCCGCCCAATCGCGCCACTTATTTCTTCT
>JAPLNJ010000159.1 GCA_026692885.1 Planctomycetota bacterium | reverse complement strand
GTTGGACAGTGTGCATGGCGTGGATTTGAACCCCTACGCCGTGGCCATAGCACGGTTTCGATTACTGCTGGCAGCGATGCGGGCCTGTGGCATCGGGCGATTGGCTGACGCGCCGCCGTTTCGGATCAACCTGGCCTGTGGTGACTCGCTCTTGCACGGCAGTGCCAGCGGAGACCAGATGGTTCTGGGTTTCCACGAACTGGCCCACGCCTACCGGTCGGAAGACTTGGCTGAACTTCGCCGAATCCTGCGTCCAGGTATCTACCACGCGGTGGTGGCAAACCCGCCGTACATCACGCCTAAGGACAAGGCGTTGAATCAGGCGTATCGCGATCGCTACTCGGCATGTCATCGGCAATACTCGCTGGCCGTACCGTTCATGCAGCGGTTGTTCGATCTCGCGATTAGCGGTCAGCAGGTTGAGACCCAATCACTGAACAACGACTGCTCTGACTCCGCTGGCTACGTCGGCCAGATCACGGCCAACTCGTTCATGAAGCGTGAGTTCGGCAAGAGGGTGATCGAGCAGTTCTTGCCGCGGGTGGATCTGACCCACGTGATTGACACCAGTGGGGCCTACATCCCCGGGCACGGCACGCCCACCGTCATCCTGTTGGGCCGCACCCGTAAACCGGTCACCAGCACCATACGCACCGTGATGGGCATCCGCGGCGAACCGAGCACGCCGGACAATCCTTCACGGGGTCAGGTGTGGTCAGCGATACTCGCCCAAATTGACCGGCCCGGTTCGCAGAGTGAGTTCGTTAGCGTCGCCGACTCGGAGCGGGCACCGTTTCAGAGGCATCCGTGGTCCATTGGTGGTGGTGGCGCAGCCGAACTCAAGGACCAGTTAGACGAACGCGGGGACCGGAGGCTCTTGGACGTGTGCACCGAAATCGGCTTCGGCGCAATTACGCGGGATGACGATGTCTTCGTCATAGGTACTGCACCTGCCCAGCGCCTCGGCATCGAGCGGCAGTACATTCACAACTACGTGGTCGGAGAACAGGTGCGAGACTGGTCATTCGAGGAGCCCGGAGGCGCAATCTGGCCCTACGCCGCAGAATCACTAGACGCCGATGTGTCATTTGCCGTCCGGCGATTTCTGTGGCGGTTTCGCCGCCAGCTTTGTGATCGGGTGGCTTACGGTCACACGCAGTTGGAACGTGGACTCGAGTGGTTTGAGTATTCAATGTTCTTCAAAGACCGGTTCCGTTCCAAACTCCTCCTCACCTTTGCGTGTGTGGCGACTCATAACAACTTCGTCCTCTCCCCGGGCGGTGTCTTGTTCAATCGCCATGCCCCAGTGATTAAGCTGCCGCCAAACGCCACCGAGGACGACCACGTAGCCCTCCTAGGCATGCTCAATTCCTCCACGGCGTGTTTCTGGATGAAGCAGGTGTTTCATAATAAGGGAAGCTCAGTTGATCAACGGGGTGCGCGCCAGACGACCGTCCCGTTCGAGAACTTTTGGGAGCATGACGGAACCAAGCTGAAGCAGTTCCCCCTGCCCACCAAACGTCCGCTCGCATTAGCTCGGCGGTTATGCGAAATGGCGGGATTACTGTCCGAGCTTTCACCCAGTGCTCTGCTGCGGGCGACACCTGCAGAAGCGAACCGTGAAGTCCTCGCCGAGCGACGGAGGCAATGGGAAGCTCAGTTGATCAACGGGGTGCG
>JAPLNJ010000158.1 GCA_026692885.1 Planctomycetota bacterium | reverse complement strand
TCTTTCGCCGCGGGCTACTTGAACCAGGGATTAGATTGTGGCTGGCTTTCTCATCGGTCAACGCTCACCGTGTCAACCGGTCTCTCACTGCGCCCTGCCGCTAGCTTCGGTCACCGCACAATCTAATCCTTCATAAGTTACCGTGTCAACCGGTCTCTCATTGCGCCCTGCCGCTAGCTTCGGTCACCGCACAATCTAATCCTTCATAAGTTCGGACTTTACAGCCGTTTCAGGAGCCGATCGTATTCCGCGTGTGAACCAACCCAGAACCAGTAAATCGTGTCGCCTTTTAACAGCCCCAGCACCCGCCAGCCCAGACTGATGCGAGCCGAGTAGATTGGTTCGCGCGTGTGCACCTTCTTAAACTGCAGGCTGGGATGCGCGGCGTTCTGCCGCCAAAGCCGGTAAGCCTTCCGTGCCTGGGCCTTGACGGCATGTGGGAGCGCCGCGAAACAGGCCAGGAAATCTTCGGTGATAAGAGAGTTCAAAGTTCGTCAATTCCTAGGTTCTTGACCCTCCCCGCCCGAATGTCCTCCCGCACGCGGTCCGCCAGACGCCCGAGTTGATCCTGTGACCGTGCAAAGGCGTCGTCCCAACGCCGGTCGTCCAAGATTTCTTCCAGGATGATCGCAGCAATCGCGTCTTGGCCGGCATCGGGCAGCTTCTGAACTTCCCCCAGCGCTTCTTCCAGCAGTTGCGTCATACTTTCACCGTCTCCAGATCAGCTTCCACGGAATCGTCCCACTTCCCCAGGATATCGCCTCAGACCATCCACGGCAAGAACTGGCCATGCCCATCGGACTACAAGGACTGCCAAGAGACGTACGCGACGCGATCTCCGTCTGCCCGAACGACCAAGCTCAGCAGCGGCGGCCGCGCGCTGAACCGTTGAACGCTGAGAAACCAGGATCGCGGCCGCCGTCTGCTGCAGCGTCTTGTTCGGCGCCTACTCGCCTTGCTTCCGGATCCTCCGCAGGCCTCCACGATCTGCCGCGCATCCGATCAATTCCAGGAAGTCCTCGATGGCATGAACATGCCTGTAGAACTCAGGATCTGTCGGTTGGACTCCGCGGTTGCGAATGAGTTGTTGCTTATGAGTGATATGCTGACCACCCCTCTCCAGTTCTTGGTGGAGATTGTGTGCGTCGGCCGCTGCGCTGTCGATCAGCGCGCGGACGTTCGCACTGCCGCCAGTCAAGTGGAACTCGCTGAGGGCTTGGAGCCATCGCTCGCGGAGAGAGTCCGCCACTGCTCGTTGCTTGTCCGATAGGGTAACCCCAGACTCTGTATGCTTAAGCCCCTGACTCCCGGGTTTGGGCTACTCATCGCCTTCAACAGAAGCTCGACCACGGCGGGGTCGCGCGAGTCGTTGACAGTCCGCGTGAAGGAATCCATGACATCTGACAGTCGCCGCATAGCATCCGCACTTGGCGTGCCGCTGGCGATACGTTCCATCTCATCCAAGAGTTGTTGGGCTCGGGTTGTGAGTGTCTTGGGTTGTCGCGATCGGGTTGTCTTTGCCCTCCCAAACAGGCTAAAGAGCCTGCCAAGAATACCCATGGTTTTGTCGCGGTGTTTGGCGGATGCCACCCTACGACCGGCTTGCCGAGACTTTCCCTTGACCGGCCCGTCCTTCAGAAAGCCCAAGGCTGGGTTGAACTCTGGCGCCTTGGCCTCAGATGGCTCGTCTTCCCCAAAGGTTGGGGTGAACTCTGGCGTCTTGGCCTTAGGTGGATTAGACGCCGCCGGCGCGCGGGAACGTGGCGCCGGGGTACGGGCCGCTGCTGGCGACTTGGCCTGAGGTGGTTGAGACGCCGCCGGGGTCGGCATTGAAAAACCCCTAGCCGCGGCGAGACCCTTAAGCCGATAAACCACACACATCTCGTAAGACATAGAAGCCGGCTGTTCACAAACAGGTTGAAAAGAGCCAGCGACGGTACATTTACCATGTTCACAGCATGGGCAATTCGAATTCATTGGTCGGCATTCCTTAACGAGGATTGTCGAAGCAGCAGTCCGGTGGGCTAGGCTCGTCCCAGCCGTGTGTCCGTGCACCGAGGCGATAACCGGGCCGCCGCCATAGGCACTGTTTTCAAGACCCGCGTAGTCGGCGGCTCCGGTTCACCGCTTTGTTACACGCCACAACGGATGTCGAAACTCCGGCTCCACGGTAGCCGAGGGCCGTGTACAATTGGACGATAATGCGACGTTCACCTATCGGCGATTAGGTCTTTCCTTCCATTCCCACGTTATACCTCTCATGAAGGTTTGGTCCCAGACGTGCTTTCGTCCATTGCAGATCGAGCACCGGTAGAACGCGCCCGAGAAAACTAAGCCTCTTCTCTCAAACATCATTGCCGCAGGTACGTGCTGATACTCACCCTCGCCGCTGCACCAGACCTGAAGAGCTTCCCAATTCGGCTCCGTCATGCTGATCGCTCCTTTGGCAGTCGGAACAATACTGGATCGAGGATCGGAAACGTGCTGCTTGTCGTCACCCGCTAGGTTTTGCTTACGCCCAGTCTTTGTCGCTCAGCTAAATTTCCTCGCTTTTGCTCACATAATTGCGCTACTACTTGGAAAGAAGAACGCCGCCCGTGAAAGACTAGCGGGCGTGGCGCTGGGGCGCTTCATCTGAGCAGAATTCGTGAAATTTATCTGATCGCCAAGGCGCCCAGTGCGCGGCCAACGGTCCAGGCCTTGGCTGGCACCACGTTCGGCCCCTCCGGGTGTGTAACGCTGGCGATCACCGGGCCGCGACTGCAGGACTATCCATCGGCAAACGACCGGATCGCGGCTCCGGTGCATCGATTGGTTCAAGTAAGCCGCTGCGCGGCGGACCCGTGCTGCCTGACGGATCAGCACGGCCAACGACAGACATTTCTTTGCACTCACGCATCCCGCAACGCACAGTTCTCCTGACCGCGGCGGATTCCCGCGCGCCACTTCGGC
>JAPLNJ010000157.1 GCA_026692885.1 Planctomycetota bacterium | reverse complement strand
AGCCGCGGCCACGGTGACCGCGATCGCATTGGTCGCCGTGATCCCCTCGACACCGTCCACCGACGTGATCGTCAGGGAGTTGCCGGCCGCGAACTCGTTCACCATGACCGATCCGGAAGAGGTCGTCACGGCCAGGTTTCCGACCAGGGTGTTGATGGTCACGTCACTGGCTGCGGTCACGGCCAAATCGGACTCCTCAATGCTGCCCGGACCTGAAACGCCGGCCCCCGTGAACAGATGCACGAGCGTCGTACCGGCTGGATTGATGGCCTGGGAGACCGTGACGGCGCCCGCCGTGCCGCTGCCGAGGACCAATTTGCCGGCGGTGATCTGGTCCAATTCCGCGCCCGACAATTCGAGGGTGTTGGCCGCCGCGTCCGTGGTGGAACCCAGGTCGAGAGCGTCCGCCCCCGCTGAATTCCGCAATGTCACGGTTTGACCGCTGGCGGTGATCGTGCCCACAACATCCATCTTGTCGGCATTCACCGTGACGCCGCCGCTGGTCGTTTCCATGTCCCCACTCGCGCTGATGGTGAACAGGGCGTCGTTGCCGCTCAGCAGGATCGTGATCAGGCCGGTGGCATCGATATCGTTGGCCGCGCTGGTGTTCGTAATCGTCAGATTGCCCGTGGTGGCCGTGAGGCTCACCGCGCCGCTGTTGGTGTCCACGCCGTCGATCCCGTCCACTGCGGCCACAATGAACCCGTTGGCCTCGGTAAACGTGATCGCCCCCGTGCTGGTGAAGATCGCCAGGTTCGTCACGTTCGTGGTACTGTCCGTGATGTTCACCGTCCCGGCGGCATTGATGGCCAGGTCGCTCACCACCAGGCCCCCGGCCGTGCCGGTGACGGTTGAACCGGTATTCAGTCGCAAAGTGGTGATGGTCGGCGTGTCCGTCAGGTCGATGTCCGCACTGATCGTGATCGCGCCGGCCGTGCCGCTGCCGAGGACCAGTTTGCTGGCGGTGATCAGGTCCAATTCGGTGTCGGACAGTTCGAGCGTGTTCGCTGCCGCGTCCGTTGCCGAACCTAAATTGAGCGAGTCCGCCCCGACCGAGTTGCGCAAGGTCACCGTTTGCCCGCTGGCGGTAACGATGCCCACCAGGTTCATCTTGTCCGCCGACACGGTAACGCCACCGCCGGTCGTCTCGACGTCCGCGCCGCTGCTAATCGCAAACATCGCATCGTTGCCGTTCAGCGTGAGGGTGATCAAGCCGGTGGCGTCGATGTCGTTGGCCGCGCTAGTGTTCGTGACCGTCAGATTGCCCGTCGTGACCGAGAGGCTCACCGTCCCGCTGTCCGTGTCCACGCCGTTGATCCCATCCACCGCAGCCACGCTGAACCCGTTCGCCTCCGTGAACGTAATCGCTCCGCTGCTGGTGTAGATCGCCAGATTCGTCACGTTCGTCGTGCTGTCCGTGACGTTTACCGCACCCGCGGCCTGGATGGCCAAATTGCTCACCAGCAAGCCACCCGCCGTACCGGTGACGGTCGAACCGGTGTTCAAACGCAACGTGGCGATGGTCGGCGTGTCGGTCAGGTCGATGTCTGCACTAACCATAATCGCGCCCGCCGTGCCGCTGCCGAGGATCAGTTTGCTGGCCGTGATCTGGTCCAATTCGGTGTCGGACAGTTCGAGCGTGTTCGCTGCCGCGTCCGTTCCCGAACCCAAATTGAGCGCGTCCGCCCCCACCGAGTTCTGCAAGGTCACCGTCTGCCCGCTGGCGGTGACCGTGCCCACCAGGTTCATCTTGTCCGCCGACACGGTCACGCCGCCGCCGGTCGTCTCGACGTCCGCGCCGCTGCTGAGCGTGAACAACGCATCGTTCCCGTTCAGCGTGAGGGTGATCGAGGCGGTGGCGTCGATGTCGTTGGCCGCGCTAGTGTTCGTGACCGTCAGATTGCCCGTCGTGGCCGTGAGGCTCACCGCGCCGGCGTTGGTGTCCACGCCGTTGATCCCGTCCACGGTGGTCACGTTGAATCCATTGGCCTCCGCAAACGTGATCGCCCCCGTGGTGGTGAAGATCGCCAGATTCGAGACGTTCGTCCTGTCCGAGATATTCACGGCCCCGGCCGCATTGATGGCCAGGTCGCTCACCACCAGGCCCCCCGCGATGCCCGTGACTGTCGAACCGGTGTTCAAACGTAGCGTGGCGATGGTCGGGGTATCCGTCAGAGCGATGTCCTGGCTCACGGTGATCGCGCCCGCCGTGCCGCTGCCGAGAACCAATTTGCCCGCCGTGATGGTGTCCAGTTCCGCGTCCGTGAGCGCCAGGTTGCCGACGGTATCTGTCCCCAGGTCAAGCGGCCGATTTGCGGAGACGTTTTGAATGGTGACGGTGCCACCGGTCGCGTTGATCGCCGTGGGCGCAGGATTGTCGAGCGACACATTGTCGGCCGTGATCGTGATCGCTCCGCCGCCCGAGGCGATGCTCCCCGACGTCGCGCCGCCAGTGGTCAGCGTGAGCAGACCCGTGTCGCCCGAGCCGGTGGTAACGTTGACGGCACTGTTAGTCGTCTGGACGCGATCGTTCAGGGTCACGGCGCGTCCGGCAGTCAGGGTAATCGAACCGGTGGCGGAGACAATGTCGCCGGTGCTGGCCACAGTCACAATGTCGCTGGTGGAGCCACCGGCCGTAATCGCAATCGTATTCGCGCCCGTCACACTCACGGCGTTCGAGGGCGTGGAGGCATGGCCTACCGTGATCGGGCCATTGGTCGTGACGACCTGAATGTTGCCGGCCAACGTCTGCTGAGCCTGGACAATCGTCAGCCCAGTCGATTCGGCCACCAGTATGTTGCCGCTCGTCGAGTTGACGATGTCCAACGCGGCGACGCTCGTTTCCAGGTAGGCGTCCGCGGCAGTGGTCTTCGAAAAGCCGGTCACACTGCGGATCACGAGGGTCCCCGAATCGGCTGTAACGTTGACAGCGCTGTCCCCCGCATCCACGATGGCCCCGCCGCCCAAGGGGCGGTTGGTGAGCGTGACGGCCGCGGTCCGGTCCAATGTGTGGCTGCTGCCGGTGGTTCCGGTCAAGTTCAGAGGCAACGGCACCTTCGTCGTCGCGACAGCGTCGGCTTGGGTCGCGGCCAACTGGATCATATTGCCGCCGAGTTGAATCACGTAGTAGGCCGTGCCGTTGACCAGGCCGCCGACGTTCGTTCCGCCGCCGTTGGTATAGATGAGCTTGTCGCCCGTGGTCAGGAGTGGCCCGCTCAGGGTGATGGTGTCGGCCGGATCGTTCACGGCGACGGCCGGATTGAACGTGAAGTCGATGCCCGGCGTATCGGCATGAGTCGTGACCAAGGCTCCCAGTTCGATGTTCCCCGCCGCCGACGCCGAGATGGATCCGGTTCCGGCATTGAACTGGGTATCGTCCACCATCACGATCACGGCCCCGTTGCTGATCTCATTACCCGCTGCGTCTCGCCCGGCCGAAAGCAGGATATCGCCGCCGTTGGAAGCCAGGTCGCCGTCCGCGCCGAAGCGAATATCGCGCCGGGCCAGTATCGTCAGATCACTCCCGCCGACCGTACTGTCCGTATTGGACCGCACGATGCCGTTGACCACGATCACCGCTTGATCGAGTTCGGGACGCGTGGAAATGTCCGAGTGCTGCAGGGTGACGCTGCCCTTGGCCGTGATCTGCGGGTCCGTATCCACTGCGGACAGGTTGTCCTCGTCGATACGCACGGAGTCGATCGCCGTCGTGGCCCCCACAACTACCCGTTTCGAGAACTTCTGGTCATCTGCCCCTCCGCTTGAGCCAAGATCGATCTTTGTGTTCGCCAACGCGTTGGCTCGAGTAGTCGCCAACCGGATCTGATTCACGTTCACCACGATGGCGTAATAGGTGTTGCCGTCGGTGAGATTGGTAATGCTCGACCCGCTTCCGTTGTCGTAGATCACCGCATCACCCGTTAACAAGCCGTGCCCCGTCAACGTGATCCAGTCATTAGTAGTTCCAGACCAGTCGATAGCCGCCCTCGCGAAGGTCAACACGGTCGCATCGTTGGCGACAATGCCGGTGAATCGGTCGCCAGGAAGGGCGATCGTACGGAACACGTCCGAGCCGGTAATTAGCACGTCCGTATCAGAATCTATCTTCCCGCTCGAATCGATCCACACACCGCCGAGGCCATCGTTATCGCTGTCGGCAGTCAGTGTGATCCCAAAACCACTTCCCGGCAGGGTCTGCAACGTGGTGCGGACGATGATGTCGCGTGGCGCGATGTAAGTGATCGGGGAGTTTGCAGGTGTACTAACAAGAATGACTAGATCAAGGCCGCCACCGTCGAGGTCGATGTTGCCTTTCCCGGCCCAATAGTAGTCGGTATTGCCACCGTCGGAAGGCGTAACGCCGGCCCCAATCTTAATAATCCCTCCCGACTTGTTCTTGCCCCTAGTGTCGATGGTGGTGTTCGGGAGGTTCGCTGTCATGGTCAGCCCGTCGTGGCTGCGGATAACTACATTGCCGCCGGCATTGTCGGTGTCGCCGGTCGTGATCCCGAACGTACTGCCTACGATACCAACGGTCATGTCGTTCATGTCGTTGAGGTTGATATTGGCAAGAACGGCCGCCGCTACCGTATTCCAGTCGTTCAAGGTCTGGTTGAGGGTGAACGAGAAGGTCGGCAGGCTGTTGCCGTTACCAGTTCCACCGAGCAGCAATAGCTTATCGCTGACCGCGGCACCGCCGGTTTGGTTGACACCCTGGCTTGCGGTAAGCGTCAGCGTTCCCCCGATGGCCTTAACGCCATTAGTCATTGTGATTAGTCCAGCGACTGCAGTGAGGCCAATATCGCCGGTCGTGCTGATACCGTTCAGACCGTCCACCACGCCGACCGTAAAGGCATTGCTATCCCGGTAGATGATCGTCCCACTGGTGCTGTCGGCCGACAGGGCGGTCACATTATTCGCGTTCGTGGCCAGATTGATGACGCCCGACCCGGAACGCAATGCGAGGCTCGCCACTGTGATCGCACCTGAACCGCTCTGGACAATGGTCCCGGTCCCGCCGATCTCCAGCGACAAGGTGGTTGCATTCAGTGCCGGTGGTGCAATGGCTGCGCTCACCGTGAGGTTGCCAGTGATCGAGGCGTCCCCAAGCTTAACCACGCCTCCCTTCAAATGACCCAATTCCGCGTTGCTGACTTCGAGCGTGGCGGCCGTCGTGTCCACCGTTGAACCAAGGTTGATGGCCGTGGTCGTTTCCGAAGGTAACACCGTCACCGTACCTGCCCCGGCGTCCACGGCAAGGACGGTCGTCGCCGTCGTCTGGACGCTCAGGCGGTCCGCGCTGAGCGTCACACCACCGCTGCCCGTGACCAGGGCGCTGTCCGACCCGGTGCCGACGATCGTCAGGGTGTTGTCATTGCCGGTGCTGCCGGCTGTTAACGAAACCGCGCTCGTCCCGGCGTTCACGTCATTGGTGGCACCCGTGTTGGTGATCGACAGCGCGCCGTTCTGGGTGGCGATCGCGATCGCGAAGTCAGTGGACGTGACGCCGTTCGTACCGAGCACACTGCCGACCGACAGGGCCCCGGCGTTCGTGAACGAGAAAGCCCCGATCACGTTCGCCGCCAAGGTCCCCGCTGCGTTGCCATGGCTCAGCGTAAACGTCCCCGTTCCCTGCAACCGCAGATTCGCTGCGGTAATGATGGATGTTCCCCCCTCGCTGGCGCCCGAGGCGTTGATGTCCACCGTCGCCCCAGACGCGTTCACCGTGTCGTTGACGGCCAACATTCCGCTGGTGTTGAGCGTCACACCGCCCGTCGCGCCCACCACGCCCGTGATCGTCAGTCCGCCCGCGTCCAGCAGATTCAAGACGCCCGTGCCCAGCGTCGTGGTGCCCAGGTTCGTCAAAGCGTTGATCGCCGTGTTCAGCGTCGCGCTGGCATTCACCGTGGCCAGTGTCAAGTCGCTTGCGGTAATCACTCCCGTCCCACTCTGCGTGATCGCGTTGCCGGCACCGGTGGTCGTCAATGCGACGATCGCCCCCGTGGCGGTCACCGTGTTGTTGATGGCCAATGCTCCGCTGGTGTTCAGCGTCACGCCCCCCGTCGCGCCCACCACGCCCGTGACCGTCAAGCCGCCCGCGTCCACCAGATTCAAGACGCCCGTGCCCAATGTCGTGGTGCCCAGGTTCGTCAACACGTTCGTGGCCGTGTACAGCGTCGCGCCG
>JAPLNJ010000156.1 GCA_026692885.1 Planctomycetota bacterium | reverse complement strand
GGGATCTACAGCTCCGGCACGCTGTCGGTCACGAGAGCCACGCTGTCGGGCAACTCCGCCACGATATACGGCGGCGGGATCTAAGCCTCCTCCAGCACCGAAACGATCGTCAGCTCGACGCTCGCCAGCAACTCATCCGGTGACGATGGGGGCGGGATCTACAACTCCGGCACGCTGTCGGTGACGAACTCGGCCCTGTCGGGCAACTCCGCCAAAGACGACGGGGCCGGGATCTATAACTCCGGTGGCACGGTGACGGTCACAAACTCGACGCTGTCGGGAAATTCGACCTATTACTGGGGCGGCGGGATCTGCAACTCCCATGGCGGCACCCTGACGGTGACCAACTCCACGTTCCTGGGCAATTCGTCCAGCAATTACGATGGCGGCGGGATCTACAGCTCCGGCACGCTGTCGGTCACGAACGCGATCCTTTCAGGCAACTCCGCCAAGCGATTCGGCGGCGGGATCTACAGCTCCGGCACGGTGACGGTGACCGACTCCACGCTCTCGGGCAACTCCGCCACCAGCCACGGCGGCGGGATCTACAACGCGGGCCCGCTGACGCTTCGGAACTCGATACTCTGGCGGAACAGCAACACGGACCTCGGCGGCTCCGGAAGCGTTACGAACGCGAGGAACCTGATCGGTGCTGAACCGAGCTTCGTACGCAATCCGTGGAACGGCGGGGACGGTTGGCGCGATGATCCGGCGACCACCACGGTGGACGAGTCGGCCAACAACGATTACGGCGACTTGCACCTGACGAATGACAGTCTCGCGATCAACTATGGCGACAACAGCCTGCTGCCGCTTGACACGCAGGATCTGGACCAGGACGGCGTTACCGATGAACCGATCCCGTTGGATCGGGACGGCAAACCACGCGTCTTCGGCGAGGTCGTCGACTGCGGTGCCTTCGAGTTCCAGGAAGTGGTTGTCGTCCGTGAGACGCCCTCGGTGGTGGTGACCAGCGCCAGCGATACGCTTGACCTGTTTGACCAGCAGACCTCGCTACGGGAGGCGATCTACAACGCGGGCACGGGCGATTTGGGAACCATCGTGACGTTCGACCCGACGTTGGATGGCGCGACGATTACGCTGGGTGGAAGCGCGCTCTCGCTGGACACGTCGTTGACGATCGACGCCTCAGCGCTGCAATCGCTGACGGTGGATGCGGACGGGAGCAGTCGGGTCTTTGACGTCACCGGCAATCACGTGGTCCTGGACTCGCTCACCATCCTCGGGGGCCACTCGGACAATGGTGGCGGCATTTACAATTCTGGCACCCTAACCGTCCGGAACTCGACGCTGACAGGTAACTCGGCCAGTAGTTCGGGCGGCGGAATCTTCAACGCCGGCACGCTGCTGCTGACCGATGTGACCGTTTCGGAGAACTCCTCCGCCAGTCGTGGCGGAGGGATCTACAGTTACGGCACGCTGACCGTCGCGAACTCGATCTTCTCGGCCAACACGGGCAGCGATGGTGGCGCGATCTGTTTTTCCGGCGCACTAGTTCTCACCAATTCGGTCTTGTCAGGGAACTCGGCAACCAACGCCGGCGGGGGGATTTACAGCGACAATGCCACCCTGTCGGTGATGAACTCGACCCTTGCGGGCAACTCGGCCAGTAGCGGCGGCGGGATCTTCAGCGACTTGGGCACCTTGGCAGTGACCAACTCCGTGCTTTCGGGCAATTCAGCCGGCTCGGGCGGGGGAATCTGGAATGCCTCCGGTGTGTTGACGGTAACCAACGCCACGATTTCGGGCAACTTTGTCCTGTACGTTGGCGGCGGGATCGGCAGCTACTCGGGCACCGTGTCGGTGATCAACTCCATGCTCGTGGGCAACTCAGCCGCCGATTCCGGCGGCGGGATCTACAGTTCCGGCAAACTTTCGGTCACGAATTCCACGCTGGCCGGAAACTCGGGAGGGTCCACCGGTGCGATCACTAACGCCGACCTGCTGACTCTCAGCAACTCTATTCTTTGGCAGAATAGCGGCGACGAACTCGGCGGCTCCGGAGGCTTGACTAGCAATAGTAACCTGATCGGCATCGATCCGAGCTTCGTACGCAATCCGTCAGATGGCGGGGACGGCTGGCGTGATGACCCGTCAACCACCGACGTGGACGAGTCGGCCAACAATGACTACGGCGATTTGCACCTGACGAAGCACAGCTTGGCGATCAACGCTGGCGACAACAGTCTGCTGCCCTTGGACACGCAGGATCTGGACCGAGACGGCGTTACCGCTGAGCCAATCCCCTTGGATCGGGACGGGAGCGTGCGGGTCTACGACGTGACGGTCGACTGCGGTGCCTTCGAGTTTCACCCAAGACAGAACCCGGTCTTGCCGGAGGACGTGAACGCCGACGGACAGGTCACGCCGTTGGACGTGCTGCTGGTGATCAACTACCTGAACGCGAACGCCGCCCAGAAGCTGCTGCTAAATCCCTCGGATTCGCAGCCGCCTTACTTTGACGTAACCGGTGACGACCAGATCACGCCACAGGACGTGTTGGCGGTCATCCAGTGCCTGAACGATCAGGCGTGGCCGTCGGGTGAGGGCGAGGCTGGTTCCGAGTACGTCCTGCCAGTCGTGGCGGAAGCCCCGTTCGCCACCGTGCGCTCTCGTCCGCTCGGTGATCGGAACTCAAGCCACGTCGACCGATTGGAGCTGACGGAGCTCGTCGCGGATGGCCAGTTGGATGATGTCTTGTCGGACATCGCCGGAGATGTGCTCGGCCAGTGGAGCCCGCAGGCAGCGACTTGGAAAACCTGGCCTTGACAGACGGACTCCAGGCCCCAGGGCAACTTTGCTTAGTGGCTGTAAAGAAATAACCTGGCAGATCGGTGGTGGGACGGATTGGCACTTCGGCCCCGAAACATCGGGCCGAAGTGCCAATCCGTCCTACGGTTAAACTGCGGACTTGTTCTTTTCCAGCCGCTTACATTGTTGTACGGCCCGCGGGCAGGTTTGTCCCTTCGTAGAGCGGAATTTGTTCCGCTCTTCACTGAACGGATTGAAATCCGTTCTACGACAAAGCTGCCCGCGGGCAGTATCGCACAGCTGGCAAAGCCCGAGCACGGAGGTCTTCTTATTCGGTCTTGGCTATAGTTGGTGGGCACAGCCCACCCTACGGCTAGTACCAAACGGTTTTCGGGGTTGTCGGTGTCAAGCATGGGGTTTTACGGTTTCGCAGAGACGGACCGCCAGCTGGGGTCAGACGTACAGATTTCAGTTTTCGCGGGCAGCAGGCTTTCCCTAGGCTTGGGCACACGAC
>JAPLNJ010000155.1 GCA_026692885.1 Planctomycetota bacterium | reverse complement strand
TGGGCTATGTTCAGCTGCTTGGGACCGTCGCATCAATAACTGTCGGAACTATTCAAAGTAGTCCGCACACTCCGTGTGCGGAAATCGGCACACGGAGAGGCTGTGAAAAAATCGTAAGGTGGGCTGTGCCCACCACAACTGCTTGTGCTTGGTGGGCATAGCCCACCCTGCACCTTGTGCAAGCATCGTTGGCCGATTTGATTTCTTCACAGCCTCGGAGTGTGCCGCCTACTCTTCTTGCGACACTTATTAATGCGACTGTCTCACTTCGACCCCTGCCGCCTTGCGCGGCCGGTGAAGGAGTCTTGTGAGCGAGATCGCGAACGCAGCAATACCCCTCCCTTCCCCAGCCTGCCGCCGGAGGCGGCAGGCGGGGGAAGGGAGCAACGCGGTGAACGTCGGTCGCGATCTCGCTTACAAGACTTCTCTCACCGTCCAGGCGAGCTGGACGGGGTCGTTTTCGAAACTAAGACAGTCGAAGTAATGCGCCTCTGCTTGGTGGCGGAAGAGATGAAGAGATCCAGACTGGTAGCGAGGGAGACCTATGAAACGGCGTGGCTGTGAGAGCGTCGGCATCGACTTGGGGACGACGTACTCGGCGCTGGCCTACCTGGACGCGCAACTCGTGCCCCAGGTCCTTTCCGATACATCGGGTCAGATTGCGACCCCCAGCGTGATTTATTTTGACGATGCGGGGATCGTGGTTGGCGAACCGGCTCTTCAGCAGTCGAAGGTCGCGGCCGAGCGGGTCGCGCAGTTCATCAAGGTACACATGGGCGACCCGTGGCAGGCCGAATTCCTGGGCCACACGTATACTCCCGAGAGCTTATCCGCCATCATTTTGCGTCATCTGGTGCGCGAGGCGGAACCGCAGATCGGCCCTATTTCCCGCGCCGTCATCACCGTACCGGCCTATTTCACGGAACGACGCCGACGGGCCACCGAACAGGCCGGGACGATTGCCGGGTTGGAAGTGACCGGCACGCTGAACGAGCCGATGGCAGCGACCTTGGCCTACGGTTTGTACCGGGGCGAAGGGGAGCAGACGGTGGTGGTCTATGATCTTGGCGGGGGCACCTTCGACGTCACGGCAGTGCAGATCACGCCGCACGAGATTCGGGAGTTGGCGACCTGCGGCGATCGGAAACTCGGGGGCCGTGATTGGGATCAGGCGTTGTTCGACTTCGTCGCGGACGATTTCCAGCGGGCCCAGAAGGTGGACCTGCGCAGCGATCGGCAGGCGGTGCAGGAGCTGCAGTTGGAGTGCGAGCGGACCAAGCGGAACCTGAGCCGCTTCGCACAGTTTGCGATCCGTGTGCACGCGGCCGGTAAGAGCCACGTCTGCCAGGTGACACGCCAGCAGTTTGAAGGGCTGACGACGGCCCTGCTGCAGCGCACCAAACTCACCACGGAGATGGTTCTGGAAGATGCCGGCTTGAACTGGAGCCAGATTTCCCGCGTGGTTCTAGTCGGCGGCTCCACCCAGATGCCCGCGGTCCGCCGCATGTTGCAGGAGACTTGCGGCTTTTCGCCGGACAGCGGGGTGCACCCTGTCGCGGCGGTGGCCCAGGGGGCGGCAATCTACGCGCACCTGCTGGAACGGGGACAGGCACCGCGAACCTTCTCTCAGACCACCGCGGACGAGCCGCCGGTCGCGGCGCTGCCCCCGACGCCAAATCCCCCTCCGCCAGAGACGGTGACCGCCCCGTGGCCGGAGACCGCACTGACGCCGTTTCGCATCCTCTCGGACGAGCCCGGCAACGCCACGGTCGAGGACGAGCCAGCCAATCTGGCGGTCGAGGACGATCCCCCGACGAGTCCGTCCCTGCCCCGCGTGCGTTTCGTCACGGCTCACGGTGTCGGCCTGCGTACGCGGCGGGGCAGCGTCTCCCGGAACAACGTCCTGATCCCCAAGAACAGCCTGGTGCCGATCGAGAGCACCAAACGCTTCGTGACCTCGGACATGGGCGGTGGTGGAGCCTTCATCAGTATTCTTGTCACCCAGGGTGACACGCGGGACAGCGAACTGGCGGAGGTCCTCGGCCAAGGCCGCATCGCCGGCTTCCCGCCCGGCGACCCACCGGGACAGGCGGTGGATGTCACCATGCGGTTCGATGAATTCGGACGGCTTCACATCCGCGCCGTATACGTGCGGACGAGCCAGGAAATGCAGCTGAGTCTGGAGATTCCCGGCGGACTGAAGGCCGGAGAGGTCGAGCGTCAGCGCGAGCATCTGGAACGTACGCCCTGGCTGAGCCTATTTGACTCGGACGCCGACGGCGCGTCTTGAGCGGCGGAGCCTCGCGGTCAGCGGGTTACAAGGCAGAGCCTCGTAACCAGGGTGCTTGGCGTTCACCGCAGTGGACCTCAGAGCAGTTTGATCACCTTCGCGATCAGCGTCGCGAGGAGCACCAAGATACTGATGGCCCCGGCAGCATAGCCCAGAATCAGGCCCGCCAGCGCCAATCCGCGGCCACCCAACTCGCCCTGAGCCGCAGCGATTTGACGCAGTG
Organism: Planctomycetota bacterium; assembly: GCA_026692885.1. Next base: position 5,820 of record JAPLNJ010000155.1, on the reverse strand, counting down.
CCATGTGGCCGAGAACCACGGCCACGATACTGCTCGGCAAGCACATGGGCACCCCGATTACGCCTGACACAAGGCTGGCCACGGCAAAGGGGGCGATCGGCCCTGCCGCGGCGGTGGGATCCTGAGAATTGTCAAGAGGTCGGTACATGCCCAGACCCGGCTGGGGCGACTGTTCTGCAAAGCCACCTACGGGAAACAGTCCGTTGACGCTGAAAGCCTCGATCCAGGTCGCCATGCCCTCGGTCCAAACCACGTCGTTGAATTGCAACTGCCCTTGGGATGCGAGTTGCTGCAATTCTTCAAACGACAAGGGACCGTGCTCTTCGCCAGCGTGCGCGTAGCGCCACGTCTGGCCGGTGACGGACGAAGTCGCTTCAGCCAGTCTCAGGTCTTCGCCGCCATCCGGTCCCGCTCCGGGGGTGTACTCTTCAGCCAATTCATAGCCCGTGGGCTCGGCGACGGGTTCGGCCTGCGGCTGTTTGCGGATCTTGCCCGCCTTGGCTTCCGGTAGCAGTTCCGGGTGATTGGCCGCGGATTCCCACACTTCGCCGCTCTCGGACACCTGGTAATGTCGTCCGAACTGGCCACGCCGCGCCAACTCTTTCAGCTTCTCGGGCGGGAACGGCCCGCGCACCTCGCCACGGTTGCGGATGAAGTATTGTGTCACTTGGCCCTCCTGCATCAGTCAGCAGCCGGTCGGCTGGTGTTTCGCGTCAATTCTGCCGGGTGTGAATTCTTGCGGCCTGGCTCTCCAGTGCCGGGCAGTTCGACGTCGATCAGCGAATCCACGCACCTTCCCTGCCAGCCTTTGCTGCGTTGTGCCAGGACACTGGATAACTTACACGGCTACGGAGGGCATCTTACACGGCTCTGGAGAGCCATGCTACGGGGGGCACCTTACACGGCTCTGGAGAGCCATGCTACTTGCCTAAGACCAGAAACACCGGACGGCCTTCGACCGCAGCGCCCGTGGCGGCCAATCTCAGCGTCGGGGTTCCATTCACCAAGTCGCCGATCTTAATGAACTCGGGACTCTCGGAGCTGGATCGTTGGACCACGAACAGCTCCCCCGACTGCGTTGCGGCCCCTGGGGGCAACGTAAACTTCCACTGGTTCTCGTCGCGACACAACCAACCCTTCCAGACGTATTGCGGCCCTAAGCGGGGCTTCACCACGGTCTTCCAGATTTGCTGCGCTCGCAGCACCGCCACGTCGGGAGCTTCCATCCGCTTGAGCAGACCGGCTGCCGCCGTCCGCGCTCGTTGCCCGTCCGAATCCTCCGGGTCCACCCAGTTGGCGGCGTTGTTCAGAGAAGCCTTCTGGATCAGTTCGAGGTATTTGCTGAACGCTTCCTGCATGGGTTGACTGCCTTGGCAAGCCACCTGGGTCACCCGCGACAGGAGTTGGACCTTGAGCACGGGCTCCAGGTCTGGATCGTCAGACAGCCGCTTGATCATCTGAAAGAAGGTGCTTTCCCAAGAAGTGTCTGTCAACTCCGCGAGCTTGTTCGCGGCGAACTCGCTGAAATCGCGTTGCGGGGACGTCCAGGATTCCCCGGTGGCACCCGCCGTCGGCGCGTTGCTGACAGAGCTGTCGGGGATCTCCTTGCGCAGCGTTTCCTCGAAGTTGAAATCTGTAAAGTAGTTCAACACCCAACTGCGGGCGCTGTTGAGTCTGGGAGGCTTGTCTTTGAAGTAGTAGCGTTTTCCCTCTCGGGTCTTCAACATCCGCAGTTCAACCAGGGCCGGAATCTGCAGGTCTGCCGCGAGCTGGCCCGTAATCTGCGCTCCATCCTCGCCCACACGCTGCTTGATGGCCGCCAGGAACGGGATAATCTTGCGGAGGTTCTCCGCGGCAGGAAAGCCGGGGTGCTGCTTCAACAAAGCCTCGGCCTCGGCGATCAGTTTCGGGGCCTCGGCGGCTGCGGTGATCCGAAAATCTCGCTGCGACCAGATACCGATCAGCTCGTTCCAGCTCTCGACGCCATCCCAGAGCGTCGTCTCGTTTTCGAAGACCCGTTTGAAATCGGTCGCCCGGGACTTGGTTGGGAAGGCTCTGACGTAGGTCTCCAGCGACTGCAAGTATCGGCTGCGATCCCCGAGGGTGTCGTTGATCCGCCTGAGCAGATCCGCCTCACTGCGGCCCTTTGCGGTTTTTTCGTACAGGGACTTCAGCTGCTCCAGCAATGGCTGTACTTGGCTCCGCACGTCCGACGGCACCTTCGGACGCTTTGCCAGCACGCCGCCGTCCGCGAGCAACATCTCGACCGTGGTCAACAGCGTGTCCGAGTCTGACGCCGAGGTGTCCAACTTCCGGACGCGTTCGCCGTAGGCATTCAGGTCGGCGGCGAAGGCCTGGTTCCGCTTTTCCTGTAACCCTTTCTGGGCGTCATCCACCTCGCGTTGAGCGTTCGCAACTTCGTTTTGTTCGGCCTCGTTGTCCGCCAGCTTCTTGGCGGCGACCAAGGCATCCACCGCGGTGCCATGCCCTTCCTCGGTCTTTCCGTACCGGCGGGCGTCTGCCAAAGCTCGCTCGAAGTGCGCCCGTCGCTTCTTCTCCTGCTCCCATTCGGCCTGAATCTCCTTGAGCAACATCTGCACCTCGGGCGTGCTGTGGATCCGAGGCGACTTCGGCTTCAATTCGTCCAGGTAGGAAGACGCTTCCTTGAACTTCTTGTCTTGTTTCAACTGTTTGAGGTTCGTCGTGACTGTCGCCAACTCTCGTTTGTGGTTGTAAGCCACGATCGCCCAGGTCGTTCCGGCGGTGGCCAGAAGTGCTGCCAGGACGACGCTGACGACGATCAAGCGGGATTTGCGGCGAGCGCCCAAGTCCAGGCTGGCGTAGCGTTCCCGCAGACGTTGGTCGAGGATCTCGGGCAGACCGCCACGGTCAAAGCGGAGGACGGCGTGCTCCAGCCGCTCTAACGTTTCGCGCGGCGCCCCCGCATCCAACGCGCCCTCCAGATCGGACAAGGCCGCCGCGTATTCCCGCTCCTCCCGATCCTGACGTTCCTGCTCGTCCAGCCAGGCGAAGGCGGGTGTCACCAGGGCCAGCAGTGGATCGTCGTTACGCTCGATGCCAGTCGCTACCTGGGCATTCCAACGCTGGCGGACCTGTTTCGCCCGAATCACATCAAAATTGGCATAGGCTTCGGTCAACTCCTTCTCCAGGGCCTCCAACTGGCGGCGGCCGTGTTTCAGGCGAGCCTGCTTGGTCGCCTCCGTCACCCGATCGACCAAAGCCTTGGGCGGTGGGTCCAGCCAGTCCTTGGCCCGGACCTCCTGCTCTAAAAGCGTCAGCAGCTTCGCATCGCTCCGCGCCACGGCTGCCTCGATCTCCTTGGGCAACTGGTCGTGCCGGACCTGCTCCCAGCTCCGTACGTCCTGTTGCCAGACCGGACTGCCAGGGTCGGACTTGGCGACCTGCCGGAGCACTTTCAGCCGTGCACCGAGCGGGGCGCGGGCCAAGGCCAACAACCGATGCTGCCGCAAGATGTCCGCCGAAGACGCCTCGGTGGAGTAGGCTTCGTTCAGGTCGATGGCCAACTCGGTCCGCAACTGCGGCGGTTCCGGAAGCCCAAACTGCCGCACGTACTCGCCCCACTGCCCGGCTTCCGGAAAATCCAGGATGGCCACTACGTCCAGCAGATTGGGTTCGGTCTCACACTTCTGAATCGACTCGGTCCGGTGCCCCTTGTGCAACAGTTTGTCGCATTCCACCAACCGATCATTGACCGCGTTGACCACCTCGGCGTAGCGGGCATCCACGTCCCGGATCGCCTCCTCCGTGGGATCCACGTCGGCGGCCAAAATGGTCATCAGGTCTTCGACAATCTGCTCGTACTGGCGCATGTTCGTTACTCCCGCAATAATGCACGCACCGTGCGCGCAGGCCACCTCGCAAGAGGCTGCGACCCGCACAGCCCCCCGTGAATGTGACAGGAACAGACGCTGCTTGTCAACGGCGGAAGCCCGCGGTGATCTCCAGATCGAGCGGGCCTTCTGGGAAGTCCATGTAGGCTCGGTATTGCACCTTCGCCTGGCCGTTCAGCCCTTCCTCCAGATACGTCTTCATCGCCCCACACCAACGGTCCCGGCGCTCCTTGGACTCGCGAAACGTATTGTAAGTCTCTGCCAGCGAGAGCCTGCTCGAATCGAGCAGTCGGAAATTCTGCACGATCTCCGCGAGATTCTTGCTGTTAGATTCCAGGGCCAAGAGCTCCTTTCGAGCGTCCGCGATCTGTTTCTGGCCGAGCGAGCGTTCTGCCGCGAGGAGCTTCTGCAGCTTCAGCATCGCGACGGCACCGTGCCGTTCCTCCTGGCTCAGTTTGGCCCAGTTATTCAGCCAGAAGGCTTGCTTGCGGACGATGAACTGCTGTAGATCCTGGGTGGCTTTGTCTCGCCATTCATCGATCTTCTTCAGCGTGATGGGCAATTTCTCCGGAACGCCAAGCGTCGCCGTGCCGGTCTCGGCGTCCCACTGCAGCGACCGCAGGGAAGCGCACAACGCGACACGTAACTTCGGGAAATTCCTGCTCGCGGTTCTTTCCAAGGCGATTTCGATCAGCACGGCACCGTCCGCCTCCGTTTGGGCATTGGCGTCTAACGGACTACGGAGCCGGATCTCACCGGTCTCACCGACAGCGAGCACGTTTCCGGCCACGCCGTTCACCAGCATCTTGCTGCTGGGCCCCTCGAACTGCAATTCCACTCGCAGCGGATCCCCTTCACGCCACAGACCTTCCAAACCCTTCAGCGAAACCGCGACCGGCTTGTCGATGTCGTATTGCACGGCGGGGACTTGTTCGACTCGATTTAGGTGGCAGCACTCCGTCTGGTCGCCTACTTTGATGTTCAGCTGGCAGAACTGTAACCGGACCGGAGGTTTACTTTTCCATTGGAACTTTAGTTTCCCCCCTTCCAACCTGAAAACTCCCCACTCCTGACTCACGCCGGTCGACGTGGTGGTCAACAAGTTCCAGCTGCACCCGCCATCGTCGTCCTTGCGTTTCAGCTTATGCTGGCCGGTGCGAGTCTCGGTAAACTCCCTGCCCTCTACGCTGAGTTCACACTGCTTGACGTCCTCCACAACGAGTTCGGCCAGCGGTTCCAGGTTCGTGTTGACTTTGCCCGTACTGAAAGCGTCAACCTTCTCCAAGAACATTGCCGGCAGCACGAGTCGGTTCTGACGCTTGGCGATGTCGGAGAATACGTCCCGTTGCGGTTTGAGCGATTCTTTCGGCAGTTCCGAGACGGGCAGGGAATCGGGAACGACAGGTGTTGCTGGTTCCGGGACGGTCGCAGAATCAGGAACGAGGGGTTTCGCCTCGGGTGCGGGATCGGAAATAGTTTGGGCGATCTCCATCTCAGGAATAGCCTGCGCGATCTCGACATCGGGAATAGTCTGCGCGACCTCGGTCTCGGAAATAGTCTCTGCGATCTCGGTTTCCACGTCTTCCGTGGAGCGTCGCATCAGCCGCTGCCCGACGAACAAGCCTGCCAGGATGATGGCCACCCCGAGTGTGCTGATGGCAACGCCGATCAGCACCAGCGGCAGCACGCGGTTCACGCCGCTGCCGACAGAGGCAGACGGATTGTGTGGTGTCGCCGCAGGAAGCGGCGGCGGCCGGCGCGCCGGACCATGGTTAGGAGGAACGTTCATTGTCAGTCGCCTTCACTCCCCGTCAGCTACCCACTGTGGGCTGGGCTGACCCTACGCGCAAGTCTTGAAGTTGCGTGTTTTCGATTTGGTACGTCTTGGCCGAAGGCATCTGTATCGCACGCGGTTGAGGATGGCACATCCTCGTTTAACCCGGAGCCA